>NZ_JBEYUY010000032.1:0-111083 GCF_040643775.1 Streptomyces sp. NPDC047081 | reverse complement strand
GGTGCGGCCGGGGTCGTGCCGTTGGCCGCTCCCTCCGCAGTGGCGGTCGGATCGGTGGGTCCGAGGGCTGCCGTGGGGGTCTCCCAGGTGGCGTGGCCACGGGCTCGGCGGCGGGGGCCGGGGCAGCGGCGGGGGCACCCGTGCCGTCGTCGATCACGGCCAGCTCGGCGCCGACCTCGACGGTCTCGTCCTCGGCGACCTTGATGGAGGCGAGGACACCGGCGGCGGGCGAGGGGATCTCGGTGTCGACCTTGTCGGTCGAGACCTCGAGCAGCGGCTCGTCGGCCTCGACGCGCTCACCCTCGGCCTTCAGCCAGCGGGTGACAGTGCCCTCGGTGACGCTCTCGCCGAGCGCCGGAAGGGTTACGGAAACCGCCATGGTTTCGGTTGCTCCTTACGAATTGCGGAAGTCTGTGTCGTCGCTTAGACGCGGAGTCGCTTTGTCGACCGAGGGTCAGTCGTGCGAGTGCAGCGGCTTGCCGGCCAGGGCCAGGTGGGCCTCGCCGAGCGCCTCGTTCTGCGTCGGGTGGGCGTGGATGAGCTGGGCGACCTCGGCGGGCAGCGCTTCCCAGTTGTAGATCAGCTGGGCCTCGCCGACCTGCTCGCCCATGCGGTCGCCGACCATGTGGACGCCGACCACGGCACCGTCCTTCACCTGGACGAGCTTGATCTCGCCCGCGGTGTTGAGGATCTTGCTCTTGCCGTTGCCCGCGAGGTTGTACTTCAGAGCGACGACCTTGTCCGCACCGTAGATCTCCTTGGCCTTGGCCTCGGTGATGCCGACGGAGGCGACCTCCGGGTGGCAGTAGGTCACGCGGGGGACACCGTCGTAGTCGATCGGGACGGTCTTGAGACCGGCCAGACGCTCCGCCACCAGGATGCCCTCGGCGAAGCCGACGTGCGCGAGCTGGAGCGTCGGGACCAGGTCACCGACGGCGGAGATGGTGGGCACGTTGGTGCGCATGTACTCGTCGACCAGGACGTAGCCGCGGTCCATGGCGACGCCCTGCTCCTCGTAACCGAGACCGGCGGAGACCGGGCCGCGGCCGACCGCGACCAGCAGCACCTCGGCCTCGAACTCCTTGCCGTCGGCGAGAGTGACCTTGACGCCGTCGGCGGTGTACTCGGCCTTCGAGAAGAAGGTGCCCAGGTTGAACTTGATGCCGCGCTTGCGGAAGGCGCGCTCAAGAAGCTTGGAGGAGTTCTCGTCCTCGACCGGGACGAGGTGCTTGAGGCCCTCGATGACGGTCACGTCCGAGCCGAAGGACTTCCACGCCGAGGCGAACTCGACGCCGATGACACCGCCGCCCAGGATGATCGCGGACTTCGGCACGCGGTCCAGGACGAGGGCGTGGTCCGAGGAGATGATGCGGTTGCCGTCGATCTCCAGGCCCGGCAGCGACTTCGGCACGGAGCCGGTCGCGAGGAGCACGTGGCGGCCCTGGACGCGCTGGCCGTTCACGTCGACGGAGGTGGGGGAGGACAGCCGGCCCTCACCCTCGATGTACGTCACCTTGCGCGAGGCGATCAGACCCTGCAGGCCCTTGTACAGACCGGCGATCACGCCGTCCTTGTACTTGTGGACCGCGGGTACGTCGATGCCCTCGAAGGTGGCCTTCACGCCGAACTGCTCGCTCTCGCGGGCCTGGTCGGCGATCTCGCCCGCGTGCAGCAGGGCCTTGGTGGGGATGCATCCCCGGTGCAGGCAGGTACCGCCGACCTTGTCCTTCTCGATCAGGGCGACGTCCAGGCCCAGCTGGGCCCCCCGCAGGGCCGCGGCGTAACCGCCACTACCACCGCCGAGGATCACTAGGTCGAAAACGGTGCTGGCGTCGTTCGCCACGTCACGTCCTCCATGCATGTGCGCCTAAGCCGGTCAGCAGTGACCGGTCGGCGGCTGGTGTCCGGCCGCTCTTTCTTCGGCCCTGTGGTGGGGCCCTGTCCTGCCGAGCCCCATCTTCGCACTTGTCGGAGGTGAACGAGACGCCGGGCCGGTGTGTGAGACGTCCCACGTTCAGTTGTGCGCACATGCGAGAAAGAGGGGGCTCCGCCCTACCCGCGCGCGGAGCCCCCTCACTCAGGACGACGTCAGCCCAGGTCGCCCGCCGCGGTCAGCTCCGCGAGCCGTACCAGCGTGCGCACCGCCGTACCCGTACCGCCCTTGGGGGTGTAACCGAACGGGCCGCCCTCGTTGTACGCCGGGCCCGCGATGTCGAGGTGGGCCCAGGTGATGCCCTCGCCGACGAACTCCTTGAGGAACAGGCCCGCGACCAGGCCGCCGCCCATCCGCTCGCCCATGTTGGCGATGTCGGCGGTGGGGGAGTCCATGCCCTTGCGCAGGTGGTCCGGCAGCGGCATCGGCCAGGCCGGCTCGCCGACCTCCTCGGCGGCCTCGTGCACGGCCGTGCGGAAGGCGTCGTCGTTGGCCATGATCCCGAAGGTGCGGTTGCCCAGCGCCAGCATCATCGCGCCGGTGAGGGTCGCGACGTCGACGATGGCGTCCGGCTTCTCCTCGGAGGCGGCCCACAGGGCGTCGGCCAGCACCAGCCGGCCCTCGGCGTCGGTGTTGAGGACCTCGACCGTCTTGCCGCTGTACATGCGCAGCACGTCACCGGGACGGGTCGCGGAGCCCGACGGCATGTTCTCGGCGAGCGCCAGCCAGCCGGTGACGTTCACCTCCAGACCGAGGCGCGCGGCGGCGACGACGGCCGCGAACACGGCGGCCGCCCCGCTCATGTCGCACTTCATCGTCTCGTTGTGGCCGGCCGGCTTGAGCGAGATGCCGCCCGAGTCGTAGGTGATGCCCTTGCCGACGAGCGCGAGGTGCTTCTTCGCCTTGGCGGAGGTGTACGACAGCTTCACCAGCCGCGGGCCGGACGCGGAGCCCGCGCCGACGCCGAGGATGCCGCCGTAGCCGCCCTTCTCCAGCGCCTTCACGTCGAGCACCTGCACCTTGAGGCCGTGCTCCTTGGCCGCGGTCTGCGCGACCGCCGCGAAGGCCTCGGGGTTGAGGTCGTTCGGCGGCATGTTGATCAGGTCGCGGGCGCGGTTGAGCTCCTCGGCGACCGCGGTGGCGCGCTCGAGCGCCGCCTTGTGCTCCTTGTCGCGGGGCTTGGCGCCGAGCAGCGCGGCCTCGGCGAGCGGCGCCTTGCCGTTCTTGGCCCTGTCGGCGCTCTTCGCGGGCGCGGAGTTCTTGTAGGTGTCGAAGGAGTACGCGCCCAGCAGCACGCCCTCGGCGATCGCGCCGACGTCGGAGGCGTCCACGACCGGCAGGGCGAAGGCGGCCTTCTTGGCGCCGGCGAGGGTGCGGGCCGCGGCGCCGGCGGCCTTGCGGAGGGCCTCCGCGCCGTAGCCGGAGTCCTTCTCGGGCTCGGCGCCCAGGCCGACCGCCACGACGAGGGGAGCCTTGAAGCCGCTCGGGGCCGGCAGCTTCGTCACCTCGCCCTCGGCACCGGCGGCACCGAGGGTTTCCAGGACGCCGGCGAGGCTGCCGCCGTAGGCCTTGTCGACGGCTTCGGCGCCGGGTGCCACGACAGGGCCCTTGGCGCCCTTGGCGACACCGACGACGATCGCGTCGGCCCGCAGGCCGGGCGCCGCGGCGGTGCTGAGAGTGAGAGCAGTCACGGTGGTGAAATCTCGCTTCCGATGTGAAGTTCCAGTGGCCGATCTGAGTGGGTCGACCGGGCCCGACGGCCGACCCTAAGTCGGACCTCTGGCGGCGGTTCCAGCGGGGCCTTCCCCGGTACGGCTGACACTCCGGCTGAGCCTACGCGCGCACGGGCCCCGGCTCATTCCCACCGCCATTCACCTGTGAGTTGCGCCGCGGTCATTTCGGAGACGATCCTTTGCGAACGCTGTCCACACCCTGGAGCCCGCCCCTTGAAACGCCCCGCCCTGCTGCTCGCCCTGGTCCTCCTGTCGGCGGGCTGCGGCAGCCTCTCCGACTCCGGGTCGTCCGGGAAGCACTGGCAGCCGCGCCCCGGCGTGGCCTGGCAGTGGCAGCTCAGCGGCAAGGTCGACACCTCCGTCGACGTGCCGGTCTACGACATCGACGGCTTCGACCAGCCCAAGGCGACGGTCACGACGCTGCACCGCAAGGGCCGCAAGGTCATCTGCTACCTGTCGACCGGCGCCTACGAGGACTGGCGGCCCGACGCGAAGAAGTTCCCCAAGTCGGTGATCGGCAAGGGCAACGGCTGGGAGGGCGAGAGCTGGCTCGACATCCGGAAGACGAAGGTCCTGGAGCCCCTGATGGCGGCCCGCATCGACATGTGCCGCAAGAAGGGCTTCGACGCGGTGGAGCCGGACAACATGGACGGCTACAAGAACAGCACCGGCTTCCCGCTCACCGCCACCGACCAGCTCCGCTACAACCGCCTGATCGCCAAGCTGGCCCACGACCGGGGCATGGCGGTGGGCCTGAAGAACGACCTCGACCAGATCCCGGATCTGGTCGGGGACTTCGACTTCGCGGTCAACGAACAGTGCGCCCAGTACGACGAGTGCTCGGCCATGAAGCCCTTCATCAAGGCCGACAAGGCGGTCTTCCACGTCGAGTACGAGCTGCCGACGAGCCGCTTCTGCCCGGAGGCGCGGCGCCTGAAGTTCAGCTCGATGCTCAAAAAGTACGAACTGGGGGCGTGGCGCCGGGCGTGCTGATCCCGAGCCCGGTGACCGTCGTACCGGCGACCCGGTCGGCGAACGAGCGGCGGGTGGGGGAGAGCACCGGCAGCGCGTTGAACAGGAAGAACAGCACCGCCAGCGCCCACACCATGACCGACAGCACGAATTGACGCTCGATCAGCAGCACACAGGCGACGGCGTACACCGCGATGTCGGCGGCGGTGGTGACCAGCGCCCGCACCGCGGCCCGGCGAGGCGCGCACGGGGTGACCTTGAGCCCGAGCAGCCCCTTGCCGACGGTCCGGCCGGCGAGGACGAGGCAGCCCCACTGGTAGAGGAAGGTCGCCACGACGAGTACGCCGAAGGCCTCCTCGACGTCGAACACCACCTTGTCCCACAGCGAGACGCCGAAGTCCGCCGAGGCGCCGATCACGTCACCGCGCGAGGACAGCAGGTCGAGCCCGCCGCGGGCGGCTAGTTCGGGCACGTCGGTGACCAGCCCAGCGATCCGATGGAAGGTGAGCACGGCCAGCCCGGCGGCCAGCGTCAGCACCAGCGCGAAGTCGATGAACCAGGCCATGGCACGACGCAGCTTCGGCACGAACATCCCCCGATCGCACAACACTTGTCCGTGTACGCCGGAAGAGACTAGTGCCCCAGGGACAACACCAGCAGCGAAACCGTCGCAGCAGTCTCGGCAAGCCCGCCGAACACATCCCCGGTGACCCCGCCGAAACGGCGCGTGCAGTGACGGAGGAGGAGTTCGGCGACCCCGACAGACACGAGGACCGCCATCGCCGTACGGACGATGTCGTACGACGACACGAGCGCCCCCGCGCCCGCGGCGACCGCGGTCACCACCACGGCGGCGGCGACCGCCCCCCGTACCGGAACCACCCCCGCGACGGCCGCCCCCAGCCCCTCCGGGCGCGCGGCCGGCACCCCCGTCCGGGCCGCCAGGGTGAGCGCCAGCCGGGCCGCGGTCGCCGAGACGACGGCGGCCAGGGCGCCCCGGCCCCATGAGCCGCCGTACGCCTGGGCCAGCGCGGCCACCTGGGCGAGCAGCACGAGGACCAGGGTGATGACCCCGAACGGCCCGATGTCCGACTGCTTCATGATCCGCAGCGCTTCCTCGGCGGGCTTCCCGCTGCCGAGCCCGTCCGCGGTGTCCGCGAGCCCGTCCAGGTGCAGTCCCCGGGTGAGCGCGGCGGGCACGGCGACGGAGACGACGGCGGCGAGCAGCGGGCCCGCGCCGAGGGCGAGCAGGAGTGCGCCGACCAGGGCCGCGCAGCCGCCGACGACCAGCCCGGCGAGCGGGGCGCAGAGCATGCCGCCGCGGGCCGCGTCCCGGTCCCAGCGGGTCACCTTCACCGGAAGCACGGTGAGCGTGCCGAAGGCGAAGCGGAGGCCGTCCGGCCAGGGGGTCTTGGAGGGTTCGGGCACCGGCGCAGGTTACCGGGCGTTCGCCGGGGCGGGGAGGCTCCCCCTGGATAAAGTGCGCACATGGGACATTGGCTGCAGCGCAACATCATCGAGCCCGGCAAGCTGCCGCTGCTCCTCGCCCTCACCGCGTTCGTGCTGACGTTCCTGATCACCCGGGTCATCACCCGTCTCATCCGGGCCGGCAAGGGGCCCTTCGGCAACGTCAAGGCGGGCGGGCTGCACATCCACCATGTGGTGCCCGGCGTGATCCTGACCGTCGTCGGCGGCTTCGGGGCGGTGGCCAGCGGCCGGCACGGGTTCGGCGCGGCGGTGTGCGCGGTGCTCTTCGGGATGGGTGCGGGGCTGGTCCTCGACGAGTTCGCGCTGATCCTGCACCTCGACGACGTCTACTGGACCGAGGAGGGCCGCAAGAGCGTCGAGGTCGTGGTGCTGACGGCGGCCCTGGTCGGTCTGATGCTCGCGGGCTTCTCGCCGTTCGGCGTCAACGACATCAGCCAGGAGGAGCTGCAGGACCGCGGCAGCGTCATCTCGACGATCACCATCAACTTCCTCTTCTCCCTCGTCGTGCTGAGCAAGGGCAAGACCCGGATGGCGATCTTCAGCGTGATCGTCCCGCTGGTCGGCCTCATCGGCATGATCCGCCTGGCCCGCCCCGCCTCCCCGTGGGCCCGCCGTTTCTACGGCCGCCGCCCGCGCGCCCGCGCCAAGTCCATCCTGCGCGCGTACCACCACGACCGCCGCTGGGCCGGACCCCGCCGCAGGATTCAGGACTGGATCGGCGGAAAGCCCGACCCGCACCCGCTCCTGGAGCGCCGGTGACGGCGCCGCAGCGCCGACAGCCCGATCAGCCCCACCACCGCCACGATCGCCGCGAGATGCTCCTTGCCGGCGAGGTTCCCCTTCAGCATCACCTCGACCACCATCGCCGCGGCCACCGCGCCCGCCGTGACATGGGCGCCGTACCGCCAGCCGACGAAGACGGCGAGGCCCACCACGGCCGCCGAGGGGCCGGTGTCGACGACCAGGGCGTCCGAGGCGGGCAGGCCGAAGGGGTTGTCGAAGCCGAGCCAGATGCCCACGCGCGCGTACAGCGTCCCGGCGAGGGTGGCGGTGTACGCGATGACGAGGGTGCGCCACTGGCCGAGGCAGATCTCCGCGATGCCGAACACGAACAGGATCTGCGCGAGCGCACCCCATACCGGCAGGTCGAGCGCGGGCACGAAGAGCGACACGGGGGTGCGCAGCAGGGCCAGCCACAGCGGGTCCTCGGCCCGCACCCCGCCCACGTTCTGCACGAACCGGTAGCCCCAGGACTGGTTCTGCACGAGCTGTATGGCCGCCGTCAGGGCCACCGCCGCGAGCGTCATCGGGATCGCCCGCAGGCGCCGCTTGGCCAGCGGCTCGCGCACCGTGACGTACAGGAGCCCCCATTCGGCGCGCGCCCAGCGGGCGAGGGTGTTCATGCGGTGGTCCTCAGCGGTGCGATTCGAGGTGCTTGCGGTGCAGCCACTTGGGCAGCCCCGGCGCCTCCAGGAAGCCCTCCGCGCGCGCGGAGGCGATACCGATGCGGGGCAGGTCCGCGCTCTTCTCGAACAGCAGGAACCGCGGCTCCCAGATGGGCCGGTACTTGGCGTTGGCCCGGTACAGCGACTCGATCTGCCACCAGCGCGAGAAGAAGCTGAGCAGCGAGCGCCACAGCCTCAGCACCGGCCCGGCGCCGAGCCGCGCCCCGCGTTCGAAGACCGAGCGGAACATGGCGAAGTTGAGCGAGACCTGGGTGATCCCGATCTCCCCGGCGCGGCGCAGGAGTTCGAGCACCATGAACTCCATCAGCCCGTTGTCGGAGTCCCGGTCGCGCCGCATCAGGTCGAGGGAGAGCCCGTGCGGCCCCCAGGGCACGAAGGACAGCACCGCCTTCAACTCGCCCTGTCCGTCCGAGCATTCGAGCATCACGCACTGCCCGTCCTCGGGGTCCCCGAGCCGCCCCAGCGCCATGCTGAACCCGCGCTCGGTGGCCCCGTCCCGCCAGTCGTCCGCCCGCTTGAGCAGATACGCCATCTCGTCCGCCGGGATGTCCTCGTGCCGCCGGATCCGCACGGTGTACCCGGCCCGCTTCACCCGGTTGTAGGCCTGCCGCACGGTCCGCATGGCGCGCCCCTCCAGGGTGAACTCGGCGACCTCGACCAGGGCTTCGTCGCCGAGCTCCAGCGCGTCCAGCCCGTGCCGCGCGTACACGGTCCCGGCCTCCTCGCTCGCGCCCATCACCGCCGGGATCCAGCCGTGCGCCCGCGCCTCGGCGAGCCACGGGTCGATGGCACCGGGCCATGCCTCCGGGTCGCCGATGGGGTCACCGGAGGCCAGCGAGACACCGCCCACCACCCGGTAGGCGACGGCCGCCTTCCCGGTCGGCGACCACACGACGCTCTTCTCCCGGCGCAGCGAGAAGTAGCCGAGCGAGTCCCGCTCGCCGTGCTTGTCGAGCAGCACCCGCAGCCGCTTCTCGTCGTCCTCGGTGATCGGGTCGACGGCGCGCCGGGAGCGGAAGGCGGCGTAGAAGACGGCGAGGACCAGCACGGTGCTGAGTGCGTTGATGCCGACGTTGACCCAGTTCGGCACGTCGACGCCGGGGAAGCGGGACTCGTCCACGGCGACCGACACCAGCCGGAAGGCGCCGTAGCGCCAGCGCTCCAGGAACGTCGAACTCGCCGCGTCCGGGGCCTGGTTGGTGACGGTCACCAGGAGGCCGGCCAGCAGGGAGGCGACGAGCGTGCCGCCGACCGCGACGGCGGCGGCGAGCTTCGGGTTGGAGCGGTCGCCCTTGGCGTAGAACTCCTTGCGGCCGACCAGCAGCGCGACCACGAAGGCGGCGGTGAGGGCCAGGGAGATCCAGTTCTGGGCGTACTGGCGGATCTCCGGGAAGCTCAGCGCGAAGCCGAACAGGGCGAGGAAGGGGCCGGCCAGCGCGAGGTTGAGGATCCACGCGGCGCGTTTGCGGCGCCGCATGGTGATGGCGAGGAACGCGGTGAAGACGCCGGAGGCGAAGCCGGCGGTCAGCAGGTACGGCGTGAAGAAGTTCTCCTGGTTGTGCCGTCGCACGTCCTGCCCCAGGGAGACCCACACCGCACTGAGGAAGTTGACGAACGCGACGGCCCGCAGGTACCAGACGGCAAACGCGGCGGCCCGCCGCGAGGCATTTCGGGCATCTCCCATGAGAGAGGATCATATGGGCGACGCCCCGGCGAACCCCACCATCTTTCGTCTCCGGTGCGGCCGACTTTCGGCTGCATCTCGCGGAGGCGCCGAAACCGCTACTCCTCCTTCTCCGGCTCCTCCTCGGCCACCGGCTTCTCGGGCAGCTCCGCCGCCAGTGCCGCCGCGGCCTGCACCAGGGGCAGCGCCAGCAGTGCCCCGGCTCCCTCGCCCACCGTCACCCCGTGCGACAGCAGCGGCTCCAGGGCCATCCGGTCCAGCGCCTTCGCCTGCCCCGGCTCCCCGCTGTCGTGCGCCGCCAGCCACCAGTCCGGCGCCCGGAACGCGATCCGCTGCGCCACCAGCGCACACGCGGCCGCCACGACCCCGTCGAGAATCACCGGCGTCTTCCGCACCGCACTCTGCAGCAGGAACCCCGTCATCGCCGTGAGGTCGGCCCCGCCCACGGTCGCCAGCAGCTGCAACTGGTCCCCGAGCACCGGCCGCGCCCGCCGCAGCGCGTCCCGGATCGCAGCGCACTTCCGCATCCACGCCAGGTCGTCGATCGCGAGCCCGCCCCGCCCGGTCACCACCGACGCGTCGGTCCCGCACAGCGCGGCGACCAGCACCCCGGCCGCCGTCGTCCCGCCCACGCTCACATCGCCGAGCACCACCACATCGGTCCCGGCGTCGGCCTCCTCGTCGGCCACCGCGACCCCGGCCCGGAACGCCGCCTCGGCCTCCTCGGCCGTCAGCGCGTCCTCGACGTCGATACGACCGCTGCCGCGCCGCACCCGGTGCCGTACCACCTCGTCGGGAAGCGAGTCCGGGTCGCAGTCGAGGGCAAGGTCGACGATCCGCACCGGCACGCCGAGCCGGCGGGCCAGCACGGAGACCGGACGGCCGCCCTCCAGGACCTCCCGCACGAGCTCGCCGGCGCTGCCCGCGGGCCGTGCCGAGACGCCCAGTTCGGCGATGCCGTGGTCGCCGGCGAAGAGCACCACCCGGGGCCGTTCGATCGGCCGAACCGGCACCGAGGCCTGTGCCGCGGACAGCCACTCACCCAGGTCGTCGAGGCGGCCCAGCGATCCGGGCGGCACGATCTGACGTTCCCGGCGCGCCTCCGCGTCGCGGCGGACCCCGCCGTCGGGGCGCTCGATCAGATCGGTGAAGTCGTCGAGGTTAAGCGAGCTCATTCGCCGAACAGTACCGGCACCGGTCGAACGCCATCGCGCCACATCGCCACCACGCGCCTCCGACGTCGTTGCCCCCAAGATCAAGATCCCATACTTTCCGTTTTGCAGTGGATTGTCCTACGCCCCCGGGAGCCGTCCATGAACGCCATGAACTCCGTGAACCGTCTGCGCACCCGCGTCCGCGACCTCGACCGGCAACGCCGCCACCGCTCAACGGCCCGCGCCGTCCAGAGAGTTCTCCCCGAGCCGGAGAGCTGGCTGGACGTCGGAACGGGCGACGCGCACTTCCCCGAGACCGCCCGCGAGTTCTTCCCGTACACGTCCTTCGACGGCGTCGACGCCACCACGCGTGTGACCTGGGCCCGCGAGGCCGACCGCATCGAGGAGGCCTACATCGGCACCCTCACCGACCCGCCCCTGGCGGCAGCCCTCCGCGCCCGCTACGACGTCGTAACCCTCCTGCGCCCCCCATCCACCCCCGAGGAACTCCAAGCGGCCGTGGCGGCCCTGCGCCCCTCCGGCGTCCTCGTCCTGGAGTTCCCCCAGTCCCGCGCGGCCGACCTCCGCACCGAACTGGACGCCCACCCCTGCACGGTCCTCACCACGACCCGCCTGGTCCTCGACCGCTTCGCCACGAACACCCACCGCATCGTGGCCCGCCGGGACGACTCACCCTCGTAGCACCAGGGCCTGTCCCGCCACCACGAGCACCACCTGCTCGCACTCGCCCGCGAACGCGGCGTTCAGGCGCCCGAGTTCGTCCCGGTAGCGCCGCCCCGAAGCCGTGGCGGGCACGATCCCCGACCCCACCTCGTTCGATACGGCGACCACGGTCCGCCGGCTCGCGCGCACCGCCTCCGTCAGCTCGCGCACCCGGTCCCGCAGGGCCCGTTCGCCGCCGTCCGCCCACACCGCGTCGTCCCACGCCCCGACGGAGTCCATCGCGTCCGTCAGCCACAGCGAGAGACAGTCGACCAGCAGCGGCGCCCCGTCCTCCGCCAGCAGCGGTACGAGGTCGCAGGTCTCCGTCGTACGCCAGGAACCCGGCCGCCGCTCCCGGTGCGCGGCCACCCGCGCCGCCCACTCGGTGTCGCCGCCGCGCTGCCCGCCGGTCGCCACGTACAGCACCTCAGGGAAGGCCTCCAGGCGCCGCTCGGCCTCCACCGACTTGCCCGAACGCGCCCCGCCCAGCACCAGCGTCCGCCGCGGCACGTCGGGCACGTCCTCGTACACCCCCACGGTCAGCGTCGCCCCGTCCGGCACGGCCCGCGCCCCGGCCGCCGCGAGCCGCCGCCGCAACTCGGCCCCCGGCGGCACGTCATGATCCAGATGTACGGCGACGACATCGGTGGTCGGCCCCAACGCGCCCACCGCCCGCAGCTTCGCCAGCGCGTCCGGCCGCCCCACGACATCGGCGAGCACCATGTCGTACGACTCCACGGCCCCGTTGCCGTTCTCCAGCCCGGCCGGCGCGGCCCCCGGCGGCAGGTACAGCAGCCGCTGCCCGTTCGGCCCGGTCACGGCGTACCCCGTGCCCGGCGCGTCCATCGCCACCGCCCGCACCCGATGACCCGTCAGCAGCGCCAGCTCCCGCCCGTCCGGCACCCGCCCCGGCTGCGGCAGCCCGGCAGGCACCTCCACGGCCGGCCCCTCATGCGGATGCGACAACAGCACCTGCCGCACCCCGCCCAGCGAATGCCCCGCCCGAGCGGCAGCGAAGGCGGCACCCGGCGTCAGATCGAGCAGCAGCGTCCCGTCCACGAGCAGCGCGGTGGCAGCCCGCGAGTCCTGCCCGAGCGCAACGGCGCAAGCAGCGCAGGGACAATCGGGGCGGGGGAGCCCAGCGGGGGCACCGGTACCGAGCAGAGTCACTTCCACAGAAATGATTTTCTCCGCTCACCTCTAGTCTTGCGTCACGGGATACGCCCTAAGGGGCGCGGGGCGGTGCTTATATGCGGCTACCGCCGCGTGGGCGCGACAAGCCCCCACCGGCCAGTAGGCGATCAACTACCGTAGGTTGATCACCAGGTGGCTCAACCCAGCGGAGGCGACATGGCGGCATGGACGTGGCGGTTCGAGAAGGCCGACGGCGGGGAGGTCCAGCCCGCGGTGCAGCCCGAGGAGTTCACCACGCAGGGCGACGCCGAGTCATGGATCGGGGAGCACTGGAAGGCCCTCCTCGAAGGCGGCGCCGAGCAGGTGCGGCTGTTCGAGGACACCGCGGAGATCTACGGGCCGATGAGCCTGCGCTCCGCCGAGGCCTAGTCCGAGGTGTAGTCCGCAGCGGGGGGCGGCCCACCAGTTCGCAGGCCGCCCCTGCTCTCACTGCTCGCCCAGCGTCACGTCGGCCTTCTTCTCGGCGCCGTCGCGCGTGTACGTCACCGATGTCTTGTCGCCGGGCTTGTCCGCCGCCAGCGCCTCGGTCAGGGACGTGATGGTGGTGATGTCCGTGTCACCGAGCCGGGTGATGACGTCCCCGGGCTCGATCCCGGCCTTGTCGGCCGCCCCTCCGCTCTTCACCTCGACCACGGCGACCCCGGCGGGCTGCAGGCTGTCGTCCACGACCGTACGGCCCGTGATGCCGAGCGCGGCCCGGCCCGAGTCGGTCACCTTGCCGTCCTTGATGATCTGGCCGGCGACCGTCTTCACCATCGACGCCGGGATCGCGAACCCGATACCGGGCGCGCTGTTGCCCATGTTGGGATCGATGGCGGCGAGCGTCGGGATGCCGATGACCTGCCCGTCGAGGTTGACCAGGGCGCCGCCGCTGTTGCCGGGGTTGATCGCCGCGGACGTCTGGATCATGTTCGGGATCGTCGCGCCCGTGCCCCCGTCCGAGCCGCCCTCGCTGACGGTCCGGCCGGTCGCCGAGACGATCCCCTGCGTCACGCTGGACGACAGCCCGAGCGGCGAGCCCATCGCCAGCACGATCTGGCCGACCTGGACCTTCGAGGAGTCCGCGAAGGCCGCCGCCTTCAGCCCGTCCGGCACCTTGTCCAGCTTGATGACGGCGAGGTCCTGCTCCGGATACGAGTAGACGAGCTTCGCGGTGAGCGTGTCCTCGCTGCCCGCGGTCGTCACCTTGAACGTCTTCTCGTCCCCGACGACATGCGCGTTGGTGACGATGTGCCCCTTGTCGTCGTACACGACCCCCGACCCGAGATCGCTGCTCGCCTGGATCTGCACGACCGACGGCAGAACGTCCTTGATCACCTTCTGGTAGTCGCTCTGCAGGTCGTTGCTCGACGCGGGTACGGCGGCCTGCGCGGCCTGCTTGGTCGACGAGTCGGCCTTGTCACCGGAACCCGAGCCGGAACAGGCGGTCAGCAGCACGAGCGCGGCGAGGGGAGCGAGCAGACGGAGGGCACGGGTGCGGGAAACGTCCATGCCCCGAGTCTCACTTCGGGGTGATCGCCCGGCTTGTGTTAGTCACCCGAACGAGGGGGATTGGGGGGCTCTAAGCGGTCCTGGGGAAGTCGGCTGCGGTTCGGCAACGCCGCCAGGGGCGCGGGGCTGTGCCAACATGCGGCTCCGCCGCGATGGGGGTCCCTCCCGATCGAGCGAAGCCGCGAGTGTGGGAGCGACCAGCCACGATGGCGCCGCAGTCGACCGACACCCCTCGCCGCTCTTCCAGCGGAGCGCTTAGCCCCGTACACCGCACAGGTGCAGCAGAGCCGCCACCGAGCGGTACGGGTCCGTCCGGCCGGCCCGCTCCTCGACCGCGAGCAGCGTCTCCACGTCGGCCGGCGCCGGGGCGTCGTCCGCCGCCGTGTCCGTGAAGACCCGTACCCCGTACCAGGCGTGCAGCGGCGCGCCGATGCCGGCGAGCGCGCCTGTCAGTGTCTCCAGCCGGTCGGCCCGTACGTCCAGGCCCAGGCGGTTCGTGTAGGACACGGTGTCGAAGGAGGCGAGGGCGCCCGCCCAGTCGCCGTACAGGCCGGGACGCATCGCGAGCGCGTCCGCGTTGCGCACCAGCAGCGACAGCAGGCCGCCCGGTGCGAGCATCCGCGCGAGCCCCGCGAGCAGGGCGTCCGGCTCCTCGACGTACATGAGCACGCCATGGCAGAGGACCACGTCGAAGCTGCCCGGCAGGAAGTGCACCCCGGTGTCCCGGCCGTCGCCCTGGACGATCCGCACCCGCTCCCGGATGCCCTCGGGCTCACCCGCGAGGGCCTCGCGCGCGGCCGCGACCATCGTGGCGTCCTGCTCGACGCCGGTCACCTGATGGCCGGCCCGGGCCAGCCGCAGGGCCTGTGTGCCCTGGCCCATCCCCACGTCGAGCACCCGCAGCCGCTGCCCGACCGGGAACCGCCCTGCTATCTGCTCGTCGAGCTGCCGGGACACCAGCTCCTGCCGTACGGCGTTACGCAGCCCGCCCAGCCCGGCCAGCCAGGATTCCGCCGCGCCCCCGGAGAACGACGTCGTGCTCAGGGCCGCTCTCCGCGCTTGACCTGCGGCTTCGGCAGCCGGAGCCGGCGCATCTGGAGGGAGCGCATCAGGGCGTAGCGCGTGGCGCCCTTGGTGTTCTGGCCGGGGAAGCGCGCGGCGAGCGCCTTGCGCAGGCGGAACGCGCTGACGAACGCGTCCACCACGATCAGCACGATCACGACCAGCCACAGCAGCAGCGCGATGTTCTGCAGCGCCGCCACCCGCACCACGCTCAGCACGAGGATGATCACGGCCATCGGCAGGAAGAACTCCGCCACGTTGAACCGCGAGTCGATCCAGTCGCGGGCGAACTTCCGCACCGGCCCCTTGTCGCGGGCGGGCAGATACCGCTCGTCGCCGCCGGCCAGCGCCTGGCGCTGCCGCTCGAGCGCCGCCCGGCGCTCCTCGCGCTGACGCTTGGCGGCGTCCTTGCGCGTCAGCGACGTGCTGGCGACGCTGCGGCGCTGGGTCTGGGCCTCACTGCGCTTGGGCGTGGGGCGGCCCTTCGGGGCCTGCGGGTCACGGGTCTGCTTGGAGTCGGTCACGCCCGCCTTGTCGGCGGGGGCCTTCTCTTCCTTGGCACGGCTACGGAACACAAAACCCAAGGGTAAGGGGTCCGGGGGTTGGACCCCAGCCCCGTGGGGAACGATCCGGCAACACCAGTCGTCATGTAAGGGACAGAGGGGGCGTTGCGCACGATCCGGCTACGTCGGGGGGACACCTACTCCCTACGCCGGAGCGGGACCGGGTGCAGTCGTCCTTGGGGATGAGCGCATCCGTCCCGGAACAGTGCGTCAATGGATGCAGGGCCCGTACTGTGGGTTCTGTCGCAGAGCTGGAGCTGGAAGTCCGTCAGAAGGGGGCGCGCGAAGCCCATGAGCGGTGTCATGAAGCGTATGGGGATGATCTTCCGCGCGAAGGCGAACAAGGCCCTTGACCGGGCCGAGGACCCGCGCGAGACCCTCGATTACTCGTACCAGAAGCAGCTGGAGCTGCTTCAGAAGGTGCGCCGGGGTGTGGCGGACGTCGCCACGTCCCGCAAGCGCCTGGAGCTCCAGCTCAACCAGCTGCAGCAGCAGTCGGGCAAGCTGGAGGACCAGGGCCGCAAGGCGCTCGCGCTGGGCCGTGAGGACCTGGCCCGCGAGGCGCTCTCCCGGCGCGCGGCGCTCCAGCAGCAGGTGACGGACCTGGAGACCCAGCACGCGACGCTGCAGGGCGAGGAGGAGAAGCTCACCCTCGCGGCCCAGCGGCTCCAGGCAAAGGTCGACGCCTTCCGCACCAAGAAGGAGACCATCAAGGCCACGTACACCGCGGCCCAGGCCCAGACCCGGATCGGCGAGGCCTTCTCCGGCATCTCGGAGGAGATGGGCGACGTGGGCCTGGCGATCCAGCGTGCCGAGGACAAGACCGCCCAGCTCCAGGCCCGTGCCGGCGCCATCGACGAGCTCCTCGCGTCCGGTGCCCTGGACGACCAGTCCGGCATGCACAAGGACGACATCCAGGCCGAGCTGGACCGGCTCTCCGGTGGTACGGATGTAGAGCTGGAACTGCAGCGGATGAAGGCGGAGCTGGCCGGCGGTTCGCCCCAGCAGGCGATCGAGGGCGGCAGCGGCGAGTCCCAGTCCCAGCAGCAGCCGCAGGACACCCCGCGCTTCGACAAGCAGTAGGGGCCCGGACCGGGAGGCCGACATGGGCGACATGGTCGTACGGATCATGGGGGAGGGGCAGGTGAGGCTGGCGGACAGCCACCTCACCGAACTCAACAAGCTGGACGACGAGCTCCTGCGCGAGATGGAGAACGGCGACGGCCCCGGCTTCCGCCGCACCCTGGAAGCCCTCCTGTCCAAGGTCCGCGAACTGGGCACCCCCCTCCCGGACGACTCCCTCCAACCCTCCGACCTGATCCTCCCGTCCCCGGACGCGACCCTCCAGCAGGTCCGCGACCTACTCAGCGACGACGGCTTGATCCCGGGCTGACGGGGCGGTTGGGGTCCGCGGGGAGCTTTTGGAGGCCGCCGGGAGTTTTTGGAGGCCGCCGGGGTGGCATGGGCGCCGGCTTCTCCGAGCACCGAGCCCCACCCATCCGGCGACGGCCTCTTTATCGTGCCGGTCGGTACTTTCAGCGTCGGTCAGGCACATTCAGCCCGTCCGGCGTTTGAGGACGAGGCCCGTTCAGGGCCGATGCGGGGGTCTGGGGGCGGCAGCCCCCAGGGGCGGCGCGGCATGTTACGGCACGGCGCGGTACCGCTCCCGGCACGGCGCGGTACCGCTACCGGCAGTTCCGGCGCACATCACCGCCCCGTACTGTTCAAACGTGAGCGGCACCCTAGAACGCACCAGATGTCGCCTGAAGGCGCACCCCCTCGCCCTGGACGCAACCCTCGCGGCCGGCGTACTCGCCTGCATGGTGGCCGGCTCGTTCGTCGACCCGCACGGCGCGAACGGCGTCACCTGGGGCGTCCGCACCCCCGACCCCCTCGCCCTGGTCCTCATGACCCTCGGCGCCCTCGCCCTGGTCTTCCGCCGCCGCGCCCCCAGAACCGTCCTGGCCCTCACCGGCACCGTCTCCGCCGTCGAGTGCGTCGTAGGCGACCCCCGCGCCCCCGTCGCCATGTCCGCAGTCGTCGCCCTCTTCACCGTCGCCGCCACCACCGACCGCCCCACCACCTGGCGCCTCGGCCTGCTCACGATGACCGTGCTGACCGGCGCCGCGATGCTCGGCGGCCCCCTCCCGTGGTACGCCCAGGAGAACCTCGCGATCTTCGCCTGGACCGGCATCGGCGCCACCGCGGGCGACGCCGTACGCAGCCGTAGAGCCGTCGTACAAGCCATCCGCGAGCGGGCCGAACGAGCCGAGCGCACCCGCGAGGAGGAGGCACGGCGCCGGGTCGCAGAAGAGCGCCTCCGTATCGCTCGCGACCTGCACGACGTCGTGGCCCACCACATCGCGCTCGTGAACGTCCAGGCCGGTGTCGCCGCCCACGTCATGGACAAGCGCCCCGACCAGGCCAAGGAAGCCCTCGCCCACGTCCGCGAGGCCAGCCGCTCCGCGCTCAACGAACTCCGCGCCACCGTCGGCCTGTTGAGACAGTCCGGCGACCCCGAGGCGCCCACCGAACCCGCCCCCGGCCTCAGCCGCCTCGACGAACTCGTCGGCACCTTCCGCAGCGCCGGCCTGCACGTCGAGGTCGCCCGCGCCGACCACGGCACCACCCTCCCCGCCGCCGTCGACCTCGCCGCCTACCGCGTCATCCAGGAAGCCCTCACCAACGTCCAGAAGCACGCCGGCATGGAGGCGAAGGCCGAGGTCAGCGTCGTACGCGTCGGCCCGAACGTCGAGATCACCGTCCTCGACAACGGTTCCGGCGAGGACGACGACCCCGAGAACGGCGGCGGCCACGGCCTGCTCGGCATGCGCGAACGCGTCACCGCCCTGCGCGGCACCCTCACCACCGGCCCCCGCTACGGCGGCGGCTTCCGCGTGCATGCGATCCTGCCGGTCAAGACCCGTACGGCCACCACCGGGGGAAGCGCATGACCATCCGTGTCCTGCTCGCCGACGACCAGGCCCTGCTGCGCAGCGCCTTCCGCGTCCTCGTGGACTCCGAGCCCGACATGGAGGTGGTGGGCGAGGCCTCCGACGGCGCCGAGGCCGTACGCCTCGCCAAGCAGGAGCGGGCCGACGTCGTCCTCATGGACATCCGGATGCCCGGCACCGACGGCCTCGCCGCCACCCGCATGATCAGCACCGACCCCAGCCTCGCCCACGTCCGCATCGTCATCCTCACCACCTTCGAGGTCGACGACTACGTCGTGCAGTCCCTGCGGGCCGGCGCCTCCGGCTTTCTCGGCAAGGGCAGCGAACCCGACGAACTGCTCAACGCCATCCGGGTCGCGGCCGGCGGCGAGGCCCTGCTCTCCCCGACGGCCACCAAGGGCCTGATCGCCCGCTTCCTCGCCCAGGGCGACGCGGACGACGACCGCGATCCCGCCCGCGCCGAACGCCTCGAAGCGCTCACCGTCCGCGAGCGCGAGGTCCTCGTCCAGGTCGCCGGCGGCCACTCCAACGACGAGATCGCCGAGCGCCTGGAGGTCAGCCCGCTGACCGTGAAGACACACGTCAACCGGGCCATGGCCAAGCTGGGCGCACGCGACCGGGCCCAGCTGGTGGTGATCGCGTACGAGTCCGGGCTGGTACGTCCAAGGGTGGAGTGAGCCAGGGGCCGCACCGCTGTCCGGGATCGCGTAGGCGCAGGTCAACCGGGCTGGTTCCAACCCGGCTGGTGAGGGTTCAAAGAATTGACACCTCAGCCGAGAGCCTTGTCCACCACTCGGCACACCCACCACCCCCGTCGCCCCCGTTACATATGCTGACCCCGCGAACAGCCGTGTGCAGAGAGGGGATTCGGGCGTGCCGTTGCACAAGGACGACCCGAAGTCGGTTGGCGGGTACCGGCTGGTCGATCGGCTCGGGGCCGGTGGGATGGGGATCGTGTACCGGGGGCGGGCTCGCTCCGGGCGTGAGGTCGCTGTCAAGGTGGTGCATGCCCAGTACGCCGAGGACCAGGTCTTTCGCGCGCGGTTCCGGCAGGAGATCGATGCCGTCCGTAAGGTGAGCGGTGCCTTTACCGCGCCCGTTCTCGACGCCGATCCCGAGGCCGAACGCCCCTGGATGGCCACCCAGTACGTGCCGGGCCGCTCCCTCGCCGAGCAGATACGCGAGTTCGGCGCTCTGCGGCCCGCCCAACTCCGGCAACTGGCCCTCGGGTTGGTCGAGGCCCTGCGGGACATCCACCGCGCCGGCGTCGTCCACCGCGACCTCAAGCCGGCCAACGTGCTGATGGCCGAGGACGGGCCCCGCGTCATCGACTTCGGCATATCCCGCGCCGCCGAGAGCGGCAACGGCAACACCCTCACCGAGACAGGGCAGTTGATCGGCACCCCGCCCTTCATGTCCCCGGAACAGTTCACCGACGCCCGTACCGTCGGCCCCGCCTCCGACGTCTTCTCGCTCGGCGCGCTGCTCGTCTTCTCGGCCACCGGGCGCGGCCCGTTCGACGCCGACAGCCCCTATATGACCGCTTTCCGGGTCGTGCACGAGTCACCCGTACTGGACGGCGTGGCCCAGCCGCTCCGCGGGATCCTCGAGCGCTGCCTCACCAAGGACGTCGCCGACCGGCCCGGACTCGACGTACTGGCAAAGGAGTTCGCGGACGCCCTGCCCGAGCCGGATCCCGCGGACCCGGTCACCATGACACTCCGCTCGGACCGGCTCATCAGCCCCCGCACGTTCCCCGGCAACGCCACCGACCGCACCTCCCCGACCGGTCCGGGCCGCCGCCGTCGGGTCCGCCCCCTCTGGGCGGTCGTCGGCACGGTCGGGGCCGTGGGGCTCGGGCTGCTGGCCTACATCACCTACGGGCCCGGGTTTCCGGACGGCGACGGCGGCGGGTCGGGCTCCGCGTCCATCTCGCGCTGGGCCGCCCTGCCCAGCGGCTGGAAGACCTGGCAGTCGACGGTGTTCGAAGAGGCGAAGTGGGGTGAGGTGTACGCGCTGGGCGCCGAGAAGGGCGCGGCGCCTACGGGCAGTCAGTCCGAGTGCCTCGGCCAGGGTGACTCCGTCTACTGCGGCGGCGACGGCGTGCTGCCGGTGCGGCTGGACGCGCGGACCGGCAAGACCATCTGGCGCGCGGCCCTCGCCGCGCCCGGCGACGACCCCGCCGGGTACAACTCCTCGGTCCTCGGCGTGTACGACGGTGCCGTCCTCGTCCGGCAGGAGGTCGCCGAGGAGGGCTCCGCGACCAACCCGGCCCACGTCGTCGCCCTCGACGTGGACGACGGCAACCAGCTGTGGACCCGCAAGGTCGACGACGAAAACGTCGCCCTGGTCATGTCCGGCGACGTCGTACTGACCGCCGACAGCGGCGGCCGTACCGTGACGGCCCGCAACCCGCGTACCGGCGCGGCCCGCTGGACCCTGGAACTGCCCGCACGCAACTACTGCACGTTCCTGTCCGCGGGCAGCGGCCTGTACGCCCAGTGCTACCCCGTGCAGGCGAGCGCGAAGAACTCCACGCTCCTGGAGGTGAACCGCGCCGACGGCAAGGTCGCCGCGCGCCAGCAGGTCCCCTTCGAGAGCGGCATGCTCGGCCTCGTGGACGGTCACCCGGCTCTCGTCCTGGCCCAGGACGAGAACAGCTCGGTGTCCCTGGAGGACTCCACCTTCGGCAGGATCCTCGTGACCGACCCGACGACCGGCGGCCAGGTGACGACGAAGCTCGCGAAGACGTACGCCGGCTCGGCGACGCTCGCGGCCGGCACCCTGTGGATCACCGGCTCGAACGGCCTGGTGACGGCGGTGTCCCCGCTGACCGGCAAGGAGCTCTGGCACACCCGCACCAGCGTGGAGAACTCCGGCTCCCCGACGTACGACTCGCGCACCCGCACCCTCTACCTGGCCAGCCCCAGCGGCCGGGTCGCCGCCCTGGACACCCGCGAGGGCACCCTCCTGTGGCAGACGGCCGCCCGGACCGACGCGGGCTCCGCGGACGACGCGGCCAGTCCCAAGGTGCTTCTGTACGGGGGCGCGCTGACCGTGATGACCCCCCACGGCACCCTCTTCAGCCTCGACCCCGCCCACCCGAACCGGACGTGAGCGGGGACGGACGTACGAGGGTTACGGCAGCGCCAGCATCCGCTCCAGCGCCAGCTTCGCGAACGCCTCGGTCTCCTTGTCGACCTCGATCCGGTTGACGAGCTTGCCCTCGGCCAGCGACTCCAGCGCCCAGACCAGGTGCGGGAGGTCGATGCGGTTCATGGTCGAGCAGAAGCAGACCGTCTTGTCCAGGAAGACGATCTCCTTGCCCTCCGGCGCGAAACGGTTGGCGAGCCGTCGTACGAGATTGAGCTCCGTGCCGATGGCCCACTTGGAACCGGCCGGGGCCGCCTCCAGCGCCTTGATGATGTACTCCGTCGAGCCGACGTAGTCCGCCGCGGCCACGACCTCGTGCCGGCACTCGGGGTGGACCAGGACGTTCACCCCGGGGATACGGGCGCGGACGTCCTCGACCGACTCCAGCGAGAAGCGGCCGTGCACCGAGCAGTGGCCGCGCCACAGGATCATCTTCGCGTCCCGCAGCTGCTCGGCGGTCAGACCGCCGTTCGGCTTGTGCGGGTTGTAGAGGACGCAGTCCTCCAGGGACATGCCCATGTCGCGGACCGCGGTGTTGCGGCCGAGGTGCTGGTCGGGCAGGAAGAGGACCTTGTCGCCCTGCTCGAAGGCCCACTCCAGGGCCCGCTGGGCGTTGGACGAGGTGCAGATCGTGCCGCCGTGCTTGCCCGTGAACGCCTTGATGTCCGCGGACGAGTTCATGTACGAGACGGGCACGACCTGCTCGGCTATGCCGGCCTCGGTCAGCACGTCCCAGCACTCGGCGACCTGCTCGGCCGTCGCCATGTCGGCCATCGAGCAGCCGGCGGCGAGGTCGGGCAGGACGACCTTCTGGTCGTCCGAGGTCAGGATGTCGGCGGACTCGGCCATGAAGTGCACACCGCAGAAGACGATGTACTCCGCCTCCGGGCGGGCGGCCGCGTCCCGGGCCAGCTTGAAGGAGTCACCCGTGACGTCCGCGAACTGGATGACCTCGTCGCGCTGGTAGTGGTGGCCGAGCACGAACACCTTGTCGCCGAGCTTCGCCTTGGCGGCGCGGGCACGCTCGACCAGGTCCGGGTCGGAGGGCGAGGGCAGGTCGCCGGGGCACTCGACGCCCCGCTCGCTCTTCGGGTCGGCCTCACGGCCGAGCAGCAGCAGGGCGAGCGGAGACGGCTGTACGTCGAGCTCCGGGGTCTGGGCGGTGGTCACGACACGCACCCTTTCTTTTCGTCGAACTGACGTTATCTATCATAACCCGCTTCGTGTCACTTTGACGATGGTCATTGCGTCGATGTGACGTGAATCCCGAAGCGGCATTTTCCGACGGCGACCGCATGTGCGAGCATGAAGAAGGCGCCGAAAAACAGCGTCCGGCCCGGAATGAATCCGCGGCCTTGCCGGTTGCACCAGTCGGCAAGCAGTCTCCGTACAACCCGGGAGAGATGTAGATGTCCGTATCGGACGAGACCAGCACCGTCACCGACGGCATCATCCTGTCCGACGCCGCCGCGGCGAAGGTCAAGGCCCTGCTCGACCAGGAAGGCCGTGACGACCTGGCCCTGCGTGTCGCCGTACAGCCCGGCGGCTGCTCCGGCCTGCGCTACCAGCTCTTCTTCGACGAGCGTTCCCTCGACGGCGACGTCGTCA
The DNA here is from genome assembly GCF_040643775.1 of Streptomyces sp. NPDC047081. Taxonomy (NCBI): domain Bacteria; kingdom Bacillati; phylum Actinomycetota; class Actinomycetes; order Kitasatosporales; family Streptomycetaceae; genus Streptomyces; species Streptomyces sp. NPDC047081. The sequence goes on along the minus strand of NZ_JBEYUY010000032.1, from coordinate 87,905 downwards.
AGGACTTCGGCGGCGTCAAGGTCGTCACCGACCGCATGAGCGCCCCGTACCTGGGTGGCGCGTCCATCGACTTCGTGGACACCATCGAGAAGCAGGGCTTCACGATCGACAACCCGAACGCGACGGGCTCCTGCGCCTGCGGCGACAGCTTCAGCTAAGCCCCACACGCGTATACGGCTTCACACTCGTGTACGCCGAAGGCGGCGGCCCCCTCCGACAGGGCCGCCGCCTTCGTGCACGTCCGGGGGTTCTACTGCACCCCGGCCGTCGTCCTCGGCAGCCGCGCACCCGGCTTCACCTGCGGGATCTCCTTGCCGTCCGAGCCGACGACCTTCCGGTCGCCGAGCGGCTCGTCCAGCTGCACGGTCTTCGTCATCTCCTTGGCGATCATGATGCAGACCTTGCCCTGCCAGGGCGTCTCGGTCACCGTCACGGTCACCTCGTCCGAACCCTCGGTCGCCTTCGCGTCGTAGTCGCTGCAGACCCCGCCCGTGAAGGTCACGGTCAGCGCGTTGCCGTCGGCGACGTAGCCGTCCACCTTGATGTCCCGGGTGGCCGGCGCCGACGTGGTGGGCTCACTTGAGGGCGTGTTCGAGGCCAGGTACTTCGGGTCGATCGCGGGATACGTCACCGTGAAGGGGTCCTGCGCGCCCGACGCCCGTACCTCGAAGAGCCAGGACGGCACCAGCGCGGACCGCCCGCCCACGGTGTGCGAGGCCAGCCCGAACACGGCCTTCTCGACGGTGACGGTGTTCTGCGCCGGCGTGGACGACGCCGTCGCGGCCGAGGTCCCCTGACCGCACGGCGCTTCCAGACGGTCCTTCAGCGGTACGGGGGTGGCGCAACCGCCGATGCCCATGCGGTGGTCGACGGTCGGCGCCGAGTTCAACAGCTCCAGTGTCTTCTTCGCGCCCAGCACGGGGTACGTGTCCCCCTTCACCGGCGCCTTCAACTGCCCGCTGCCGCCGACCACTTCGCCCTGCGCACTCACGGTCAGCCCGGTCGTCCAGCCGTACGTGGGCAGCCCGCCCACCACGGGATCGGCGTTGACCGCCCGCTGGGCGCCCATGATCTGGCTCGCGTCGACCTTCGCGTCGTCCTGACCCACCGCCTTCAGGATCGGCGCGGCGGCCTTCTTGGCGGCCTCCTCGCTGACGGTGTCGTTCGCGGGGTTGGCGGGGTCCTTCTGGCAGACGATCGTGCTCTGACAGGCGTCGGTGCCGGCGGCGTACCGGTGGAAGGTCCAGGTCCCGGGCGCCTGCTTGTTCACGACGAGGCTCGGTCCGGACCCGTCCTTGCTCGGCCCCACCTGCCAGGCCTGCCCGCGCGCGACGGGCGTCCCGTCCAGCCCCAGCGCCTTCGCGAGCCGCGCGACCTCGTCCTTGGTGACCTCGCCGGAGGCCTGGTACACGGCCGCGGACCCGGGCCCACCGGGAAGACTGCCGTCGGCCTCGTACGTCACGCCGTACGGATTCGGCTCCCCGGGCGCGATCCCGTTGCCCCCGCTGTACCCGTCGAGCGCGAGCGGCGGCGGAGTCCCGTCATCGCCGGACGCCCCGGAGGCCGTCCCCCCACCGGACCCACCGGAGGCATAGGCAGCGAGATACGCCCCACCGCCACCAACGAGCAGCACGGCAGCGGCAACGGAGGCGACGAGAGCGGGGGAGCGGCGGCGGGGTGGGCGGGGGGTGTCGGAGGGGGTTTCGTGGGGGCCGGGGACTTCGTCCGAGGACGCGGCGTTTTCGGAGGGGGCGGTTGCGGGGGACTCCGCCTTCTCGGGAGCAGCTGCCTCCGGGGAGTGGGCCTCTTCGGCGACGGTCGCTTTCGGGGAGTGGGCTTCTTCGGCGGCTGTCTCCGGGGACTGGGCCTCCGCGCCCCCGGATTCATCCGCCGCCGCAGCCTCGGTCTCGCCGGCGTCCGTCGCCTCCCCGCCGTCACCCTCCGTGCCCGCGGCCCCCGACCCCTCGTCGGCCTCCACGCCCGCGCCCCGCCCCGGAGCGCCCGCGTCGGCCTCCGTACCCCCGGGAGTCCCGGCGGCCATGGCGCGCCGCTCCTCGGCGTCGCCCCGCTCCTCGGCAGAGCCCGCGGCGTCGTTGTCGGGTCGCTCGGTGTTCACCGCATCGCTCCTTCACGTGCACAGCTGTCCATGACCCTGACCCGGCCCTGTCAATAACGGGCGGATAGGGGTCGTATCGCGCATCCCCTTTCCGGGGGACGGCGATGGGACGCACCGGGGGAGCGCACGGTTCCCTCGCACGCGCCGATCCGGGCCACGGACGCCTTTCCGGCCGCCGGGGCCCGGTGTCGCGGGCGGTTACGGCGCCGTCAGTCGCCGTAGTCGGACATCGCGTCCAGCAGCCTCGCCGACCTCGGCGGCACGGTCACGCCGTGGATGAGCGAAGGCGAGACCGGCCGGGCGGTGATCCGGTCCGGCGCGGCCCAGTGGGGGACCATCCGGGCGCAGTCACCACGCAGCGACGCGAGGTCGCCTTCCAGATCGACCGGGGCCGCAGCAGGGACCTTCAGGTTCGTCATAGCGGAACCGTAAGCACGCCGACGCCCGCGAAGAAAGATCTACTATCGGGTAGTTTTGGCCGCTTCCACGCGCCGCGACGGCCGATTCCGCGCCCTGCCCCAACGGCTTCCGTCCCCCGCCCCCACCCCTCCGCACCCGCCCCAACCGCTTCAGCCCCCCGCGACGACCGGGTAGCGTGAACTGTCAATCCGTCTCCCCACAGGAGAGTCCTCGCCGTGCGCATCGCAGTCACCGGCTCCATCGCCACCGACCACCTCATGACGTTCCCCGGCCGCTTCGCCGACCAGCTCGTCGCGGACCAGCTGCACACGGTCTCGCTCTCCTTCCTGGTCGACAACCTCGACGTCCGCCGCGGTGGCGTCGGCGCGAACATCGCCTTCGGCATGGGCCAGCTCGGCACCGAGCCCATCCTGGTCGGCGCCGCCGGCTTCGACTTCGACGAGTACCGCGCCTGGCTGGAGCGGCACGGCGTCGACACCGACTCGGTCCGCATCTCGGAGACCCTGCACACCGCCCGCTTCGTGTGCACCACCGACGCCGACCACAACCAGATCGGCTCCTTCTACACGGGCGCGATGAGCGAGGCCCGCCAGATCGAGCTGAAGACCGTCGCCGACCGCGTCGGCGGCCTCGACCTGGTCCTGATCGGCGCCGACGACCCCGAGGCGATGCTCCGCCACACCGAGGAGTGCCGCTCCCGTTCCATCCCCTTCGCCGCCGACTTCTCCCAGCAGATCGCCCGGATGAACGGCGACGAGATCCGGATACTGCTGGAGGGCGCCACGTACCTCTTCTCGAACGAGTACGAGAAGGGGCTCATCGAGTCCAAGACGGGCTGGAGCGACGCCGAGATCCTCGCGAAGGTCGGCCACCGCGTCACGACGCTCGGCGCGCGCGGCGTTCGTATCGAGCGTGACGGCCAGGACCCGATCGAGGTCGGCTGCCCCGAGGAGGACCGCAAGGCCGACCCCACGGGTGTCGGCGACGCCTTCCGCGCGGGCTTCCTGTCGGGGCTGGCGTGGGGCGTCCCGCTGGAGCGCGCGGCCCAGGTCGGCTGCATGCTCGCGACTCTCGTCATCGAGACGGTCGGCACCCAGGAGTACCAGCTGCGCCGCGCCCACTTCATGGACCGCTTCACCAAGGCGTACGGCGACGAGGCCGCCACCGAGGTCCAGAAGCACCTGGCGTAACGCCCCGGAGGGTCACGACACCCGGCGGACCACATAGGCCGAGCCCCGGTCCGCCGGTTCCTCCCCCACGTACTCCTGCCCCCGCATCTCGCACCACGCCGGAATGTCCAGCCGCGCCGCCTCGTCGTCGGCCAGCACCCGCACCGTCCCGCCCACCGGGACATCCCCGATCACCTTCGCCAGCTCGATGACGGGCAGCGGGCACAGCTTCCCCAGGGCGTCCACGACGAGCGCGTCCTCCTGCCGCACGGTCACGGGAACCGGCGCCCCCAACTTCTCCCGCACCCCCGCCACCGCCCCCGGCAGCACGTCCAGGAACCGCTCGACATCGGCCTCGGCCGTCCCCATCGGCAGCGAAACCCGCACATTCCCCTCACTCAGCACCCCCATCGCCTTGAGCACATGGCTCGGCGTCAGCGTGCTGCTGGTGCAGGACGATCCGGACGAGACCGAGAAACCCTCCCGGTCCAGCTCGTGCAGCAAAGTCTCCCCGTCGACATAGAGACACGAGAAGGTGACGATCCCCGGCAGCCGCCGCTCGCCGTCCCCGACCACCTCCACGTCGGACACCAGCCGCGGCACCCGTACCCGAATCCGCTCCGTCAGCTCCCGCAGCCGTACCGCCTCTTGCTCCGCCTCGGCCCGCACGGCCCGCAGCGAAGCCGCGGCCGCGACGATGGCCGGCAGGTTCTCGAACCCGGCCGCCCGCCCCGACTCCCGCTCATCGGCGGGCCCTTGCGACGCGAACCGCACACCCTTCCGTACGACGAGCAGCCCGACCCCCGCCGGCCCGCCCCACTTGTGCGCACTGGCCGTCAACAACGACCAGTCACCCTCCACCGGCCCCCACCCCAGCGACTGCGCCGCGTCCACCAGCAACGGCACCCCGGCCGCCCGGCACACCTCGCCCACCGCCCCCACCGGCTGCACGGTCCCCACCTCGTGATTGGCGGCCTGGAGGCAGGCGAGAGCGGTGTCCGGCCGGATGGCTCCCGCATAGCCCGCCGCCTCCACCGCGCCCGTTCGGCCCACACCCACCTGGGTGACGGTTCCGCCGGCGGACTCATGCGCATCGGCAGCATGCAGCACCGAGGAATGTTCGACAGCAGACACGATCAGGTGATGCCCGACCCGCCGCCGCCCGGCCAACGCCCCGGAGATGCCGTCGTGCACGGCCCGGGTCCCGGAGGTGGTGAACACCAACTCGTCCGTTCTGCACCCGACAGCCTCGGCAGCAGCCTCCCGAGCAGCGTCGAGGAGCAGCCGGGCCTTGCGGCCTTCACGGTAGAGACGGGACGGATCGGCCCACCCTTCATCCAATGAGGCCAACAGCGCCTGACGAGCCACGGGATGGAGAGGAGCACTGGAAGCAGCGTCGAAATATGACACGCAGCCACGCTAACCCCCTAGGGGCGCGGGGAACTGCGCGACCAGCCACAACGGACCGGCAGCCGCCAATTCAGCGAACCCCCTACCCAGTAGGCACCCCTCCCGCTGAACCCCCGGAGGGCGTCGGCTAGGGTTTGGTCCGCATAAACATCCAAACCCCTGCCCGACGCAGGGCGGCGACCGACCAGATGAGCAGGCAGGCCGCAGCCGAACCGCGCGGGCGAGACTCTCGGGAAGGCGCTACGTGAGTCCCAACGGCTCCGACCGCTCGCCGCGGCGCCCGATGCGGCGGAAGCTGCTGCAGGCAATGACCGCGGGCCTGGTCCTGGCGACCGCCACCGGTTGCACATACAAGGACTTCCCCCGCCTTGGTATGCCCACCCCCACCACCGAAGAGGCTCCGCGGATCCTCTCCCTGTGGCAGGGCTCCTGGGCTGCCGCGCTGGCCACCGGCGTGCTGGTGTGGGGCCTGATCATCTGGAGCACGATCTTCCACCGGCGCAGCCGCACCAAGGTCGAGGTTCCTCCGCAGACGCGGTACAACATGCCGATCGAGGCGCTGTACACGGTCGTTCCGCTCGTCATCGTCTCCGTGCTCTTCTACTTCACGGCCCGCGACGAGTCGAAGCTCCTCAGCCTCACCGACAAGAAGCCCGACGTCACCATCAACGTCGTGGGCTACCAGTGGAGCTGGGGCTTCAACTACATCACGCCCGTCGAGGGCGTGACCGGCGACGCGAAGACCGACAAGAACCTGGCGGCCATTCCGGACCGGTTCAAGAACGCGTTCCCGGCGAACGCCGGCGGTGTCTACGACACCGGCACGCCCGGCACGCGGAACCCGCAGACCGGCAACCCGGGTCCGACCCTGTGGCTGCCCAAGGGCAAGACGGTCCGCTTCGTCCTGACCTCGCGTGACGTCATCCACTCCTTCTGGGTGGTGCCGTTCCTGATGAAGATGGACGTCATCCCGGGCCACACCAACGCCTTCCAGGTGACGCCCAACAAGGAGGGCACCTTCCTTGGCAAGTGCGCCGAGCTGTGCGGCACGGACCACTCCCGGATGCTCTTCAACGTGAAGGTCGTCTCCGAGGACCGCTACGAGAAGCACCTCAAGGACCTCGCCAAGAAGGGGCAGACCGGTTACGTTCCCGCCGGCATCGCGCAGACGAGCCACGAGAAGAACCGGGAGACGAACAACCTGTGAGCATCCTCAACGAACCCCAGGGTGCCGCGGCAGCAGGGTCCCACTACGCGGACGAGCTGCCGGTCAGGCGCAAGCAGCCCGGCAACGTCGTGATCAAGTGGCTCACCACCACCGACCACAAGACGATCGGGACGCTCTACCTCGTCACGTCCTTCGCGTTCTTCCTGATCGGCGGCGTCATGGCGCTGCTGATGCGCGCCGAGCTCGCCCGGCCCGGTCTGCAGATCATGTCGAACGAGCAGTTCAACCAGGCGTTCACGATGCACGGCACGATCATGCTGCTGATGTTCGCGACGCCGCTGTTCGCCGGCTTCACGAACTGGATCATGCCGCTCCAGATCGGCGCCCCCGACGTGGCGTTCCCGCGGCTGAACATGTTCGCCTACTGGCTCTACCTGTTCGGCTCCACCATCGCCGTCGGTGGCTTCCTCACCCCGCAGGGTGCGGCCGACTTCGGCTGGTTCGCCTACTCCCCGCTGTCGGACGCGGTCCGCTCGCCGGGCGTCGGCGCCGACATGTGGATCATGGGTCTGGCCTTCTCCGGCTTCGGCACCATCCTCGGTGCGGTCAACTTCATCACCACGATCATCTGCATGCGCGCGCCGGGCATGACCATGTTCCGCATGCCGATCTTCGTGTGGAACGTGCTGCTGACCGCGGTGCTGGTCCTGCTCGCCTTCCCCGTCCTCGCCGCCGCGCTGTTCGCGCTGGAGGCGGATCGGAAATTCGGGGCACACGTCTTCGACTCGGCCAACGGCGGAGCGTTGCTGTGGCAGCACCTCTTCTGGTTCTTCGGCCATCCAGAGGTGTACATCATCGCGCTGCCGTTCTTCGGCATCATCTCCGAGGTCATCCCGGTCTTCTCCCGTAAGCCGATGTTCGGCTACATGGGCCTGATCGGCGCGACCATCGCGATCGCCGGCCTCTCGGTGACGGTGTGGGCGCACCACATGTACGTCACCGGCGGTGTGCTCCTGCCGTTCTTCTCCTTCATGACGTTCCTCATCGCCGTACCGACCGGCGTGAAGTTCTTCAACTGGATCGGAACGATGTGGAAGGGGTCGTTGTCCTTCGAGACACCGATGCTCTGGGCGACCGGCTTCCTGATCACCTTCACCTTCGGTGGTCTGACCGGCGTCATCCTGGCCTCGCCGCCGCTGGACTTCCACGTCTCCGACTCGTACTTCGTGGTGGCGCACTTCCACTACGTGGTCTTCGGCACCGTGGTGTTCGCGATGTTCTCCGGCTTCCACTTCTGGTGGCCGAAGATGACCGGCAAGATGCTCGACGAGCGGCTGGGCAAGATCACCTTCTGGACGCTGTTCATCGGCTTCCACACCACGTTCCTGGTGCAGCACTGGCTGGGCGCCGAGGGCATGCCGCGTCGTTACGCGGACTACCTCGCGGCCGACGGCTTCACCGCGCTGAACACGGTCTCCACGATCGGTTCCTTCCTGCTCGGCCTGTCGATCCTGCCGTTCCTCTACAACGTGTGGAAGACGGCCAAGTACGGCAAGCCGGTCGGCGTCGACGACCCGTGGGGCTACGGCCGCTCGCTCGAGTGGGCGACGTCCTGCCCGCCGCCGCGGCACAACTTCCTCACCCTGCCGCGGATCCGCAGCGAATCCCCGGCGTTCGACCTGCATCACCCTGAGATCGCCGCTCTCGACCAGCTCGAGAACGCGCCTCACGGTGAGAAGGCTCTGGCTGGTGGCAAGGAGGCCGGCAAGTGAAGGTTCAGGGCAAGATGTTCATGTGGCTGAGCGTCTTCGTCCTCGCCATGGCGGTTGTCTATGGCGTGTGGTCGAAGGAGCCGGTCGGTACCACGGCGCTCTTCCTGTCCTTCGGTCTGTGCATCATGATCGGCTTCTACCTGGGCTTCACGGCCCGGCGGGTCGACGTGGGTGCCATGGACAACAAGGAGGCCGACGTCGCGGACGACGCCGGCGAGGTCGGGTTCTTCAGCCCGCACAGCTGGCAGCCGCTCGCCCTCGGCGTCGGCGGCGCGCTGGCCTTCCTGTCGGTCGCGATCGGCTGGTGGCTGCTGTACTTCTCGGCGCCGGTGATTCTCGTCGGTCTGTACGGCTGGGTCTTCGAGTACTACCGCGGTGAGAACCGCACCCAGTAGCACGCACTGAGCTCACAGGAGCCCGGACACTCCGTCAGGAGCGTCCGGGCTCCTGCTTTTGCCGCAGTACAGGTCGCTCGTACGAGTTACCCCGCGCGCCGTCCTTGACGAACGTCCATAGCGTGATGGTCATGAACCACACTCCGCGCACCCGCACCGTCGTCAGCTGCACGCTGCTGGTGATCGCCCTCGGCGCGGGCGGCACCGCTTGCGGCAGCGGCGGCAACCCGCTGACCGCCAAGCCGTACGACGCGTCGGACCAGATCTCCTTCAACGGCCCCTCCGGCGACGGGAAGAAGGCCGACCCGGACAAGCCCCTGGAAGTCACCGCCGAGGACGACGACGGCCGGATCACGGACGTCACCGCCACGGACGCCACAGGACGCTATGTGACGGGCGAACTCAACGCCGACGGCACCCGCTGGCACAGCACCTCCCCGCTCGCCGCCAACGCCCACTACACGCTGCGGGTGAGCACCGAGGACGAGGACGGGGCGCCCGGCCGCAAGGTGCTCGCCTTCGACACCAGCAGGCCCACCACCAAGAAGACCCTGAAGGTGACGTTCGGGCCCAAGTCCGGCAAGTACGGCGTCGGCCAGCCCATCACCGCCGAACTCGACCGGCCGGTCAAGGACAAGGCACAGCGCGCCATCGTCGAACGGGCCCTCAGGGTCGACTCCGTGCCCGCCGTCGACGGCGCCTGGCACTGGGTGGACGACAAGGAACTCCACTACCGGCCCAAGGACTACTGGCCCGCCCACGCCACCGTCACGGTCCACAGCAACCTCGACGGCGTGAAGATCAGCGACCGGCTGTGGGGCGCCAAGTCCAAGCCCCTGAAGATCGGCATCGGCGACCGGGTCATCGCCCTCACCGACGCCTCGTCGCACTCCATGACGGTCTACAAGAACGGCGAGGAGATCAACGAGATCCCCGTCACCACCGGCAAGCCCGGCTTCGAGACCCGCAACGGCGTCAAAGTGGTGCTGGGCAAGGAGTACTTCGTACGCATGCGCGGCACCACGGTCGGCATCGCCGAGGGTTCCGCGGACTCGTACGACCTCCCGGTCTACTACGCCACCCGCGTCACCTGGAGCGGCGAGTACGTGCACGCCGCGCCCTGGTCGGTGGGCTCTCAGGGGTACGAGAACGTCAGCCACGGCTGCACCGGCATGAGCACGTCCAACGCCGAGTGGTTCTTCGACCACATCAACGAAGGCGACGTCGTGAAGGTCGTCAACTCCAACGGCGACACCATGGAGACCTTCGGCAACGGCTTCGGCGACTGGAACCTGGGCTGGAAGAAGTGGCGCTCGGGCAGCGCCCTGATCTCCGGCACCCCGGACGGCCCGAGCCCCGCCCAGGTGGCGAGGCTCAGGCCGGAAAGCGTCTAGGCGCTTTGCTGCAGCCGCTTCTGCCGCAGCAGGGAGGCCAGGGCCGAGGCGAACTCCACCGGGTCCACCGGGTGCGTCACCGCCGCGTCCGCACGGCTCCAGGTCGCGAGCCACGCGTCCTGGGGCCGGCCGATCAGCAGCAGCACCGGCGGGCAGTTGAAGACCTCGTCCTTGATCTGCCGGCACACGCCCATGCCGCCCATGGGCACGGCCTCGCCGTCCAGGACACAGACGTCGATGCCGCCCTTGTCCAGCTCCTTGAGGACGGCGGCGGGCGTCGCGCACTCCACGAACTCCACCACGGGGACGTCCGGAGCGGGCCGACGCCCGGTGGCCAACCGAACCTGCTCGCGAGTGTTGGAGTCGTCGCTGTAGACCAGCACCGTGGCGGTCGGCTGCATTGTTCCTCCGAGACGTCAGCGTCGTACGGAAAGGCTTGTTGCGGCGGATGTTACTCCGTTCAACACCACGTCAACACCGGTATGGCGGGCAGCAACACTCCGAACGGCACCCCCCGGAGTGAGGGCGGGATAAGCGACCGACATAATGTCGGTCGTGGCGACAGCAACGACAGTAGAAACCGGGCACGCGCACCCGTCGGTCAACCGGCCGAACCTCACCAGCGTCGGAACCATCATCTGGCTGAGTTCCGAGCTGATGTTCTTCGCGGCCCTCTTCGCGATGTACTTCACCCTGCGATCGGTGACCGGTCCGGATCACTGGAAGGAGATGGCGAGCCATCTCAACCTTCCGTTCTCCGCGACCAACACCACGATCCTGGTGCTCTCCTCCCTCACCTGCCAGCTCGGCGTGTTCGCGGCCGAGCGCGGGGACGTGAAGAAGCTCCGGGGCTGGTTCATCGTCACCTTCATCATGGGTGCGATCTTCATCGGCGGTCAGATCTTCGAGTACACGGAGCTGGTGAAGAAGGACGGACTCTCCCTGTCCTCCGACCCGTACGGCTCGGTGTTCTACCTGACCACCGGGTTCCACGGCATGCACGTGACGGGCGGCCTCATCGCCTTCCTGTTCGTCCTCGGCCGCACCTACGCGGCGAAGAGGTTCACCCACGAGCAGGCGACCGCGGCCATCGTCGTGTCCTACTACTGGCACTTCGTCGATGTCGTGTGGATCGGCCTCTTCGCCACGATCTACCTGATCAAGTAGCCGGGGCCTGTTCCCGCGTGCGCCGGGCAGGCGCACAACCCACAAGCATCGACGCAGAAGATCCTGACACCGGGGTAATCCGTGAAAAAGCTCTCCGCACGACGACGCCATCCGCTGGCGGCGGTCGTCGTCCTACTCCTCGCGCTGGCGGCCACTGGGGGGCTGTACGCCGCGTTCGCGCCCGCGAGCAAGGCGCAGGCCGATGAAACCTCCCAGTCTCTCGCCATCGACGAGGGCAAGAAGCTCTACTCCGTAGGCTGCGCTACGTGCCACGGAACCGGCGGTCAGGGCACCACCGACGGCCCGAGCCTGGTCGGCGTGGGCTCCGCGGCCGTCGACTTCCAGGTCGGCACCGGCCGTATGCCGGCCCAGCAGCCGGGCGCGCAGATCCCGCGCAAGAAGGTCATCTACAGCCAGGCCGAGATCGACCAGCTGGCCGCGTACATCGCGTCGCTGGGCGCCGGCCCGACCGTCCCCACGAAGGCGCAGTACGGCCCCGACGGTGCCGACATCGCCAAGGGCGGCGAGCTGTTCCGCACCAACTGCGCGCAGTGCCACAACTTCACCGGCAAGGGCGGTGCGCTGACGCACGGCAAGTTCGCGCCGAGCCTCGAGGGCGTCGACCCGAAGCACATCTACGAGGCCATGCAGACCGGCCCGCAGAACATGCCGTCGTTCCCCGACACCACGCTGTCGGAGCAGAACAAGAAGGACATCATCGCGTACCTGAACGCGGTCAACGGTGACGACACCGAGAGCCCCGGCGGCCTTGAGCTGGGCGGTCTCGGCCCGGTCTCCGAGGGCCTGTTCGCCTGGATCTTCGGACTCGGCGCGCTGATCGCGGTCGCCGTCTGGGTCGCCGCTCGGACCGCAAAGGCCAAGAAGTCATGAGTAGCCAAGACATTCCAGAAGAGAACCTGCCCGCTGAGCAGGACGCGCACGGCGCGGTAAGCGTCGCGGACGACAAGGACCCCTTCGCGGATCCGGGTCTGCCCCCGCACGAGCACCGGATCCAGGACATCGACGAGCGGGCTGCCAAGCGGTCCGAGCGCACGGTGGCCATGCTGTTCACGGTCTCGATGCTCGCCACGGTCGGCTTCATCGCCTCCTACGTGGCGATCCCGCACGACAAGTCGATCTTCGTCTTCCCGATCGGCCACATCAACGCGCTGAACTTCGCGCTGGGCCTCACCCTGGGCCTCGCGCTGTTCGCCATCGGCGCCGGCGCGGTCCACTGGGCCCGCACCCTGATGTCCGACGAGGAGATCGCCGACGAGCGGCACCCGATCGAGGCCTCGCCCGAGGTCAAGGCCAAGGTCATGGCCGACTTCAAGCAGGGCGCCAAGGAGTCCGCGCTCGGCCGCCGCAAGCTGATCCGCAACACGATGTTCGGCGCGCTGGCCCTGTTCCCGCTCTCCGGCGTCATGCTGCTGCGCGACCTCGGCCCGCTGCCGGGGACCAAGCTCCGCCACACGCTGTGGTCCAAGGGCAAGCTGCTCGTCAACATGAACACCAACGAGCCGCTGCGCGCCTCCGACGTCGCGGTCGGCTCGCTCACCTTCGCCAAGCCCGAGGGCCTGGAGGAGCACGACGAGAACTTCCAGACCGAGATCGCCAAGGCGGCCCTGATGATCGTCCGGCTGCAGCCGGACAACATCAAGGACAAGCGCGAGCTCGAGTGGTCGCACGAGGGCATCGTGGCGTACTCGAAGATCTGCACCCACGTCGGTTGCCCGATCTCCCTCTACGAGCAGCAGACGCACCACGTGCTGTGCCCCTGCCACCAGTCCACCTTCGACCTCTCCGACGGTGCCCGAGTGATCTTCGGCCCCGCCGGTCACGCCCTGCCGCAGCTGCGCATCGGCGTGAACGACCAGGGCTACCTCGAGGCGCTCGGCGACTTCGAAGAGCCCGTCGGTCCTGCATTCTGGGAGCGCGGATGAGCACCAACACCAGCACCGAGGCCCGGCGCGGCAAAGCGCCGGCCGGCGAGCGCGTCGCCGACTGGGCCGACGGCCGGCTGGGGATCTACTCCCTGGCCAAGACCAACATGCGCAAGATCTTCCCCGACCACTGGTCGTTCATGTTGGGCGAAGTGTGCATGTACAGCTTCATCATCCTCATCCTCACGGGTGTGTACCTGACGCTGTTCTTCCACCCGTCGATGAACGAGGTGGAGTACCACGGCAGCTACATCCCGCTGCAGGGCCAGATGATGTCCGAGGCCTTCAGCTCGACCCTGCACATCTCCTTCGACGTGCGCGGTGGTCTGCTGATCCGGCAGATCCACCACTGGGCCGCGCTGATCTTCCTCGCGGGCATGTTCGTGCACATGATGCGCGTGTTCTTCACCGGCGCGTTCCGCAAGCCGCGTGAGGTCAACTGGCTGTTCGGCTTCCTGCTGCTCGTCCTGGGCATGTTCACCGGCTTCACTGGTTACTCGCTCCCGGACGACCTGCTCTCCGGCACCGGTGTCCGCTTCATGGAGGGCGCCATCCTGTCCGTGCCGATCGTCGGCACGTACCTGTCGATGTTCCTCTTCGGCGGCGAGTTCCCCGGCGGCGACTTCGTGGCCCGGTTCTACTCGGTCCACATCCTGCTGCTGCCGGGCATCATGCTCGGCCTGATGGTGGGCCACCTGATCCTGGTCTTCTACCACAAGCACACGCAGTTCGCGGGCCCCGGCAAGACGAACAACAACGTCGTCGGCATGCCCCTGCTGCCGGTGTACATGGCGAAGGCCGGCGGCTTCTTCTTCCTGGTCTTCGGCGTCATCACGGCCATCGCGGCGATCGCCTCGATCAACCCGATCTGGGCCATGGGCCCCTACCGCCCGGACCAGGTGTCGACCGGCGCCCAGCCCGACTGGTACATGGGCTTCTCCGAGGGCCTGATCCGTGTCATGCCGGGCTGGGAGATCAACCTGTGGGGTCACACGCTCGTCCTGGGTGTGTTCATCCCGCTGGTGATCTTCCCGCTGGTCCTGGTCTCGATCGCGGTCTACCCCTTCATCGAGTCCTGGGTCACCGGCGACAAGCGCGAGCACCACATCCTGGACCGTCCGCGCAACGCCCCGACGCGTACCGCGTTCGGCGCCGCCTGGATCTCCTGGTACTTCGTGCTGATGATCGGTGGCGGCAACGACCTGTGGGCCACCCACTTCCACCTGTCGATCAACGCGATCACCTGGTTCGTGCGTGTCGCCTTCTTCGTGATGCCGGTCCTGGTCTTCATCGCCACCAAGCGGATTTGCCTCGGCCTCCAGCGCCGCGACAAGGACAAGGTGCTGCACGGTCGCGAGTCCGGCATCATCAAGCGCCTGCCGCACGGTGAGTTCATCGAGGTGCACGAGCCGCTCAGCCAGGACGCGCTGCACACCCTCACCGCGCACGAGCAGTACAAGCCGGTCGAGATCGGCCCGACGGTCGACGAGAACGGCGTGGAGCGCAAGGTGAAGGGCGCCGAGAAGCTGCGCGCCAAGCTCAGCGAGGCGTACTACGGCGAGGAGTCCCAGATTCCGAAGCCGACCGTCGAGGAGTACAAGGAGATCACGAGCGGCCACGGCCACCACTGATCCCCACCTGTCGCTGCGCTCGCCACAGCGCGGCAGAAGGGCCCCGTCCGGTGTTCGGACGGGGCCCTTCTCCATGCCCTGAGCTGGATAGGGTGGGGCTCACCACTGTTTTCCGGTTCTACGACGACCAGGAGCGGCCTTATGAGCGCTGTGACCCCCGCTGGAGGCGACACCGCGGCGGGCCGTTCCTGGCCCAGGCTGCTCAACGGCCTGCTGGACGGCCACGACCTGTCCGCCGACGACACCGCGTGGGCGATGGACCTGATCATGCGCGGCGAGGCGACGGACGCGCAGATCGCCGGGTTCGCGGTGGCGCTCAGGGCCAAGGGCGAGACCGTCGAGGAGATCACCGGTCTGGTCCGCACGATGTACGAGCACGCGAACGTGATCGAGGTGCCTGGGCGCACCGTCGACATCGTCGGTACCGGCGGCGACGGCGCGAAGACGGTGAACATCTCCACGATGTCGTCGATCGTCATCGCCGGCACGGGCGCGAAGGTCGTCAAGCACGGCAACCGGGCCGCGTCGTCCGCGTCCGGTGCCTCGGACGTCCTGGAGAAGCTCGGCGTCAATCTGGAGCTGACACCCAAGCGGGTGGCCGAGGTGGCCGAGGAGGCCGGTATCACCTTCTGCTTCGCGATCAAGTTCCATCCGGCGCTGCGTCATGTGGCCGCCGCGCGTGGGCAGTTGGGCATCCGGACGACCTTCAACGCGCTCGGTCCGCTCACCAACCCGGCGAAGGTGAAGGCACAGGCGGTCGGTGTCGCCGACCCGCGCATGGCCCCGCTCATCGCGGGTGTGTTCGCCGAGAGGGGCAACTCCTCACTCGTCTTCCGCGGCGACGACGGCTTCGACGAGCTGACGACCACGGCGACCTCCCGCGTCTGGATCGTCCGCGACGGCAAGGTCACCGAGGAGACCTTCGACCCGCGGGACGTCGGCATCCAGCTGGTCCCCGTGGAGGCCCTGCGGGGAGCGGACCCGGCCTACAACGCCGACGTCGCCCGCCGCCTGCTCGACGGCGAGACGGGCCCCGTCCGCGACGCCGTACTCCTGAACTCGGCGGCGGCGCTGGTGGCTCTCGACCCGGGCCCCGGCACCCTCGCCGAGCAGATCGCCGCCGGCATGGCCAAGGCGGCCGAGTCGATCGACTCCGGGTCGGCCAAGCGGGCGCTGGACCGCTGGGTGGCGGCCAGCAACGCGTAACCGCCGTGAGGCGCGGTCCCGTAATCCGGACACGAGTTGCGGGACCGCGATCACTTCACGTACGTTCCTGTACCAGGTCATGAGTGACAGTCATGAGGCCCCGGCCGACTGTCCGGCAACCCTCCGTCCGTGGCGGGGTGCCCCGGGTGAAGACCAGGCCGTAGGCAGCGAGGTCTACGGCAAGCGCGGGCCCCTCTCGAAACCAGGGGTCCTGGTCGTTCGAGGGAGTCTTCCGTGAGCAAGCGAATGCGATAGGGCGCCGAGCCCCGCCTCCGCACACCCATCTCACCTTTTTCTCTTTTCACGGGAGTTCCCCATGTCCGTCTCCACCGCTGCCTCCGCCCGGACCATTTGTGCCCCGCTGCCCGTTCTGGGCCGTGATGTAACCGTCCCGCTCGTCACCGGCGGCGAGGTCACCTACGCGGCGCTCGACTACGCGGCCAGTGCCCCCGCCCTCCAGCGCGTCTGGGACGACGTCGCGGCCTACGCGCCCTACTACGGCAGCGTCCACCGCGGCGCCGGCTACCTCTCGCAGCTCTCCACCGACCTCTTCGAGAACGCCCGCAGGACCGTCGCCGAGTTCCTGGACTGCCGCGCCGACGACCAGCTGATCTTCACCCGGTCGACCACCGACTCGCTCAACCTCCTCGCCGCCGCCCTCCCGGCCGACTGCCAGGTCTTCGTCTTCGAGACCGAGCACCACGCGAGCCTGCTGCCCTGGCAGGACGCCCGGGTCACCTACCTCAACGCCCCGCGCACCCCGCGCCAGGCCGTCGAGACCCTGGAGAAGGCCCTCGCCGACCGCGACCCCTACGGCCCGGCCCTGGTCTGTGTGACCGGCGCGTCCAATGTCACCGGCGAGCTGTGGCCCGTGAAGGAACTCGCCGCCGCCGCCCACGCGCACGGCGCCCGGATCGTCCTCGACGCCGCCCAGCTGGCCCCGCACCACCCGGTCTCCGTGCAGGACCTCGACGTCGACTGGGTCGCCTTCTCCGGCCACAAGCTGTACGCCCCCTTCGGCTCCGGAGTCCTGGCCGGCCGCGCCGACTGGCTCCAGGCCGCCGACCCCTATCTCGTCGGCGGTGGCGCCAGCCGCAAGGTCACCCGGCGCGAGGACGGGGGAGTGGACGTGGAGTGGCACGAGAGCGCGGCCCGCCACGAGGCCGGCTCCCCGAACGTCATCGGCGCCTACTCCATCGCGTCGGCCTGCAAGGCCCTCACGGAGGCCGGCTTCGACACGCTGGTGGCCCGTGAGCAGTACCTGATCGAGAAGGTGAAGGCGGGTCTCGCCGAGGTCCCCGAGGTCCGCGTCCTCTCCCTCTTCGGCGACGACGCCCCGCGTGTCGGCGTGATCTCCTTCGTCGTCGAGGGCTGGAACAGCTCGCACTTCGCCGCCGCGCTCTCCGCCGAGTACGGCATCGGCGTCCGCGACGGCCTCTTCTGCGCCCACCCGCTGGTCAGGACCCTGCTCGGCTCCGACCCGCAGACCCAGGGCGAGTGCGGCGCGCCCGAGGCCGCGCCCGGCGAGAAGTCGCTCAACGCGATCCGGGTGAGCTTCGGCGCGGGCACGCCGGACGAGCACGTCGAACGGTTCGTGAACGCCGTCAGGGAACTGGTGACGGCCGGCGCGAAGTGGCAGTACCGCACCGAGGACGGCCGTTGCGTGCCGGCGGTCTGAGGCGCCGTACGACATCCGACGTATACGCTCCCCCTCAAGCAGCAGGACGCTGAACAGGGGGAGCACGGGGTGGAATCGCTGCGCGCGAACGATCCGCGGCGGATCGGGCCGTACGAGGTGCTGGGCAGGCTCGGTTCGGGCGGCATGGGGGAGGTGTACCTCGCCGAGGGGCGGGGCGGGCTGCGGCTGGCCGTGAAGGTGGTGCGGGCCGAGCACGCCGAGGACCGCACCTTCCGGGCCCGCTTCCGGCAGGAAGTGCGGGCCGCGCAGACCATCGGCGGGACGGGGACGTACACCGCGCGGGTCGTCGACGCCGACACCGAGGCCGAACGGCCTTGGATGGCAACCGAGTTCGTCGAGGGCCCGAACCTGCGGGACGCGATCCTCGACCACGGCGCGCTGCCCGACCGCGCGGTGCGGCTGCTGGCCGCCGCGCTCGGTGAGGCGCTCGCCGCGATCCATGCCAAGGGGATGGTCCACCGGGACCTGAAGCCCTCCAACATCCTGCTGGCGCCGGACGGCCCGCGGGTCATCGACTTCGGGATCGTACGGGCGCTGGAGGCGACCGCGCTGACCAACACCGGGGCGGTCGTCGGCTCGGTCGGCTATGTCTCGCCCGAGCAGATCCGCAACGGCGCGGAGGTGGGCCCGCCGAGCGACGTGTTCTCGCTGGGCGCGGTCCTCGCGTACGCGGCGGCGGGGCGCGAACCCTTCGGCGAGGGCCAGGACTCGGTGATCCTGCTGCGCATCCTGACCCGCGACTTCGACCTCTCCGGCGTACCGGACACGCTCCGGCCCCTGGTCGAGGCCTGCCTGGCCGAGGACCCGGCGGCCCGCCCGGCCCCGCCAGCGGTCCCCGCGGCCGCCGGCCACACCCCCGACACCCTCCGCGAGGGCCTGCGCCCCGGCTGGTACCTGGCCCCCGTGCCCGCCGGCGAGCGCGAACGCTGGCTCCCGGAGCGGGACTCGGGGGAGCGGGAGAGCCGGGTCGAGTACGTCGCGCCGATGACGGTCACCGAGGTGACGGACATACCCGATGTGACTGCCGACGCAGGCGTGCCGACCGCCGAACGCCCTTCCCGCCGCGGCATGTTGAGGGTGCTGACCGGCGGGGCCGTCATCGCCGCGGGGGCCGGGACCGGTGGCTGGCTGTGGCTGCGGGACCGGGGCGGAAGCGACGGGTCGGGGGGTTCCGGCGGTGTGCCCGGCACGTCCGTCTCCAGTGACCGGTCTTCGGGGGCGACGCTCCCGCCGGGCGTGAGCTGGGCGTACGACGCGGGCGGGCTCGGCGGGCGCGCGGGCGGCCGGCACGGGGCGTGTGTCGCGGTGTCGCCCGCCGGCGACCGGTTGTACGTCGGGGGCGCGGACGGCTCGCTGCACGCGCTGACCCCCGCCGGGAAGCAGCTGTGGGCGGTCGACCTGGGCGGCCCGGTGATGCCGCCGGTGGCCACCGACGACGGCGTGTACTGCCTGCTGGAGGACGGCGGCGAGGGCGCGTCCAAGCTGTGCGCGGTCACGCCGAACGGGCGGCTCCACTGGACGAAGAAGATCGACGGGGGCGGCAGCCAGTTCCCGGTGACCGCCGGTGACCTGCTGCTGGTCACGACCGGTGCCACGTCGGACGAGGGCAGCGTCCGGGCCTACCTCCCGAGCGGCGATCTCGTCTGGGACAAGCGGACCGACGCGGCGCCCACCAGCGAGCCGGCGGTGGGCAACGGCCTGGTCTACGTCGGCACCTTCGGGGACGTCGTACAGGCCTTCGACATGATGGACGGGAAGCTGCGCTGGTCGGCGTCGGCGGGGGTGGACCCCGGGCGGCCCACCCGGATCGGCAGCACGCTGGTGGTGGGATCCGGCGGCACGGAGTCGCTGCACGGCATCGGCGTGAGCGGCAAGGTCCTGTGGAACGCCGCCAACGACGACGCGGGCGGAGGCCGGTACTTCACCTCGGTCCGGTTCGGCGGCCTCGCGGTCACCACCGACCAGGGGCGCCTCGCGGCCATCGAGCCCGCGACCGGTAAGACGAAGTGGGCCTTCGAGAGCCCGCAGGGCGGCGCGGACCACAGCGACCCCACGGTCGTCGGGAACTCCGTCTACGTCTGTCTGGACGGCGCCCTCTACGTCGTGGACGCGAACGGCAGGCAGCTCCGCAAGCTGTCCTTCGCCGACCCCGAGCTCGACGGCGGCGTCCACAGCCCCGTGGTCCTGCGCAACCGCGCCTATGTGGCGACCGCCGTGGGGATCGCCGCCCTGGAGCTCTAGCTGTCCAGCCCGATGGCGAACGCCGCCTCCAGGTCGTGCTGGGAGTACGTGCGGAAGGCGACGTGCGTGTCCGTGGCCTCGACGCCGGGGATCTTGCTGATGCTGCCGGGGATGACCTCGGCGAGGTCCTCGTGCTGCTTGACCCGGACCATCGCGATCAGGTCGTAGGTGCCGGTGACCGAGAAGACCTCGCTGACGGAGTCCAGCGCGGCGATCCGCTCCGCGATCTCGGGGATCCGGTCCACGCTGGTCTTGATGAGGACGATCGCGGTGATCACGGCTGGTTCTCTCCCTCGGGGGCCGGAGCTGGGGCGGAGTCAACTGTAGTCGTACGGCGGAATCGGGCCCACGCGTACAGGAAGCCCAGCCCGAAGCCCACCAGGTGCGCCAGATATGCCACCCCGGGGCCCTGGGGCGCCCGGCCCGCCGCGAGCCACTGGAGGGACGCCCAGAAGGGCAGCACCACCCAGGCCGGGAAGCGCAGCGGGAGGAAGAAGAGGAACGGGAGCAGGCTTGTGACCCTGGCTCCGGGGAACAGGTAGAGAAACGCCCCGAGGACCGCCGAGATCGCCCCGGACGCGCCGACCAGGGACTGCTCGGACGCGGAGTTCGCCGCCGCGTACCCCAGCAGGGCGAGGTAGCCGCAGCCGACGTAGAAGAGGGTGAACTGGAGACGGCCCATGCGTTCCTCGGTCATCACCCCGAAGACGTAGAGGAAGAGCATGTTGCCGAGCAGGTGGACCCAGCTGCCGTGGACGAAGAGGGCCGTGGCCGGGGTCAGGGCGGCGCGCGCGGAGCCCTCGAACAGCTCGGCCGGGACCACGCCCCAGCGGTGGAAGTAGGCGCGCTGCGCGGCGAGCAGCGCGTCCCCGGAGCCGTAGGCCGGATTCAGCCCCCCGGCGGGGCCGGCCACGAAGGCCAGACAGCAGACGGCGATCAGCCCGTACGTGACCGGTGCCGAGGGTCTGCGGAGCACTCTGCCGACGGTCGCGTTCCAGTTGCCGATCATGAACACAGAGCATGACGTAACCGGACGCAGGGTCACAGACCGCCTCGCCGCCAGGGCCTGTCCGGCGGATCAGGTCGGAGGGAATCGGCGGCAGCCTGTTGGCGCAGGTGAGCGGGGTATGGTGCGTCCGACTGCAAGGCGGAGGAGGGCGCCGATGCGGAGCATCGGTAACCGACGACAACGCCGCAGGTGGGCGTGCCATACCCCGCGTCTCCGACATGATCCGCCGGACAGGCCCTGGGGACGGACCAGCGGCGGGTTGCCGCCAGGCCGTAGGGTTACGGCCACACGCTCCAGGGAAACTGGCGCGTCACGGAGACTAGAAGGAAAGCGAACAGTCACGATGACGGTTCCCCTGCCGACCGCCTCGACGCGGTGGCGCTGCACCCTCTGCGGAAACCTCACGCGCTTCGACGTGACCCGCTCGTCGAAGGTGGTCGAGTACGTCCACCTCGACCTGGCCGGAGAGCCGAAGGTCGAGGAGCGCGAGGTGGTCAGTGAGACCATCGAGTCGGTGCGCTGCCGCTGGTGCAACGCGGTGGATCAGGTGGAACTCGTGGACAGGCCGGGCGCCGGCTCCTGACAGGGAGCGGCCCCGCACGGTAAATGGGGTGTGACGGATGGTGGAGACACAAGGCGGGGGGCCGGGCGACGGCGCCGCCGAGGTGCTCGACCGTCCGCTGCCCGACGGCGTGCGCCGCAGGGTCGTGCAGATCGTCTCGGACGGGTTCGGCGGGCTGACCGTCGGTGAACTGCCCGCGCAGCTGCGGCAGTACGCCCGGTTCGCGCCGAACCGGCGGGCGAAGTTCGCCGGGAACGCGATGGCGGCCGCGCTGGAGACCGATCCGCTGTTCCGGCAGCGCATCGGGGAGAAGCTGAGAGAGGCCCAGCCGGAACTGACCGGCGCCCTCGACTCCGGCTCGCCGCCCCCGGCCGCGGATCCGCTCGACGTGGCGGCCGCGGCCTATGTGCTGCGGCCCACGGGCTGGGTGAAGCTGGTGACCGCGGCCGGCGAGGAGGCCCAGCGCGCCGACGCCGAGCGGGCCGGCGAGGAGAGCCGGGCCGAGCTGGAGCGGCTGCGCGAGGAGCTCGCCGGCGCCCGTGACCAGACCCGGGCCGAGACCGAGCGGCTGCGGCTGGAGCTGGAGGCCGCCAAGAAGGAAGCGGAATCGCTTCACCGCAAGCTGCGGGCCGCCCTCAGTGACGTCAAGCGCGGCGAGGCCGCTCTGCGCAAGGTGCAGGGCGAGATGGAGAGCCTGCGCGCCGAGGGGCAGGCCCAGGTGTCCGCCGCGGAGAGCGAGGCGCGGCGGCTGAAGGCGCGGCTCGGGGAGTCCGAGGCGGCGCTGGAGGCCACGCGCAAAGCAGCGCGGGAGGGGCGCAGTGTCGAGGACATGCGCGTGCGTCTGCTTCTTGACACCGTTCTGGACGCGGCCCAAGGGCTGCGCCGGGAGCTGGCGTTGCCGCCCGTGTCCGTACGGCCGGCCGAGACCGTGGATGCGGTCGAACCGGGACGAATGACCCCGAAGGACATCGCCGCACGGGCGCTGTCCGAGCACGATCCGGCCGTTCTCGACCAGCTTCTGGCCTTGCCGCAGGCGCACTTGGTGGTCGACGGCTACAACGTCACGAAGACCGGCTATCCCCAGATGCCGCTGGAGAAGCAGCGCCTGAGGCTGCTCGGGCAGCTCTCGCAGCTGGCCGCACAGACCGGCGCCGAGGTCACGTGTGTCTTCGACGGGGCCGAGCTGGCCGCGCCGGTGCTGCTCGCGCCGCCGCGCGGGGTGCGGGTGCTGTTCTCGAAACCCGGCGTCACCGCCGACGAGTTGATCCGCCAGCTGGTCCGCGCCGAGCCGCCGGGCCGCCCGGTCATCGTCGCCTCGACCGACCGTGAGGTGGCCGACGGCGTCGCCAGGGCAGGTGCCCGACCGGTCGCTTCCGCGATGCTTCTGAAGCGCCTGTCCTGAAGGTCGAACTTCCCTCCTGAGTGCCGAGGTTGAGGGCGACGGGTTTGCTCGGGTCTGCCGTGCATGTCCGAGTCGGTCGCGTGGTCCGACCTGTCTTTCTGCTGGGGGTCCGGGGGTTATCCCCCGGGAAGATGCAGCAATGCCCGAATTCGCGGGGTCTGTCACGCAACGTAGTGTCAGTCGGGGATCACTGCACGTGAGTTGTGTGTAAAGAATGCATGGCGTGACAGGATTTTGCTCCTGAGGATTTGAACTGATCACAGGAAGGTCACTAGGGTCTGGGCTCGAACCTCCGAACGGGTGATCACTCTCAAGAAGGAGCCCGCGTCCGTGGCGTCCCATCGTCGACCCAAGCAGCCGAGCCGGGCCCGTGTGACCGTGCTCACCACCGCAGCTGCTGCCGCCGTTGCCATCAGCGCCCAGGCCGCGAACGCCGCGCCGAGCGAGAAGCCGTCGAAGGACGAGGTAAAGGCGAAGGTCGACGCGCTCTACGAGCAGGCCGAGCAGGCCACCGAGAAGCTCAACGGCGCCAAGGAGAAGCAGGAGAAGCTCCAGAAGGAGATCTCCACCATCCAGGACAACGTCGCCCGCGGCCAGGAGGAGCTCAACGAGCTGCGCGACTCCATAGGCCTGGCGGCCGCCGCCCAGTACCGCACCGGCTCCATCGACTCCTCCCTCCAGCTCTTCCTGTCGTCGAACCCCGACGACTACCTGGACAAGGCCTCCACGGCCGACCAGTTGAGCGCCCAGCAGGTCGAGGCGCTGAAGAAGATCCAGGAGAAGCAGCGGGTCCTCGCCCAGGAGCGCGCCGAGGCCTCCGACAAGCTCAAGGACCTCGCCACCACCCGGGCCGAACTGGCCAAGCAGAAGAACGCGGTCCAGAGCAAACTCGCCTCGGCGCAGAAGCTGCTCAACTCCCTGACCGCCGCCGAGAAGGCCGCCCTCGCCGCCGCCGACGCCCGCGCCAGCCGCTCCTCCGCCGACCGCGTCGACCTCGGCAACAGCACCGCCGCCTCCAGCCGTGCGGCTGCCGCCTTCCAGGCCGCCCAGACCAAGATCGGCTCCCCCTACGTCTACGGCGCCTCCGGCCCGTCCTCCTTCGACTGCTCGGGTCTGACCTCCTGGGCCTACTCCCAGGCCGGCGTCTCCATCCCGCGCACCTCGCAGGCCCAGGCCAGCGCCGGCACGCGGATCTACAGCGAGAGCCAGCTCAAGGTCGGCGACCTCGTCATCTTCTACGGCGACTACCACCACGTCGGCCTCTACGCGGGCAACGGCCAGGTGCTGCACGCCCCGCGCACCGGCACCGTCGTGCGCTACGAGTCGATCAGCAACATGCCGTTCCAGTTCGGCGTCCGGATCTGACCCCGTACCCGTTCGAACCAGGCACAACACGACCCCCGAACGGGCGAATTACGACAACTTCCGCTGACCCCGCGCCCCGCCGATGACCTGCGTCAGAGGCGGGGCGTCACTTTGTGTGCTCGTGGAGGTCTTTGGCCGAGCCCCTGCCGCGGGGCTACTGTCTGCCGCGTTTCCCCGCTGCGCCGGGGAGGCAGTCCCTGTCGCCAACGGAAGGAGCGCGGCTTCCCGTGGGCTCCCATCGCCGCCTTGCACCGTCCTCCGGGTTCAACCGGGGCGCGGGCGCCGCCCTGTGCGTCCTGTCCGCCGCTGCCGCCGCCCTCGGCGCCGTACCGGCGAACGCCGCACCGCACGACGACACCAAGGCCGAGGTGGACCGGCTCTACGAGGAGGCCGAGAAGGCGACCCAGGCCTACGACAAGGCCGACGAGACCGCGGGCGCGCTGCGCCGCGAGGTGGGCCAGGCGCAGGACCGGATCGCCCGGCAGCAGGAGCGCATCAACTCCATGCGGGAGACGCTCGGTTCGCTGGCCGGCGCCCAGTACCGCTCCGGCGGCATCGACCCGTCCATCGCGCTGCTCTTCTCCGACGACCCGGCCGACTACCTCGACAAGGCCTCGGTCCTCGACCGGATCGGCGCCCACCAGGCCGGCGAGCTGAAGGAACTCCAGTCCGTCATGCGTGAACTGGCCCAGGAGCGCGCCGAGGCGGCCGACAAGCTCGCCGAGCTGGAGCGCAGCCGCAAGGCGGTCGCCACCCACAAGAAGACCGTCGAGCGCAAACTCGCGAAGGCCCGGCAGCTGCTCAACTCCCTGCCGTACGCGGAGCGCGCCGCCTACGACCGGGCCTCCCGCGGCGGCGACGTCCCCGACCTCACCGGCGTCGTCCCGCCCGACGCCCGCGCGGCCGCCGCCATCGCCGCCGCCCGCTCCGCGCTCGGCAAGCCGTACGTCTGGGGCGCCACCGGCCCCTCCGGCTTCGACTGCTCGGGCCTGATGCAGTGGTCGTACGCGCACGCCGGCGTCCATCTCCCGCGCACCTCGCAGGCGCAGCGGTACGCCGGACACCAGGTCCCGCTCTCCCAGGCGCAGCCCGGCGACCTGGTCGTCTACCGGTCCGATGCCAGCCATGTCGCCATGTACGTGGGCAACGGCCAGGTGATCCACGCGCCGTACCCCGGCGCGCCGGTGCGCTACGACCCGGTCAACATGATGCCGGTCTCGTCCGTGACGAGGGTCTGACCGGGCGGCTGATCGGCCGTACGATCCTGAAGTGGCTGGTCGTAGGCGGGCGCCGAGGTCCGCGGTGGTGGTTCTCGTTCTGCTGCTCGTCTCCCTGGTGGCGTGCGGCGGGGGAGCCGCGGGCGACGGAGGCAAGGCCGACCTGCAGCGGGTCCTGGACCGCCGGGCCACCGCGGTCCTCGACCGCGACCGCGCGGCCTTCGTGGCGACGGGTGCGCCCGGCTGGTTCGAGAACGTGCGCGGAATCCCGCTGCACTCCTGGTCGTACCGGGTCACCGCACTGCACCGCGGCGCCGACCGGGTCACCGCCGACGCCGAACTGCGCTACGAGGTCGAGGGCTACGACAACGCCCCCGTCACCGTCGGCCGCACGCTCACCCTCACCCGGGACCCGGACGGCGACTGGTACGTGCTCTCCGACGCGCCCGCCAAGAAGTCCGCCGAGCAGCTGTGGGACCAGGGCTCGGTGACCGCCGTGCGCGGGAAGCGGAGCCTCGTCCTGGGCGTCGGCCAGACCAGCGAGCTGCTGCACGGCTACGCCGACCTCGCGGACGCCGCCGTACCGGCCGTGTCCGGGGCCTGGGGCACCGACTGGGCCCGGCACGTCGTGGTCCTCGTACCGAAGTCGCTGGAGGGCATGGCGGGGCTGCTCGGCTCGCCCGCCTCCCAGTACCGGGGGATCGCCGCGGTCACCACCGGCGAGGTGGGCGGCCCGCCGACCGCGCCCGCGGACCGGATCATCGTCAACCCGGACGCGTACGGCGTCCTCGGCACCCTCGGCAAGCAGGTCGTCCTCACCCACGAGACGACCCATGTCGCCACCCGCGCCCACACCACGGCCGCCACTCCGCTGTGGCTCTCCGAGGGGTACGCGGACTGGATCGGCTACCTCGGCACCGGCCGCACGGCCGCGCAGGCCGCGCCCGAGCTGGCGCGGGCGGTGGCGGACGGGCGGGAGCCGACCGAGCTGCCGACCGACAAGGACTTCGGGTTCAGCGGCGACGCGACGAAGCTCGCGCAGGCCTACGAGGGCGGCTGGCTGGCCTGCCGGATGATCGCCGGCCGGTGGGGCGAGAAGCGGCTCGGCGAGTTCTACCGGGCCGTCGGAGACCACCGGACGCGGGCGGGCTCGGTCGAGGGCGCGCTGAAGCAGGTGCTCGGGACGACGCCGGAGAAGTTCACCGCCCAGTGGCGCGAGTACCTGCGGGACGAGCTGGGCTGACCGGGCCCGTCGCTCAACCCGGCTGCTCCAGCAGGTCGATGGCCTCCCTGAGCCAGGCCCGCTCCGCCCGACCGGTCGCCCGCGCCACCCGCAGCATGCCCTCCCGGAAGAGATCGCCGCCGTCCTCGGCGCGCACGGGCTTCCCGCCGTCGTAGAAGAAGCTCGACGGCGTCTCCAGGAAGTCGAGCCGGCGCCGCAGCACCGCGGCCTGCTCGCGCCGGTCCGGCAGGTGCCGCAGGAACGCCAGGACCGTGTTGAAGCGGACGTGGTCGGTGATCTCGGCCTGCTTCGGGCTGCGCAGCCGCTCCAGCAGGTCCGCGCGGCCCGTGTCCGTGAGCGAGAGGATGCGGCGCGGGGCCGCGCTCGCGCCGGGCTCGGTGCGCTGGTCGAGCTTGCCGGCGGTGACCAGGCGGGTGATGGCCGGGTAGAGGGCGCCGTCGCTCACGGGGCGGACATGACCGCTGAGCGCCTTGATCCGCTCCTTCAACTCGTAGCCGTGCAGCGGCTGTTCGGCCAGGAAGCCGAGGATCGACAGCTCCAGCACCGTTCCCCTCCTTGTGGTCTTGGGCACTGCCATGCTACCTCTTATCGAGCTACCTCGAATCGAGGTAGCTCGATAAGAGGGGATCCGACCGGTGAACGCGCACCGCAAACAGCTCATCTCGCTCGCCCACCCCGTCTACTTCTCGCTCCTGGCCACCGTCGCCGCCGGGATCATCAACACCGTCTGGGTCTCCCGGCTCGGCGGCGCCGCCGTGGCCGCCGTCGCCGTGGCGACCAACACCGAGAACGTGCTGCTCGGCGTCTCCCTGGTCTTCGCCTCCGGTACGACCGTGCTGGTCGCGCACGCCAGGGGCGCACGGGATCCCGGGGCCGTGCGGGCGGCCGTGCGCGGGGGCTGGGCGCTGTGCGCGCTGGTCACGCCGGTGGTGGTGGCGGGCGGACTGCTGCTGCGCGAGCCGCTGGCCCGGCTGGTGCTGGGCGGGGGCGACGGGGACGCCGTCCCGCTCGCCGTGGCGTACTTCGCGATCTCGCTCCCCGGCATCGCCGTCTTCTTCGCCCAGAACCTCGTCGACGGCATCCTCAAGGGCGCCGGCGACACCCGCACGCCGATGCGCCTTGCCCTGCTGGCCAACGGGCTGATCCTGGCCTGCGACCCCTTCCTGATCCACCTGTACGGCGTGCCGGGCGCCGCCGCCTCGACGGTGCTGTGCCGGTGCGTGGCGCTCGGGGTGGGGCTGCGGGTGCTGCGGCGGAACGCCCTCCTGCGTACGGCGGCCGCCACGCCGCCCGCCGAGGCGACCGGCGCGGCCCTGCGGCGGACGCTGCGGACCGGGCTGCCGATGTCCGCCGACTTCACCGTCCGGCAGGGCGGCGCGCTGGTCCTGGTCGCCGTGGTGGCGCGGCTGGGGGTGACGGCGGTGGCCGCGTACGCCATCGCGTACAAGGTCATGTACGTCGCCACCATGGCGTTCTACTCGGTACGGCAGGCCGCCTCGATCCACACCGCGCACACCCGCGGTGCCGGGTGGGACGAGCGCGGGGCCATCGGGCGGCAGGCGATGCTCGTGTCCGGCACGGTCGGGCTGGCCGCGGTCGTCCTGCTCGGCGCCACCGCCCCGTGGATCATGGCCGCGTTCGGCGCCGGGCCCGAGGTCGCCCACGCCGGTGTGCTGTTCCTGCGCTGCGTCGGCCCGTACCTGCTGCTGATGGCCTGCTTCATCGCGCTGGGCGGCGTTTTCGAGGGCAGCGGCGGAGCCCCGGCCCTGCTGCGGGTGACACTGCTCGGCACGGCGGTCCAACTCCCGCTGGCGTACGCACTGTCGGGGCTCGGCCTGCCGGGCATCTGCCTGGCACTGGCCCTCGCGATGGCCGTGCAGTGCGGGGCGGTGGCCCTGCTGCTTCGCAGAACCCGGCGTCAGGAGGAGGCCGAGGTCTCCCTGGTGCGGGCGGCCTGAGTGGGCAGGGGTGGGACCGGCTCGCGGGAGACCGTCGACTGCCACAGCTCCAGGGCCGCGAGGACGGCGGCGACGACCAGGAGGCCGTTGCGCAGGACCAGGAGGGAGACACCGAGCAGGTCGCTCGCGACGACGTGCGCGAACCAGATCGGGAACTCCAGGACCGTCACGAAGCAGGCCGCGAGCACCAGCCCGGCCGGCAGGCCCATCCGGCTGCTGCGGAAGCACACGCAGACGGCCGCCGTCCCGACCAGCCACACCATGTACTGCGGGCTGATCACCCGGCTGGTGGCGGTGAACATCAGCACCCCGGTGAAGGCGGCGTCCGCGAGCGTGCCCGGCAGGAACCGGGTCGCCATCAGCCGCCACAGCAGCAGCCAGCCGAACGCGACCCCGGTCAGGAACAGGGCGGCCGAGCTGACGACGTTCACCCAGGGGCCGAGGAACTCCACCGAGCCGTAGTTGAGCAGCACCTGCCCGTTCCAGCCGAACTGCCGGGCCACATGGAAGACCAGCGAGCCCAGCGACTCCACCTCGGTGCCGCGGTTGCGCTGGAAGGTCAGGAAGGAGAAGGCTCCCGGCATC
Source organism: Streptomyces sp. NPDC047081 (assembly GCF_040643775.1). Classification (NCBI taxonomy): domain Bacteria; kingdom Bacillati; phylum Actinomycetota; class Actinomycetes; order Kitasatosporales; family Streptomycetaceae; genus Streptomyces; species Streptomyces sp. NPDC047081. The sequence goes on along the minus strand of NZ_JBEYUY010000032.1, from coordinate 58,833 downwards.
GACACCGCGAACAGCACCGCGATCGCCCCGACGGTCCCCGCCGCCCACGCCCAGGCACTCCGCTTGCGGGCCCCGAGCAACAGCAGCACGGGCCACACCTTGAGCATCGCCCCGAAGCCCACCAGGACGCCCATCACCCGCGGATGCCGGGCCCCGGCGAGCAGCGCGGCCACCGCCACCGCGGTCACCATCACGTCGTAGCGGGCGTACACGGTCGGGCCGAGCAGCGGCACGCCCACCACCCACACCCAGGCCCCGCGCAGCGACTTGCCGGGGCGCAGGCCCGCGTACAGGAGCAGCGCGAGGACGGCGAAGTCCGCCACGAAGGCCAGCACGAAGAAGGCCGACGCGTACTGCAGGAAGGGCAGCAGCGCGGGGGAGAGGATCGCGAGGGACGCGGCGGGCGGGTACTGCCAGGTGACGTCGCCCAGCGGGAAGGTGCCGGTGCGCAGCACGTCGTACCAGCCCTGGTAGATCACCGAGACGTCGCTGGTGACGTCCGGGCCCGGGAAGATCCACACCTTGAAGACGAACAGCAGCAGTACGAGCCTGGTCAGACCCCAGGTCGTCAGCAGCCCCGCGAGCGACCGCCTCGCACCCGCAATGTCCACCTGAGCCCCTGTCCGTGTCGCGCCACCGGTCTCCCCCGTCGGGCCCGGCCTTGAGGGGAACATGATGTCCTGCCCACCTGTGTACTTGCCATAAACGTGGCCGAGCGCACCCGCGCGGGCGGGCCCGGTAGGGTCGGCGGCGATGCACAAGACCCTGATCGTGACGAACGACTTCCCGCCCCGCCCCGGCGGCATCCAGGCGTTCCTGCACAACATGGCGCTGCGCCTCGACCCCGAGCGCCTCGTCGTCTACGCCTCCACCTGGAAGCGGAGCAGGGAGGGCGTGGAGGCGACGGCCGCCTTCGACGCCGAGCAGCCCTTCACGGTCGTACGGGACCGTACGACGATGCTGCTGCCGACGCCGGCGGCCACGCGTACGGCGGTCGGACTGCTGCGGGAGCACGGCTGTACGTCGGTGTGGTTCGGGGCGGCGGCGCCGCTCGGGCTGATGGCGCCGGCGCTCAGGAAGGCGGGCGCCGAGCGGCTGGTGGCGACGACCCACGGGCACGAGGCGGGGTGGGCCCAGCTGCCCGCGGCGCGTCAACTGCTGCGCCGGATCGGGGAGTCGACGGACACGATCACCTACCTCGGCGAGTACACGCGCTCGCGGATCGCCGGCGCGCTGACGCCGGCGGCGGCCGGGCGGATGGCGCAGCTGCCGCCGGGGGTCGACGAAAAGACCTTCCACCCCGAGTCGGGCGGCGACCTGGTCCGCGCGAGGCTCGGGCTGACGAACCGGCCGGTCGTCGTCTGCGTCTCCCGGCTGGTGCCGCGCAAGGGCCAGGACACGCTGATCCTCGCGATGCCGCGCATCCTGGCCGCCGAGCCGGACGCGGTCCTGCTGATCGTCGGGGGCGGCCCGTACGAGAAGGACCTGCGCAGGCTGGCCCACGAGACGGGCGTCGCCGACTCGGTCCGCTTCACCGGCGCCGTGCCCTGGTCCGAGCTGCCCGCGCACTACGGCGCCGGAGACGTCTTCGCCATGCCGTGCCGGACCCGCCGCGGCGGCCTCGACGTCGAGGGCCTCGGCATCGTCTACCTGGAGGCCTCGGCGACCGGCCTCCCGGTCGTGGCGGGCGACTCGGGCGGCGCCCCGGACGCCGTCCTGGACGGCGAGACCGGCTGGGTGGTGCGCGGCAACTCCCCCGAGGAGACCGCCGACCGCATCACCGTCCTCCTCGCCGACGCGGAACTGCGGAGCCGCATGGGGGAGCGGGGACGTGAATGGGTCGAAGAGAAATGGCGCTGGGACTTGTTGGCAGAAAAGTTGAAGACGTTGCTATAGCCGGACGAGGAAATTCCGCAGATGCTGCGCGCATGACAGCAAAACTGATGCAGCGTCAGCTGAGTAGACGTCAGATCCTGGGCATGGTAGCCCTGCAGACCGCGGCCGCCGCCGGTCTCACCCGCATCGGTCTCCAGTCGGCCCAGGCCGCCGAGGAGGCCGCCGCCGTCGACAACGCCCCTGCCATCGTGGTCGGTTCGGGTTACGGCGGTGCCGTCGCCGCGCTCCGGCTCGGGCAGGCCGGCATCCGTACCCTCGTCCTCGAAATGGGCCGGCTCTGGAACACCCCCGGCGCCGACGGCAAGGTCTTCTGCAACACCGCCAACCCGGACCAGCGCTCCATGTGGTTCCGCACCCGCACCGAGGCGCCGCTCGCCACCTTCCTCTGGCTGGACGTCGTCAACAAGGACATCACCGCCTACCCCGGCGTCCTGGACCGCGTGCACTTCGACAACATGTCCGTGTACGTCGGACGCGGTGTCGGCGGCGGCTCCCTGGTCAACGGGTCGATGGCGGTCACCCCGCTCAAGTCGTACTTCGCGGAGCAGTTCCCCACCGTCGACGCCGACGAGATGTACGGCACCTACTTCCCGCGCGCCAACTCCATGCTCGGCGTCAACACCGTCGACCCCACCTGGTTCGAGTCCACCGAGTGGTACCAGTTCACCCGCGTCTCCCGGAAGCACGCCCAGAACACCGGCCTGAAGACCACCTTCGTGCCCAGCGTCTACGACTTCGCCTACATGCAGAAGGAGGCGGCCGGCACCGCGACCAAGTCCGCGCTCGGGCAGGAGGTCATCTACGGCAACAACTACGGCAAGAAGAGCCTCGACAAGACCTACCTGGCCGCCGCGCTCGGCACCGGCAACGTCACCATCAACACCCTGGAGAAGGTCAGGTCCATCACCCGGGCGAGCAACGGGAGTTGGCTGCTCACCGCCGACCGCATCGACGTCACCGGCGCGGTCGTCGAGACCAAGCAGTACAGCTGCACGTACCTCTTCCTCGGCGGCGGCAGCCTCGGCACCACCGAACTCCTCGTCCGCGCCCGGGACACCGGCGCGCTGCCCGCGCTGAACTCCAGCGTCGGGGCCGGCTGGGGCACCAACGGCAACACCATGGTGGGGCGCGCCAACCACCTCTGGGACACCGTCGGCGCCAACCAGTCGACCATGCCCGTCATGGGCATCGACGACTGGGCCAACACCGCCAACCCCGTCTTCGCCGAGATCGCCCCGCTGCCCACGGGCCTGGAGACCTGGGTCAGCCTCTATCTGGCGATCACCAAGAACCCGGAACGGGCGTCGTTCACGTACGACTCCTCGACCGGTGGGGTGAAGCTCGGCTGGACGGCCGCGCAGAGTGCCGTGTCGGTCGCGATGGCCAAGAAGCTGTTCGACCGGATCAACTCGGCCAACGCGACGATCTACCGCTACGACCTGTTCGGCTCCACCAGCAAGGTCTTCGCCGACGACTTCTGCTACCACCCGCTCGGCGGCTGCGTGCTGGGCAAGGCGACCGACAACTACGGCCGGGTGAAGGGCTATTCGAAGCTCTACGTCACCGACGGCTCGCTGGTGCCGGGCAACATCGGCGTGAACCCGTTCGTCACGATCACCGCGCTCGCGGAACGGACGATGACACGGGTCCTCGCCGAGGACACCTGACCCAACCGGCCCGCTACTTCTGGTAGATGGCCTCGATCTCGTCCGCGTAGTCCTTCGCCACCACGTTGCGCTTGAGCTTCAGCGAGGGCGTGAGGTGGCCCGACTCCTCCGTGAACTGGGAGGACAGAATGCGGAACTTCCGCACCGATTCCGCTTTCGACACCGCGGCGTTGCCGTCGTCGACCGCGTCCTGGATCGCAGCGATCAGATCCGGGTCATCGCGCAGCGACGCCGCGGTCACACCCTCGGGCTTGCCGTGGTCTGCGGCCCAGCGGCCCAGGAACTCCTCGTCGATGGTGACCAGCGCGCCCACGAACGGCCGCCCGTCGCCCACCACCATGCACTCCGCGACCAGCGCGTGCGCCCGGATGCGGTCCTCGATCACGGCCGGGGCGACGTTCTTGCCGCCCGCGGTGACGATGATCTCCTTCTTGCGGCCGGTGATCCTGAGGTAGCCGTCCTCGTCGAGGGTGCCGATGTCCCCGGTGTGGAACCAGCCGTCGGTCAGCGCCTCGGCCGTCGCGGCCTCGTTGTTCCAGTAGCCCTTGAACAGGTGCTCGCCGTGCAGCAGCACCTCGCCGTCGTCCGCGATCCGGATCACCGAGCCCGGCAGCGGCTGCCCGACCGTGCCGATCTTCGTACGGTCCCAGGGGTTGAAGGCGGTGGCCGCGCAGGACTCGGTCAGGCCGTAGCCCTCCAGCACCGTGAAGCCGATGCCGCGGAAGAAGTGGCCGAGTCTCTCGCCCAGCGGGGCGCCGCCGGAGATGGCGTACTCGCCCCGGCCGCCCAGCACCGCGCGCAGCTTGCTGTAGACCAGCTTGTCGAAGGTCCTGTGCTTGATCTTCAGACCGAGCGAGGGGCCGGACGGGGTGTCCAGCGCCTTGCTGTACGCGATCGCGGTGTCGGCCGCCTTGTCGAAGATCCTGCCCTTGCCGTCGGCCTGCGCCTTGGCGCGCGCCGAGTTGTAGACCTTCTCGAAGACGCGCGGGACGCCCAGGATCAGCGTCGGCCGGAAGGACGCCAGCTCGTCGGTGAGGTTCTTGATGTCCGGCACGGTGCCCAGCTTGATCGGCGCCATCATCGGCGCGATCTGCACGAGCCGGCCGAAGACGTGCGCCAGCGGCAGGAACAGCAGCACGGAACACTCGCCGGTGCGGAACAGCGGCCGCAGGCGCTCGACGATGTTGCCGCACTCGGCGAAGAAGCTGCGGTGGGTCAGCACACAGCCCTTGGGGCGCCCGGTCGTGCCGGAGGTGTAGACGATCGTCGCCGGGTCGTCCGCCCGCGCCAGCGAGCTGCGGTCCTCGACCATCGCGTCGGTGACGTCCTTGCCGAGGCGCCCGAGCTCCTCGATCGCGCCGCCCTCGATCTGCCACACGTGCTTGAGCGCCGGCAGGCTGTCGCGTACCGACTCGACGGCGGCCACGTGGTTGTCCAGCTCCACGACGCACGCGGTGGCCCCCGAGTCGCTCAGGATCCACTGCACCTGCTCCGGCGAGCTGGTCTCGTACACCGGCACGGTCACCGCGCCCGCGCTCCAGATCGCGAAGTCCAGCAGCGTCCACTCGTACCGGGTGCGGGACATCAGGCCGACCCGGTCGCCGGGCTGCACGCCGGAGGCGATGAGACCCTTGGCGGCCGCGCGCACCTCGGCCAGGAAGGCCGTCGCGGAAACGTCCTGCCACTCGCCGCCCACCTTGCGGGCGATCACGGCGACGTCCGGATGCTGCGCGGCGTTTCTGCGGACGATGTCGGTCAGGTTGCCGTCCGCAGGGACCTCGTACAAAGCCGGAAGGCTGAACTCGCGCAAGACTGCTGCTCCTAATAAGGCGCCGGCGCCACGACGTTGTGTGATGCGACGGTGGGTCCAAGGCTCGGGCAGGTACTCAGAGCTTCAGTGGTTGAAATACTGAGCACGACTGGACTGCCCGGACGTTACCCGCCGGTATGGCTTCTTCGACAGGGGGTCCCGGCGAGATGTTCGCTGCGTCACACAGATTGGTGTTCCTCCGCGTACGGTAGTCCACCCGCTAACTGACTGGCCAGTAACCGCAGGTCCCGCCGCCACTGTTCACGTTTGCCGCACACGCTTACCCTTGATCGCCATGGCATCCACACCAGCTGGTAATCGCACCACGCGGGTCCACGTGGTCAGCGACGTGCACGGCAACGCCCGTGACCTGGCCCGCGCCGGCGAAGGCGCCGATGCCCTGATCTGTCTCGGCGACCTGGTGCTCTTCCTCGACTACGCCGACCACTCGCGCGGCATCTTCCCCGACCTGTTCGGCAGGGAGAACGCCGACCGCATCGTCGAGCTGCGCACCGCCCGCCGTTTCGAGGAGGCGCGCGAGTTCGGGGCCCGGCTGTGGGCCGGCATCGGCGGGGACCGGGCGTCGGCGATCGAGAAGGCGGTGCGCAGGCAGTACGCCGAGATGTTCGCGGCGTTCCCGACACCGACGTACGCGACATACGGCAATGTCGATATGCCGCCTCTCTGGCCGGAGTACGCGGGACCGGGCACGACCGTGCTCGACGGTGAGCGGGTGGAGATCGGCGGCCGGGTCTTCGGCTTCGTGGGCGGCGGCCTGCGCACGCCGATGCGGACGCCGTACGAGATCAGCGACGAGGAGTACGCGGCGAAGATCGAGGCGGTCGGCGAGGTGGACGTGCTGTGCACCCACATCCCGCCGGAGGTTCCGGAGCTGGTCTACGACACGGTGGCGCGGCGCTTCGAGCGGGGCAGCGCGGCTCTGCTGGCCGCGATCCGCCGTACGCGCCCCCGGTACGCCCTGTTCGGCCACGTCCACCAGCCGCTGGTGCGGCGGATGCGGATCGGCGCGACCGAGTGCGTGAACGTGGGGCACTTCGCGGGGTCCGGAGCGCCCTGGGTTCTTGAATGGTGAGTGAACGCAGGTGGGGGTGAAGTCGGGCGCCGACGTGCGCGGTAGCCTTCACGCTGCACACACGTGCGCACGACGACCTCTCTACTGGCCTCTTTACCGGCCCGCATCTGGAGGAGCCACGGCGATGGCGGAACACACCAGCTCGAGCATTACGATCGAGGCGGCACCGGCCGACGTCATGGGGGTGATCGCCGACTTCGCCCGGTATCCGGACTGGACCGGCGAGGTGAAGGAGGCGGAGGTCCTGGCGACCGACGCGGCCGGGCGCGCCGAGCAGGTCCGTCTGGTGATGGACGCGGGTGCGATCAAGGACGACCAGGTGCTGGCGTACACGTGGACCGGGGAGAACGAGGTCTCCTGGACGCTGGTGAAGTCGCAGATGCTGCGGTCGCTGGACGGGGCGTACATCTTGAAGGCGGCGGGGGGTGGGGCGACCGAGGTCGTCTATCAGCTGACCGTGGATGTCAAGATTCCGATGCTCGGGATGATCAAGCGGAAGGCCGAGAAGGTCATCATTGATCGGGCGCTGGCGGGTCTTAAGAAGCGGGTGGAGTCGGGGGAGAAGTAGGACGGACTTCGGGTGCGGGTGCGTTGGGGCTGGTCGCGCAGTTCCCCGCGCCCCTAGGTGGGTCTGAGTTAGCGTTCCTTCCCATGCGCACCATCCTGATCACCGGGGCCGGCGGGGCCGGTCGTACGACCGTTGCTGCCGCCACCGCCCTGGCCGCCGCTCGCGAGGGCGCCCGCACTCTCGTCCTCAGTGCCGACCGGGGTGACACCCTCGGCGCTGTTCTCGGTACGACGACCGGCCCCGCCCCCGCCTCCATCGCCCCGAACCTCACCGCCTGGCGGCCCGATGCCGTTGCCGGGTTCCGGGACGATCTCGGTGCTTTTCAGGAACGTGCGGCCAATGTGCTGGACCTTCTCGGGGCCTCCCGGCTCGATGCCGAGGAGGTCACTCCGCTTCCGGGCGCCGAGGAGCTGACCATCCTGCGGGCCCTGCGGGACGCCGTACTGTCCGAGAAGTTCGACCTTCTCGTCGTCGATCTGCCTGCCACCCCGCAGGCTCTCGCCCTGCTCTCCCTCCCCGAGGAACTCCGGCGCTACCTCCGGCGGCTGCTCCCGCCCGAGCGGCAAGCCGCCCGCGCCCTTCGTCCCGTCCTCGGGCGGCTGGCCGGGGTGCCCATGCCCTCGGAGTGGCTGTACGAGACCGCCGCGCGGTGGGACACGGAGCTGGCCGCCGTGGAGGCCGTGCTCGCCGACCGGGACACCGTCGTGCGGCTGGTCGCCGAGCCCGGGCCCGCCGGGGTCGAGGGCGTGCGGGAGGCAGGGCTCGGACTTGCCCTGCGCGGGCTGGAGCCCGACGTGCTCGTGGCGAACCGGGTCGTCTCCGAGGAGTGGCCCGCCGGGCTCGTCGCCCAGCAGCGGAAGGTGCTGGAGGAGTGGGGGGAGTCGTACGACGTACGGACGGTTCCGCATCTCGGGCACGACCCCCGCGGCACCGACGACCTCGCCGCGCTGCCCGTCCCGGGCGTCAACGACACGGCCTCCACCGTCGGGTGGCCCGTCGTCGACCGGATCGGTGAGGACGGGGTACTCGTGTGGCACATCCCGCTGCCGGGGGCGATACGCGACGAGCTGGACCTCATCCGGCGCGGTGACGAACTCGTCGTCACGGCGGGGCGGTTCCGGCGGATCGTCGCGCTGCCCTCCGCGCTGCGCCGGTGCACCGTCGCCGGGGCCGCGCTGCGCGAGGGGGAACTGCGGATCCGGTTCGCGCCGGACCCGGATCTCTGGCCGGAGAGGCAGTGAACGGCATACGCCCGTTCGGGTAACGTCGTAAGGACGAACCGTAGTCAGGAGTCCGTCATGAGCGAAGAGCTCCCCCCGTCGGATGCCGGTGCGAAGGATGCCGTCGACGAGGTGCGGGCCACCGACGCCGACGCCTGGGCGACGGCGTGCGCCGAGGACCTCGCCGCGGAGAAGGCCCGCCGTCGTGCCGAGTACGGCCAGCCGCCGGTGTCGGCCGCCGAGGAGCTGCGCAAGCTCGTCGACGCCGTCTCGGAGAAGCTGTCGTCGATCCAGTCGCCGCTGTTCGGGGCGGTCGCGGGACCCGCGGCCCAGCAGGTGGTGAAGCAGGTCGTCCAGCAGGCCAAGGCCGCCGTCGAGCCCGTCATCGAGCGCAACCCGGACGTCTTCGACCACCTGGCCGCGGCCGGCAGCGAGCTGCTCGCCGCCTACCGCTCCGCGGTCCAGGCCCAGGAACAGCGCTGGACCCGCCCGACCGACCTGCACAAGGACCTGGACGAGAGCAACAAGAAGGACGGCGGCGAGGGCACCGGCCCAGGGCAGCGCATCGACCTGGACTGACGCCGCTCCCTCCCGCCCGGCTGCCCGGCGGGTGGACGACGAGTCCCTGACGGCAGGGCCTCGGGTACGGTTGGCCGTAGCGGGGCTCGACCGAAACTGAGGGATTCATGGGACTCACCATCGGCGTCGACATCGGCGGTACCAAGATCGCGGCCGGTGTGGTCGACGAGGAAGGCAACATCCTCTCGACCCACAAGGTGCCGACCCCGGGCACGCCCGAGGCGATCGTGGACGCCATCGCCTCCGCCGTGGAGGGCGCACGCGCCGGGCACGAGATCGTCGGCGTGGGCATCGGTGCGGCCGGTTACGTCAACCGGCAGCGCTCCACCGTCTACTTCGCGCCGAACATCGACTGGCGCCAGGAGCCGCTGAAGGAGAAGGTCGAGGCCCGCGTCGGCCTCCCGGTCGTCGTGGAGAACGACGCCAACGCGGCCGCGTGGGGCGAGTACAAGTTCGGCGCCGGCAAGGGCCACCGCAACGTCATCTGCATCACCCTCGGCACGGGCCTCGGCGGCGGCATCATCATCGGCAACAAGCTGCGCCGCGGCCACTTCGGCGTCGCCGCCGAGTTCGGCCACATCCGCATGGTCCCCGACGGCCTGCTGTGCGGCTGCGGCTCCCAGGGCTGCTGGGAGCAGTACGCCTCCGGCCGCGCCCTGGTCAGATACGCCAAGCAGCGCGCCAACGCGACCCCGGAGAACGCCGAGATCCTGCTCGGCCTGGGCGACGGCAGCCCCGACGGCATCGAGGGCAAGCACATCTCCATGGCCGCCCGCCAGGGCGACCCGGTGGCGGTCGACTCCTACCGCGAGCTGGCCCGCTGGGCCGGCGCCGGCCTGGCCGACCTCGCCTCCCTCTTCGACCCCTCGGCCTTCATCGTCGGCGGCGGCCTCTCCGACGAGGGCGAACTGGTCCTGGACCCCATCCGCAAGTCCTACAAACGCTGGCTGGTGGGCGGCAACTGGCGCCCGGTGGCAGAGGTGATCGCGGCCCAACTGGGCAACGACGCGGGCCTGGTAGGGGCTGCGGACTTGGCAAGGGAACCCGACCCGATCATGTGATCGGCCTCGGGGAAACGCCTTTAGGGGCGCGGGGCGGTAGTCGATATGCGGCTACCGCCGCGTGGGCGCGACAAGCCACGACGAACCGTCAGTCGCACACGCTCCTCGCGCCCCTCCCCCTTGGGCGTACATTGATCCACATGGCCCTCGTCAGAGTCCTGAGCTACAACATCCGCTCGATGCGAGACGACACCACCGCCCTCGCTCGCGTCATCACCGCCTGCGACCCCGACCTGGTCCTCGTCCAGGAAGCCCCCCGCTTCTTCCGCTGGCGCAAGAAACTCGCAAGACTCGCGTCGGCCTCAGGCCAGGTCATCCTCACCGGCGGAGGAACCGCCGCAGGCCCCGCCATCCTCTGCAACCTCCGCGTCACGGTCGAACGCACCGAGGACGTCCTCCCCCCCCTCACCCCCGGCCAGCACCGCCGCGGCTTCGCGACGGCCGTCGTCGACATCGCCGGCGCCCGCCTCGGCGTCCTCAGCTGTCACCTCAGCCTCCAGAGCGACGAGCGCTACGACCAGGCAGGCATGCTCCTCGACCGTCTCGCCGGCATGGGCGTCGAGCACGCCGTCGCGGGCGGCGACCTCAACGACCGCCCGGACGGCCGCACCTTCCGCCGCCTGGCCGCCGGCCTCCAGGACTGCTGGGCCGTCAACCCCTCCGGCGGCGAACACACCTGGACCCGCGACGAGCCACACCGCCGTATCGACGCGATCTTCGCCACCAAGGGCGTCGAGGTGCTCGGCTGCGGTGTCCCCACCGGCCTCCCCGGCGTCACCGCCGCAGACCTGAGGGCGGCCACGGACCATCTCCCGGTCCTGGCCACCCTCGAAGTCCCCGCCGCCTAGCCCGCGGCTACGGCCGTTCCTTCACCCGGTCCACGACCGCCCAGCTGTCGAGATACGAGAGCTGGGTGTACGTCTTCATGGCCGCACCGTCCCCCGAGGTCCGCACGTCACGGAAGCCGAGGAACTCGTACGTCTTCGGGTCGAAGATGAAGTAGCTGCCGAAGGAGCCCTCGGGCCGGGTCGGATCGTCGTAGGCGACGGCCACCCCGGTGCGCCCCTCCGCGTCCTTCTGGTTCGGCACGAGCTTGACCCCCGGCACCATGCCGAGCGCCTCGTAGGCCGCCGGCCGCAGCCCCTCCGGCATCACCGGCACCAGCTTGAGCAGCCCGGCGAGGCTGAAGTGGACCTGCCACCACTGTTCGTCGCTGATGTCGTCGAGGGAGGTGGCACGCCCCCCGAACTCGTTCGCGATCGAGAGGATCAGCCGCTTCGGGTCGGTCGGCAGCTTCCGCAGCGCGCCCCAGTCCTGCGGCGGCCACACGCTCTCGCCCTTCTTCAACGGCGGCGACCACCAGCCGTGCCCGATCTCCATGATCCAGGACCGCTTCGAGCCGTCCACGGAACGCCAGTTCTCGTCGACGTAGCTCTTCGTGGCACCGGTCTTCTGGTTCGTCTCCTTGATGATCTCCCTGGTGTAGATGAACTGGTCGTCCCGCGGACTCACCGTCCGCTCGTGCTCGCGGGCGTACGCGGCGGCCCCCTTGAGCACCGTCTGCGCGCTCACGTTTCGCATGGCGGGCGCGCTGGTGGCCGGCGGTTTCGCCGTGCGGTGCGTGGCGGTGCCGTCGTCGTCGCGTACGGCGACCAGCACACCCGCCGCGACCGCGGCGGCCAGCCCGGCCGTCAGGGCGATGCGCAGGACGGGGCGGCGGGGCCGTACCCGCGCGGCCGGCCCGTCGATCGCCGCGAGCAGCCGGGCCCGGGCCCGCTGCCTGGTCGCGTCGTCGAGCGGGGGCGTCCCCGTGTCGAAGTCCCTCAGTTCGCGCAGTTCGTCGATGTCACGCATGGGCGTCCGCCTCTCGGAAAGCCGTCGGATCGGTTCCGCCCAGTGCTTCGCGCAATCTGCTGCGAGCCCGATGCAGCCGCGATCTCACGGTGCCGACCGGCACACCCAGCGCCTCGGCGGCCTCCTCGTAGTCGAGGCCGGCCCACGCCACCAGCAGGACGACATCACGCTGCCGGGCGGACAACCCGCCCAGCGCGGCCGCCAGTTCCCGGCGCACCCCCGTGGCACCGGCCCTGGAAACCGCACGTTCCGCGACCGGCTCCTCGTGCTCCACCGGCTCCGGCAGCCGGGACAGCGCCTTGAAGCGGCGCGCCTCGGCCCGGCGGTGCCGGCCCACGAGGTTGGTCGCGATGCCGAACAGCCACGGGCGGGCGTCGGCACGCGTGAGGTCGTACGTATGGCGTCGCTGGAAGGCGGTGACGAAGGTCTCCGCCATCAGATCCTCCGCCGCCTCCGCGCCCAGCCGCCGGGCCGCGTAACGGTGTACGGCGTCGGCATGCCGGTCGAAGAGTGCGGCGAACCGCTCGGGCTCGTCCCGGGACCGTGCGATCATCCGGGCGTCGCTGTCCTCGCGATCCTCGTCGCGGGTGCCGGTGCCCGGTGGTCCGACGGTCATCGGGGCTCCTTTCGTTCCTCTGAACGCCTCGAAGGCTTGGGCTTGTTGAGCTTGTTCACCTCTCCTTCGCCGTTCGGCGCGATCGAGTTCCCTTTTCGAGGCGGAGACGCGCGAGGGCCCGCCCGGAGCGTCTCCGGACGGGCCCTCGGCGTATGGGGTGTCAGACGACCGCGCCGCGGCCCGGGTCGTCGTCCTCCTCGTCGTCCGTGCGCATCCGCATCACCAGCGTCGCGAACCCGCCCAGGAAGCCGCCGATGCCGACGGTAGCCAGCCACCAGGTCATGTCCCAGCCGAACAGCACCGCGAGCAGCAGCAGGACCGGACCGCCGACCACGCCCAGCCAGGCGAACTTCGCCGTGGTGTCGGCGGCGGGCAGCGGGGGCGGTTCCGGCGGTACGAAGTGGCCCTCGTCGTCCTCGTCGTCATGGTCGTCATGGTCGGAGCCGTCCTCGGACGGTTCGGGCGGCGAGTAGTCGCGCGGGCCGACGCCGGGCGCGAAGGAGACCGAGCCGCCCAGGGGCTTGGCCGGCTTCTCCTCCTTCTTCGGGGTCTCGGCCGGAGCGTCGTTCGTCTCCGGTTCGAGCAGCGCCAGGTCCTCGACGGACTTGAACGGCTTGGTGCCCGGCGGGTCCTTCGGCTCCTCGCCGTACCCGGCGACGATCGCGGCCCATGCGGCGTCCTCGTCGAAGGGGACGCCCTGCTCCTCCGGTTCGCGGTCCTCGCGATCCGAACCGTGCTCAGCCACCAGCGGCCGTCCCTTCCTTGCCGACACCGGTTGCGAGCCGGCCGATGAACGCGAGGCTCTCCTCGAAGATCCGGTCCGCGTCATGGTCCAACGTCGCGACGTGGTAGCTCTGTTCCAGCAGGATCTCGCGCACGTCCCGGGACGAGACCCGGCCCAGGATGCGCGCCGAGTCGGCGGGCGGGACCACATGGTCCTGCGGGCTGTGCAGAAGCAGCAGCGGCTGGGTGACCTGCGGCAGCTCGCGGTCGACAAGGTGGAAGAAGTTGCGCAGGGAGTGGGCCGCGTGCAGCGGCACCTTGTCGTACCCCAGCTCGGCGCTGCCCTCCTTGGCGATGTCGCTGGCGATGCCCTTCGTCGTCCGGACGAGATGCCGGGCCACCGGAAGGGCGTACGCCGCCAGGCCGTGCACCTTGTTCGCCGGGTTGACGACCATCACGCCCGAGACCGCGTCCCCGTGCTTCGCCGCGAGCCGCAGCGCGAGCGCGCCGCCCATCGACAGGCCGGCCACGAACACCTGCGAGCAGCGCTCGCCCAGGGCGCGCAGCTCGCGGTCCACCTCCGCGTACCAGTCCTGCCAGCCCGTGAGCTGCATGTCCTCCCAGCGGGTGCCGTGCCCGGGCAGCAGCGGCAGCGAGACGGTGAAACCGCGCTCGGCGAGATACTCCGCCCACGGGCGCAACGACTGGGGCGAACCGGTGAAGCCGTGGCAGAGGAGGACGCCTACCTCCCCGCCCTCGTGGCGGAACGGCTCGGCTCCAGGAAGGACCGGCACCATCGGTCTCCTGTCAGTGAGAGTGAGTGTGCAAGTGAGAGTGAGTCTGCATGAGAGTGACGTGAGTCCAGGTGTGCTTCACCGTACGCGACGGCACTGACACCGACCAGGGCCGTCGGCTCCTTTGACGGCGGGCCGGGTTAAGGTCTGATCGACGGAAACGGGAGGCACACGGGTGTTGTACGGCACGATGAAGGTCGCCATCGGCGGACCGCTGAAGGTTGCCTTCAGGCCCTGGGTGGAAGGCCTGGAGAACATTCCGGCCGAGGGGCCCGCCATCCTGGCGAGCAACCACCTCTCCTTCTCCGACTCGTTCTTCCTCCCGGCGGTCCTCGACCGCAAGGTGACCTTCATCGCGAAGGCCGAGTACTTCACCACGCCCGGCGTCAAGGGCCGCCTCACCGCAGCCTTCTTCAAGGGCGCGGGTCAGCTCCCCGTGGACCGCTCGGGCGCGCGCGGCGCGGGCGAGGCGGCCGTCAAGGCAGGCATCGACGTCCTGGAGCGCGGTGAGCTGTTCGGGATCTACCCGGAGGGCACCCGCTCGCCCGACGGCCGGCTCTACCGGGGCAAGCCCGGCGGCCTCGCGCGCGTGGCGCTCGCCACGGGCGCGCCCGTCATCCCGGTCGCGATGATCGACACCGAGAAGATCCAGCCCCCGGGCAAGGTCATGCCCAAGCTGATGCGCCCCGGCATCCGCATCGGCAAGGCCCTCGACTTCAGCCGCTACCAGGGCATGGAACACGACCGCTTCGTACTGCGCGCGGTGACCGACGAGGTCATGTACGAGATCATGAAGCTCTCCGGCCAGGAGTACGTCGACATCTACGCGACCGCGGCCAAGCGACAGCTCGCGGAAGCGGCGAAGGCCGACAAGGAACAGGCCAAGGAACAGGCCAAGAAGGAGAAGTCCGGGGCCTAGGCTGTCGGTCGTTGGGGTCGATGGGGGTGGGGGACATGGCCAGGCGTGAGCGAGTCATGAGGATGTCGGTCGAGCAGCCGCTGTGGCGTGCCCTGACCGCGTACCGGGTGCTGACCATGCTGTACGCGGTCGGGCTGTTCGCCACCGCCTACGACGAGTACGACCACGCGGGCATCGCCATCGTGTACTACTGCGTGCTGTTCGTCTGGACGCTCGCCACCCTGCCCCGGGTGCAGAGCGCCGTCGCCTGCACCAAGCGCTTCCTCGCCGTCGACCTCGCCATCGCGCTCACCGGCATCGTCCTGACCCCGCTGGCGGCGAACGACCAGCACATCCAGAGCGGCGGCCCCACCCTGCCGTCGATATGGACGGCCGGCTCGGTCCTCGCGTACGCCATCAAGGGCGGCTGGCGCTGGGCCGCCTTCGCCTCCACCCCGGTCGCCGCGGCCAACCTCATCGAGCGCGGCGCCCCGGCCCGCGACACCGTCCACAACGTCATCCTGGTCTGGGTCGCCTCCATCGCCATCGGTTACGTCGTCGAGGTCGCCCGCGCCTCCGAGCGCACCCTCGCCCGCGCCCTGGAGATCGAGGCCGCGACCAGGGAGCGGGAGCGGCTCGCCCGGGACATCCACGACGGCGTGCTGCAGGTGCTGGCCATGGTGCAGCGCCGGGGCGCGGTCCTCGGCGGCGAGGCGGCCGAGCTGGGCCGGATGGCCGGCGAGCAGGAGGTCGCCCTGCGCACCCTGGTCTCCGGCGGCCTGGTCCCCGTATCGCGGGCGTCGGAGAACGCCGCCGAGGGCGCGGTCGTAAGGGCCGTCGACGAGCCGTCGTACGACGAGGACGCCCCCGTCGACCTGCGGGCTCTGCTCGCCCCCTACGCCGCCGCGAAGGTCAGCTTCGCCGAACCCGGCGCCCCCGTGCTGCTGCCCGCGCCCGCCGCGAAGGAGCTGGCCGCGGCCGTCGGCGCCGCCCTGGACAACGTGCACAAGCACGCCGGCGAGCACGCGCGCGCGTGGATCCTCGTCGAGGACGAGCCCGACGAGGTCGTGGTGACCGTACGGGACGACGGACCCGGCATCCCCGAGGGCCGGCTCGCCCAGGCCGAGGGGGAGGGCCGGCTCGGCGTCGCCCTGTCGATCCGGGGCCGGCTGCGCGAGCTGGGCGGCAGCGCCGAGCTGATCTCGATTGCCGGGCAGGGCACGGAGGTCGAGCTGAAGGTACCCAAGGACGCGAAGGCGAGGCATCGATGAGTGAGCAGCAGGGCCCGATCAAGGTCATGGTGGTCGACGACCACCCGATGTGGCGCGACGCGGTCGCCCGCGACCTGACCGAGTCCGGCTTCGACGTGGTGGCCACCGCGGGCGACGGCGACCAGGCCGTGCGCCGCGCCAAGGCCGCCGGGCCGGACGTGCTCGTCCTCGACCTCAACCTGCCGCTGAAGCCCGGCGTCCAGGTCTGCAAGGAACTCGTCGGCCACAACCCGGCGTTGCGCGTCCTGGTGCTGTCCGCGAGCGGCGAGCACGCCGACGTACTGGAAGCCGTGAAGTCCGGTGCGACCGGCTACCTCCTCAAGTCGGCGTCCACCGAGGAGCTTCTCGACGCGGTGCGCCGTACCGCCGTCGGCGACCCGGTGTTCACGCCGGGCCTCGCCGGTCTGGTCCTCGGCGAGTACCGCCGCCTCGCCTCCGACCCCACGCCCTCCTCGGACCCCGACGAGCCGAAGGCCCCGCAGCTCACCGACCGCGAGACCGAGGTGCTGCGGCTGGTGGCCAAGGGCCTGAGCTACAAGCAGATCGCCGAGCGCCTGGTCATCTCGCACCGCACGGTCCAGAACCACGTCCAGAACACCCTCGGCAAGCTCCAGCTCCACAACAGGGTCGAGCTGGTGAGGTACGCGATAGAGCGCGGACTTGACGACGAGTAAACCAACGGCCCGGTGATTCACCGGAATTGCCCTTCACGCCCATCCCTCTGTGACCTGGATCACCATTAGCGTGGCCTCACAGGCAACCGCGGCGAAGGGACATTTCCATGCGGGTCGGAGTACTGACCGGAGGCGGCGACTGCCCCGGGCTCAACGCCGTCATCCGGGGCATCGTCCGCAAGGGCGTGCAGGAGTACGGCTACGACTTCGTCGGCTTCCGGGACGGCTGGCGGGGTCCGCTGGAGGGCGACACCGTACGCCTCGACATCCCCGCCGTGCGCGGCATCCTGCCCCGCGGCGGCACCATCCTCGGCTCCTCGCGCACCAATCCCCTCAAGCAGGAGAACGGCATCCGCCGCATCAAGGAGACCCTCGCCAAGCAGGAGGTCGAGGCGCTCATCGCGATCGGCGGCGAGGACACCCTGGGCGTGGCCGCGCGCCTCACCGACGAGTACGGCGTACCCGTCGTCGGCGTACCGAAGACCATCGACAACGACCTCTCCGCCACCGACTACACCTTCGGCTTCGACACCGCCGTCGGCATCGCCACCGAGGCCATCGACCGCCTGCACACCACCGCCGAGTCCCATATGCGCGTCCTGGTCTGCGAGGTGATGGGCCGGCACGCCGGCTGGATCGCCATCCACTCCGGGCTCGCCGGTGGCGCCAACGTCATCCTCATCCCCGAGCAGCGCTTCGACGTCGAGCAGGTGTGCGCCTGGATCACCTCCCGCTTCAAGGCGTCGTACGCCCCGATCGTGGTCGTCGCCGAGGGCGCGATGCCCAAGGACGGCGACATGGTCCTGAAGGACGAGTCGCTCGACTCCTTCGGCCACGTACGCCTCTCCGGCGTCGGCGAGTGGCTGGCCAAGGAGATCGAGAAGCGCACGGGCAAGGAGGCCCGGACGACCGTCCTCGGGCACATCCAGCGCGGCGGCACGCCGAGCGCCTTCGACCGCTGGCTCGCCACCCGCTTCGGCCTGCATGCCATCGAGGCCGTCCGCGACGGAGACTTCGGCAAGATGGTCGCCCTGCGCGGCACCGACATCGTCCGCGTCCCGATCGCGGAGGCGACGGCGAAGCTGAAGACGGTGGACCCGAAGCTGTACGAGGAGGTCGGGGTCTTCTTCGGCTGACCGGATCCGGACCGGCACCTCGGGGTTGTGGGCCGTATATTCGGCCCATAACCCACCAGAACGGGAGCCGTTTCGTGGAGATCCTCGCCTTCGGCGTCCAGGCGGACGAGAAGCCCCTGATCGAGCGTGCCTTCCACGGCCACCACGAGGTGCGCTGCCTCGACGTCTTCCTGAACGAGGACACCGCCCCCATCGCGGCGGGCTACGAGGTCGTCTCCACGAGCGTCAACGCCGAGCTCGGCCCGCGTGTCCTGGAGATCCTCTCGGCGGGCGGCACGCGGATGATCGCCCAGCGCTCCACCGGGTTCAACAACATCGACCTCAAGGTCGCCGAGCGGCTCGGCATGACGGTCGCCCGGGTCTCGTACTACTCGCCGTACTCGGTCGCCGAGTTCGCCTGGACCCTCGCCATGGCGGTCAACCGCCGTATCGTGCGGGCCTCCACGCGCACGCGTGACTTCGACTTCCGCCTCGACGGGCTGATGGGCCGCGACATGCACGGCCGCACCGCGGGCGTCCTCGGCACCGGCAAGATCGGCGAGGCCTTCACCCGGATCGCCCACGGCTTCGGCATGCGGCTGCTCGGCTGGGACATCGCCGAGAACCCGGTCTGTATGGAACTCGGCATGAAGTACGTCCCCAAGGAGCAGCTCCTCGCCGAGTCCGACCTGGTCACCCTGCACGTCCCGCTGATGCCGGAGACCCAGCGCCTCATCGACGCCGAAGCCCTGAAGACGATGAAGGACGACGCGATTCTGATCAACTCCAGCCGCGGCGGCCTGATCGACACCGCGGCCCTCGTCGCCGAACTGCGCGAGGGCCGCTTCACGGGCGTCGGCCTGGACGTCTACGAGGCGGAGGCCGGTCTCTTCTACGTCGACAGGTCGCTGGAGGCGATCGAGGACGACACCCTGGCCCGCCTGGTCACCTTCCCGAACGTCCTGGTCAGCTCCCACCAGGCCTACTACACCGAGGACGCCGTCGGCCAGATCATCGAGGCCACGGTCGGCAACGTCCTCGACTACAAGGCAGGACGCCGCTCGGAGAACGTGCTCGTACCGCGCAGCTGACCGACCAGTTCCCGCACGACGGCGGCGCCGTTCAGCGTCAGCACCGACTCCGGGTGGAACTGCACGCCCGCGAAGCCCGGCCCCCGTACCGCATGCACCTCCGTGTTGTCCGCCCTGCTGACCTCGATGCCGTGCGCGGCCAGCTCCTCGGCCACCTCGTCGTCGCAGCGCGCCACGAAGCTGTTGTAGAAGCCGACCGTCTCGGGCCGCCCGAACAGGTCGACCGTCGTCTGGGCGCCCTGGTACGGGACTTCCTTCCGTACGATCTCCAGGCCCAGCTCGGCCGCAATCAGCTCGTGCCCGAGGCAGACGCCGAGCACGCCGTGCGGGTGGGTCCGGATCACCCGGGCGGTGAGGTCACGCAGGAAGCGCATCTTCGGGTCGTCCAGGTCGGACGGGTCACCGGGGCCGGGGCCCAGCACGACCGGCCCTTCGTGGGCGAGGACGGCCTCCTCCAGGCCGGGCTCGTCGTAGCGCCGGACGGTGACTTCCAGTCCGCCCGACCGCAGCACGTGCGCGAGCATCGCCGTGAAGGTGTCCTCGCCGTCCACCACGAGGGCGTGCCCCTCGATGTCGTACGACCGCTCCTGCATCCGCAGCCAGAACGGCGCGAGGGAGGACCGGCGGCCGTCGAGCGCGGCACGCACGCGTGGGTCGTCGGCGAGACGTACGCGCGTGTGCTCCGCGCGGGGACGGGACGGCCGTACGCCCAGAGCCGCGAGGACACCCGCCGCCTTCGCGTGGGTCTCGGCGACCTCGCTCTCAGGGTCGGAGCCGCGCACGAGGGTGGCGCCGACCGGGACGCGCAGGCCGCCGTCTGCGTCGATGTCGGCGGTGCGGATGAGGATGGGGGAGTCCAGCGTCTGGGCGCCGCCGGAGTCACGGCCGAGGAGGGCCAGCGCGCCGGCGTAGTAGGCGCGTCCGCCGACCTCGTGGCGCTCGATGACGCGGCAGGCGTTCTGCACGGGGGAGCCGGTGACGGTGGCCGCGAACATGGTCTCCTTCAGGACCTCCCGGACGTCCAGGGACGACTTCCCGCGCAACTCGTACTCGGTGTGCGCGAGATGGGCCATCTCCTTCAGGCGCGGGCCGATCACGACCCCGCCCATGTCGCCGACCGTGCACATCATCTTGAGCTCCTCGTCGACGACCATCGACAGCTCCTCGATCTCCTTGCCGTCGGCGAGGAAGTCCAGCAGGTGCTCGGGGGTGGGCCCGTCGGCCGGGTAGCGGTACGTGCCGCTGATCGGGTTCATGACGACCGTGCCGCCGGACATCCGGACGTGCACCTCGGGGCTGGCGCCGACCAGGGTGCGCTCGCCGGTGTGCACGACGAAGGTCCAGTAGGCGCCCCGCTCGCCCTCGAGCAGCCGCCGGAACAGCGCGAGGGCGTCGGCGCGTCCGAACCCCGGGATCTCACCCTCGTACGTCCGACGGATCACGAAGTTGGCGCCCTCGCCCTGCCCGATCTCCTCGCGCAGCACGCGGCCGACGATCCCGGCGTACTCCTCGTCGGCGACGTCGAAGGCGCCGCGTTCGACGCGGACGTCGTGGGCGGGGAGCTGGGCGAGGGCCGCGTCCAGTGGAATGTGACATAGCACTGTCGGGGTGAGTGCCAGCAGCGGCGTCCCGTCGTCCCGCACGTCGAAACCGCGCTCGCGGATCTGCCGGTAGGGGACGAGCGCGAGGCACTCGTCGGGCAGGTCGGCGAGCCGGTCGTAGGAGCGCACGGGGCCGAGGAACACCTCCACGGTGTCCTCGTCATGACCGGGCGTACGGCGGCGGAGCAGGGCGAACGGGCGGTCGTCGTCCAGCAGCTGTGTCAGGTCCATGGTTCCTCTGCCTGGTGAGGGAGGAACGACCCCGGAAACACCGAAGGCCGCCCCTCGGGCGGCCTTCGCGAAGTCTTGCGTACGCGCAGTCAGTGGGCCGCCGGATGAGCGGTCCACCACCAGTTCTGGGTCGAGTGCGCGAACATGCCGCGGATCTTACACCCTATTCCTTCACAGGAATGTCTCAGACTTCTCCTTGACGTGCTCATGATTGAATCGTGACTCTTGAGCCCTTACGGGTGGAGGGGGACTCATGAAGCGCTTCCGGTCATCCTGCGTCGCAGCGGTGGTCCTGGCCCTGGGCCTGTCCGGCTTACAGCCGGCGGTCGCCGAGGCCGCACCGAGAAAGACCACCTCGGTCGCCGACGCAGAGAGATCCGTGACCACGATCGACCGCACCGAGATCCGGGCAGACGCCCGGTTCGACACCAGACCCACCGACGCGAAGGGCGGACCGCTCGCCGCCGCCCGGGCCGCGAAGGTCACCTGGCCCAGCCCCGGCGAGGACAACGTTGCCGTCGGCGCCGGCCCGGCCCGCGTCGCCGCCACCGCCGTCTCCGTGACCGCGCCCCGCAGCCGGGCCGCCGCTCCCGAAACGGTCGACGTCCGGGCGTACGACAACGCCAAGGCCCGCCAACTCGGCGGCCACGCCACGGCGTTCACCCTGAAGGCGGCCGAGACCACCGACCGTGTCGGCGTCCGCGTCGACACCTCCGGCTTCCGGCGGGCCTTCGGCGCCGACTTCGAGTCCCGGTTGCGGCTGATCGCCAAGCCCGTCTGCGCCCTGAGCACGCCCCGCGCCGCGCGATGCGCGGCGAGCAGCCCGGTCAGGAGCCGCATCGACCTGACCACGCACATCCTCTCCGCCGAGCTGGCCGCCGACCCGGACACCGTCTTCGTGGTCGCCGCCGCCCCGAACGGCGAGACGGGCTCCGCCACCGCCACCAAGCTCTCCTCGTCCAGCAAGTGGCAGGTCGGCCTCAGCTCCGGTGACTTCTCCTGGTCGCTGCCCCTGCCCCAGGTCCCCGCGATCGCGGGCGACGCCCCCGACATCAACCTCGGCTACTCCTCGCAGGCCGTCGACGGCATGGTCGCCGCCGAGAACAACCAGCCGTCCTGGGTCGGCCAGGGCTGGGACCTCGCTCTGCCGTACATCGAGCGCCGCTACAACGGCTGCGCCGACGACGGCGGCGACACCGGAGATCTCTGCTGGGCCGGCGACGAGTACCGCATCTCCCTCCAGGGCACCTCGTCCGCGCTGGTCAAGGACACCGCGGCGGGCGGCGACACCTGGCGCGCGCAGGAGGACCCGGGCTGGCGCGTCCAGCACAGGACCGGCGCCGAGAACGGCGACAACGACGGTGAGTACTGGGTCGTGACCACGCCCCAGGGCACGCGGTACACCTTCGGCCGTGGCCAACAGGCCACCACCGACACGGCCACGGACTCCGTCTACACCGTGCCCGTCTTCGGCGACGACGAGGGCGAACCCTGTCACAAGGCCGACGTCGAGGACTCGTACTGCACCCAGGCCTGGCGCTGGAACCTCGACGGTGTCGTCGACGCGCACGGCAACTCCAACACGTACTTCTACGAGCAGGAGACCAACCGCTACGCCCGCAACGGCGACCCGGACAAGTCGACCTCGTACGTCCGCGGCGGCCACCTCAAGGACATCGTCTACTCGCAGCGCTCCGGCGCCGAGGACCAACAGGCCCCCGCCCGGCTGCACTTCACCACCGGCCTGCGCTGCGTCGAGGCCGCCGACGGCAGCGGTGACTGCCCGGCCTTCGACGCCGACCACGCGAGCTCGTACCCAGACGCGCCCCTCGACTCCCTGTGCGCGAGCGGTGACTGCACGGGTGAGGAGCAGAAGTCGCCGACGTTCTTCACGAACGCGCTGCTGCGTTCGGTGACGGCCCAGCGTTCCGGCGCCGACGGCGGCTGGACGGACGTGGACCGGATGGACTTCACGTACGACTACCCGAAGCCCTCCGACGGCACCGACGCCATGCTGTGGCTGACCAAGGTGCAGCAGACCGGCCTGGTCGGCGGTGAACTCAAGCTTCCCGCGGTCGAGTTCACCGGCAAGGAGTTCGCCAACCGGGCCGACGCGGATCCGGCGGCCGGCGCCCCCGAGATGCGCAAACTGCGCATCACCTCGTTCCTCGACGAGCTGGGCCGCCGCGTGGACGTCACCTACGGCCAGCCCGACCCGTGCCCGATCGACGACCTGCCCGAGGGCCGCTACGACTCCAACACCCAGGACTGCTTCCCGGGTTGGCGCACCAACGGCACCTCCTCCGGCTTCGGCGTCTGGCACAAGTACCTCACCACCAAGGTCACCGTCCGTGACAGCGGCGGCGGTTCGCCCCCGCAGACCACCGAGTACCGCTACCGGGGCACGCCCGCCTGGCACCACGACGACGACCCGGTCACCAAGGCCGAGCGCCGCTCCTGGAGCGACTGGCGCGGCTACGGCAGCGTCGACGTCGCCAAGATGACCGACCCCGCCTACCGGGGCGAGTCCGCGAGCCGCGCCGTCCAGATCACCCGCTCGCTCAACTACCGCGGCATGGACGGCGATTCGAAGGCCGACGGCTCGCACAAGTCCGTCGAGGTCACCGACTCGCAGGGCAACTCGGTCAAGGACCTGCCGTATCTGAAGGGCAAGGAGCGCGAGAGCGTCCAGTTCCAGGTGAACGCCGACGGCTCGGCCGGCTACGAACTCGGCGGCACCCTGCACGGCTACACCTCCGCGCACACCACCCCGGCCAAGGAGGGCGAGAGCGATCCCGACAAGGACGCCCACCTGGTGGTCGAGAACAACTCGGTCAGCCGCGAGACCCTGATCGGCGACAACGGCGACCGCTCCACCCGCACCACCACCCTGGCCACCGACTACGACACCTACGGCCAGGTCACCTCGGTCCTCGACACGGCCGGCGACGACGTCCGCTGCACGAAGACCTCGTACGACCGCGGTGCCGCCGCCGTCGACTCCTGGACGCTCGCCTTCCCCTACCGGATCCGCACCTACTCCGGCACCTGCGCCGACCCCAAGTCGCTGATCACCGGCAAGGACCAGTACTACGACGGCTCCACCGACCTCGGCGCCCCGGTCACCAAGGGCGACGTCACGCGCAGTGTCGCCGCCGTCGCGGCCTCCGGCCCGGACACGGTCACGAAGACCGAGACGACCGAGGCCACCTTCGACGCCTACGGCCGCACGGCCACCCAGACCGACGCCAAGGGCAACACCGACCGCACCGTCTACAGCCCGGACACCGGCCGCCCGGCCACGGTCACCGAGACCAACGCGCTCGGCCAGGCCGAGGTGACCACCTTCGAGGCGGACCGGCAGCTGCCGGTCTCCGTCAAGGACGCCAACGGGCAGGTCACCCGCAACACCTACGACCCGCTCGGCCGGCTGCTCAGCGTGCGCCAGCCCGAGCAGGGCGCCGACGACCCGCCGGCGCAGGTCTTCACCTACTTCCTCGACCCCGAGCACGCGAAGCCGCCCCGGGTCACCACCGCCAACCTCCAGTCCGGCGACACCTACGTCACCACCTGGCAGTACCTCGACTCGCTGGGGCGCAACCGGCAGACCCAGCAGATCTCCCCGGCCGCAACCGGCGGCACCGACAAGACGATCGTCACCGACAAGCGCTACGACGACGCCGGGAACGTGGCCGCCGAGTCGCTGCCCGTCGTCGCGGCCGGAGCGGCCGGCAGCGCCCTGCTCGCCGTACCCGGCGACCAGGTGGACGAGACGCGCTACACCTACGACGGCCTCGGCCGGACCCTGGAGGCCGCGCAGTACGGCAACGGCAAGCGCCTGTGGGCCACCACCACCGAGTACTTCGGCGACCGCACCCGCACCACCCCGCCCCGCGGCGGCGTGCCCAGCACCGCCTGGACCGACGCTCGCGGCCGCGGTGTCCGCAAGCAGGAGGGCACCGGGGACACGGCCGCGACGACGACGTACACCTACACCCCGGCCGACCAGACCGCGTCGGTCACCGACGCCGGCGGCCACACCTCCACCTTCGGCTACGACCTCCTCGGCCGCCGCACCGAGGCCGTCGACGCGGACGCCGGCCGGATGCGCACCGAGTACGACGCCAACGGCAACCCGGTGGCGTCCTGGGACGCCAAGGCACTCGCGGCAGGCTCGGACACCCCGACGCTGTCCACCGAGTACGACAAGCTGAACCGCCCGGTGTCCCGCTGGACGGGCCGGGTCGGCAGCGGCACCAAGGTCGCCTCGTGGGCCTACGACTCCACCGACGTCCCGAACGCCGTCGGCCATGTCACCACGCAGACCACCTACCAGGACGGCCGCGCCTACACCCTCGCCGCCACCGGCTTCGACCCGCGGGGCCGTATCACCGGCAAGAAGTGGACCTTCCCCAAGGGGCTCGGCGGCCTGCTGAAGGACACCTCCTACCGGGTCGAGTACGGCTACGACGCCTCCGACCACGTGGTCCGCACCAGCTACCCGGACGCCGCCCCCGGAACCCCGAAGGAGACCCTCACCACCGGTTACGACAGCCTCGGCAACCCCACCACCCTCACCGGTACCATCACGGATCCGCTGACCGGCGAGGACCACACCCGGACCTACATCTCCGGCACCGGCTACGCGGCCGACGGCAAGCTCGCCACCCGCGACTACGCCGACGCCCTCCACCCGCTGCGCCGCGCCTACGGCTACGAGGGCGACACCCAGCGGCTGTCCCGCATCCAGACCCTCGTCGGCTCCGCCCACGACGACACCTGGGAGGCGAAACAGGACGACGGCTACGCCTGGGACCAGGCGGGCAACCTCACCTCGATCACCGACAACGCCCTGAAGACCCCGGTCGCCACCTGCTACACGTACGACGGACTCGACCGGCTCGCCCACGCCTGGACGACCGAGCGCACCGACTGCTCGGACGATGACTCGACCACCGTCCACGACGGCCCGGCCGGCTACAACGAGTCCTGGACCTACTCGGCGGACGGCAACATCACCTCGGCCCGCTCCCTGCTCGGCAAGCAGGACTACGCGTACGAGGACCCCGACCATCCGCACGCCGTCACCCAGGCCGGTCACGACACCTACGCCTACGACGCCGACGGCGCCCTGAAGAAGCGGGTCGAGGACCTGGTCCCGGCCTCCTACGAATGGGACGCCCAGCAGCGCCTCGCCTCGGTGACGACGGCGTTGCTGAAGAAGACCGACTTCGTCTACGCCCCCGACGGCACCCGGATCGCCCGGATCGATCCGCTCGGCGTGGCCACCCTCTACCTGGACGACCAGGAGATCACCGTCGCCCTCGGCATCCTCAAGGGCGGCACCCGCTACTACCGCATCGCCGGGACCGCGGTCGCCGAACGGCTCCCGGCCGGCATCCTGAAGTGGCGGTTCAACGACACCCAGGGCTCCGCGCAGATCGCGGTGCCCGAGGGCACCGGCGTGGTCGAACGGGCGTACTACGACCCGTACGGCAAGATCAGGGACCCGCTGCTGCACGCGCCGCCCACCGACCGGGGCTGGCTCGGCAAGGTCCGCGACCCCAGCACCGGCCTGAACGCGCTGGACGCCCGCTACTACGACGCCGGCCTCGGCCGCTTCGTCTCCACCGACCCGGCCCTCGACCTGACCTCCGCCCAGACCGCCAACGCCTACTCCTACGGCGCCAACAACCCCGTCATGTACGTCGACCCGACGGGTCTGTGGTCGCTGTCCGGCGTCTGGAACTCGGTCAAGGAAGGCGCCTCCGACGCCTGGAACTGGGCCAAGGAGAACAAGGGCGTCATCGCCAACGTGGCGGTGGGCATCGCGGTCGGCATCGCCGTCGGGGCCGTGTGCTCCACCGGCGTCGGCTGTGTGATCCTCGCCGGGGCGGTGGCGGGTGCGGCCGGCGCGGCGACCGGTTACAGCGTGGACGCCGCGGAGGGCAAGACGGACTTCTCCGTCGGCGGACTGCTCACCGCCACCGGGGTCGGCGCCGTCACCGGAGCGGCCACGGCGGGCGCGCTCGCCGGACTCGGCGCCGGTGCCCGCGCCGCGCTCAACAGCAGTGCCGGCAAGGCGGTGACCTCAGCGGCCAGCAGGGCTGTCTCCGGTGGCAGCGGGAAGGCGATCTCCGCGGTCACCGGGGCGGCCGCCCGGGCCGGCAAGGCCATCGCCAACTCCAAGCCCGGCAGCAAGATCGCCGACATCGCCAAGGGGATCGCGAACACCGCCCGCAAGATCACCGGCGGCAAGCCCGGCAGCGGCCTGGAGGACGGCGTCGAGTACGTCACCAAACGGCCCGGCTTCACTCCGACCCCGGGCCGGGGCGGGGCACCCGGCAGCAGGCCGTACATGAAGTTCACCCCGGCCGGCAAGGACGAGGTGCTGCAGCGCAACGCCTCCGCCCAGTCCGACGGCATCGCCCGCTGCGCCAACCCGACCTGCAACGTGCCGCTCACCAAGGCTCAGCAGTCCCGCAGCGGTGTCACTCCGCGCTCCGACGAGGCCGCGGTCGACCACATAGAGCCGCAGGCGCACGGCGGGTCCGGGGATCCGTCCAACGGGCAGGGCCTCTGTAGGGTCTGCAACGGAGACAAGTCCGACGGCCCGGCACCGTGGGGCCCCTAGGGAATGGACCGAGCCCGGTGACCCATGTGTACGTGTCCCTGGAACGGGACGAGGACGGCTACCCGCCCTTCGACAAGGAGGAGATCGACGCCACGGAGATGGGCGGGGGCCGGTTCCGGATCGAGGGCGTCCCGGTCTTCGTCTACGGACTCGCCGTCGGCGACGTCGTGAAGGTCGCCCGGGTACGCGGGGACGACCGGCTGTGGGTCACCGAGGTCGTCGAGCAGGCCGGCCACTGGACCAGCCGGGTGGTGCCCAAGGACCCGGCCGCGCTCGACGACGTGGCGAGCCTCTTCCAGGAGCTCGGCTGCCGGGCCCACGCCACCCCCTTCGGTCTGGTCGCGGTGGACGTCCCGGCGTCCGCCCCGGCCGGGCCGGTGCTCGCCCTGCTCGACCAGGGGGCCGCCTCCGGCCGCTGGCACTTCGATCTGGGGGTCGGTCCCGAGTGACGGCACACGAGGTGGCCCGTCTGCTGCCCTCCCCGGCCGCGCTGCGGGACCGGTGCCGGGCGATGGCGGTGCTGGAGGCGATCCTCAGCCCCGAGTGGGGCGACCGCCACCACTCCTACGACCACCGATGGGCACCCGGCGTGGAGCTGGCCTCGATGCGCGACGGCTCCGGCGACGAGTACGCCATCGTCTTCACCTCGGAGGGGACGTACATCAGGGGGTTCGCCCACGAGTCCCCGATGAGCCCCTACAAGGCCGGCGGCCCCTGGCCGGGCGTGGTCGACACCGTGCCCAAGCCGCTGCGGGTCTGGGTCACCGAACCGGCCTTCTGCGACCGGCACGGGATGCCGGTGGTCACCGCGTGTCTGTGGCGCGAACCGGCCGACGAGGGGTGGCGGACGGGCGAGGTCGAGTACCCCGACGATCCGGACCCGGACGGCGCGAGCGGGCTCTTCCGCCTGCTCGTCGCTCCCGGGCCGCTGGCCGCGGAGGCCTTCCGGGAGTTCGCCGAGGACTACTACGGGGAGCCGCTGGATCCGGCCGCCCTGCGGCATGTCTACGAACTGCGCCCCCTGACCGAGGAGATCGTCACCGTCCTCAACGGCTCGTCCACCCTCGCGGAGGTGGCCGGGGACGCCGCGGCGGCGGACTATCCGGTGGCGGGCTGACCGGGACGTGCGTCTCATCTGTCGAGCGCGGCACAAACCAGTCGACACGACCCCGTAATGTTTGGGGGGTGACCGTGAACGCTAAGACCAGCGCCAGCGCTGGCAACACCTGGCGAGATCTGCCCGCGGCGCAGCAGCCCGAGTACCCCGACCTTGAGGCTCTGCGCGCAGTCGTTGCGGACCTCGAGTCGTATCCGCCGCTCGTCTTCGCGGGCGAGTGCGACCAGCTGCGCGCCCGGATGGCGGCCGTCGCCAAGGGAGAGGCGTTCCTCCTCCAGGGCGGCGACTGCGCCGAGGCCTTCGACGCGGTGTCCGCCGACCACATCCGCAACAAGCTGAAGACCCTGCTGCAGATGGGCGCCGTGCTGACGTACGCCGCCTCGGTGCCGGTCGTGAAGGTCGGCCGTATCGCCGGCCAGTACTCCAAGCCGCGCTCCAAGCCGACCGAGACCCGCGATGGTGTGACGCTGCCGACCTACCGCGGCGACTCCGTCAACGGCTTCGACTTCACCGAGGCCGCCCGCGTCCCGGACCCCGAGCGCCTGAAGCGGATGTACAACGCGTCCGCCTCCACGCTCAACCTGGTGCGCGCCTTCACCACCGGCGGTTACGCCGACCTGCGCCAGGTGCACGCCTGGAACCAGGACTTCGTGAAGTCGTCCCCGTCCGGCCAGCGCTACGAGCAGCTCGCGCGGGAGATCGACAACGCGCTGAACTTCATGCGGGCCTGCGGGACCGACCCGGAGGAGTTCAAGACCGTCGAGTTCTACTCCTCGCACGAGGCGCTGCTGCTCGACTACGAGTCCGCGCTGACCAGGGTCGACTCGCGCACCGGCCAGCTGTACGACGTCTCCGGGCACATGGTGTGGATCGGTGAGCGCACCCGGCAGCTGGACGGCGCGCACATCGAGTTCGCCTCGCAGATCCGCAACCCGATCGGGATCAAGCTCGGCCCGACGACCACGGCCGAGGACGCGCTGCAGTACATCGAGCGCCTCGACCCCGACCGTGAGCCCGGCCGGCTGACCTTCATCGTCCGCATGGGCGCCGACAAGGTCCGCGACAAGCTCCCCGAGCTGGTCGAGAAGGTCACCGCGTCCGGTGCGACCGTGGCCTGGGTGACCGACCCGATGCACGGCAACACCTTCGAGGCGGCTTCGGGTCACAAGACCCGCCGTTTCGACGACGTGCTCGACGAGGTCAAGGGCTTCTTCGAGGTCCACAAGGGCCTCGGCACCCACCCGGGCGGCATCCACGTGGAGCTCACCGGTGACGACGTCACCGAGTGCGTGGGCGGCGGCGACGAGATCTTCGTCGACGACCTGCACCAGCGCTACGAGACGGCCTGCGACCCGCGGCTGAACCGCAGCCAGTCGCTCGACCTGGCGTTCCTCGTCGCGGAGATGTACAGGGACCAGTAGTGGTTTCGCCTGTTACAGGGGCATGACGTGGGGCGCGGATCACATACGATCCGCGCCCCACTCCACTTTTGCGGCCGCTGTACGGCGGGTAAGGTTAGGTTAGCCTCACCGATCAACGGGGATGGCACCACGATCCCGCCGGGAGGTGAACCGCGTGTACGTCTGCAGTTGCTTCGGCATCACCGAGCAGCAGGTCAAGAAGCACGCGGAGGACGGTGCCTGCACCCCTCGCCAGATAGCCTCGGCCTGCAAGGCGGGCACGGACTGCGGTTCCTGCGTCCGCCGCATCCAGGCGATCCTGGGCCGCGGCGCCTGCCCCCGCCGCGAACTCGTCGACCAGGGCGCCTCGGCCCTGGCCCAACTGGACGAGGCCGCCTAGCTCTCCGGCTGCTCGATCAGCTGTGCGATGTAGAGTGCCTCGCCGAGCTTCTCCACCAGTTCCAGCTGGGTGTCGAGGTAGTCGATGTGGTGCTCCTCGTCCTCGAGGATCGACTCGAAGATGTTCGCGGACGTGATGTCGCCCTTCTCGCGCATCACCTTGATGCCCCGCTTGAGCCGGTCGATCGCCTCGACCTCGATCTGCCGGTCGGCCTCGAACATCTCCTTGACCGTCTGCCCCACGCGCACGTGGAAGAGGCGCTGGTAGTTCGGCAGCCCCTCCAGGAAGAGGATCCGGTCGGTGAGCACCTCGGCGTGCTTCATCTCGTCGAACGACTCGTGGCGGGTGTACTTCGCGAGCTTCGTCCAGCCGAAGTTCTCCTGCATCTTCGCGTGCAGGAAGTACTGGTTGATCGCGGTCAGCTCGCCGGTGAGCTGCTCGTTGAGGAATTCGATGACCTCGGGGTCGCCCTGCATCGCAGAGGCTCCTTCCAACGCAAGGGAACTGGCAGGTTGCGCCGCATGATTGCACTGGCGACGAAGATCGTCCAGTAAGTCTTCACTTAGTAAGTAAGTGCATGCTTAGTCGCGGTTGCCCCGGTTTGGGTGGGGCAGGTCAGATGCACCCTTCCCGGTCTGTCAGGATGGAGACATGGGTCAGCCGGTGGAGCGCGAGTCGGGAGAGCGCGATTCAGGAGGAGCAGGTCAGCCCGAGCTTCCGCCGGGACAGCGCCTGCAACGCGGCTGGCCGGTCACCCACTACGGGCCGGTCCCCAAGTTCCGCCCCGAGCGCTGGGAGTTCAGGGTCTTCGGCGCCACCGCGGACGGCGAGAAGCACTGCTGGAACCACGAGGAGTTCACGGCCCTGCCGTACGCCGGCGTCGTCGCCGACCTGCACTGCGTCACGAAGTTCAGCATGCTCGGCGCCGAATGGGGCGGCATCCCGGCACGTACGATCCTGGAGATCGCGCCGCCGGCCCCCGCCGTCACCCACGTGATGGTGTGGGCCGAATACGGATTCAGTTCGAATCTCCGGCTGTCGGACTTCGCGTCCGAACGGACCATCTTCGCCACCCACAAGGACGGCGAGCTGCTGACCGCGGAACACGGCTTCCCGCTCCGCCTGGTCGTCCCGCACCTGTACGCCTGGAAGGGCCCCAAGTGGGTCCGGGGCGTGGAGTACATGACCGCCGACCGCCGCGGCTTCTGGGAGGAGCGCGGCTACCACAACGTCGGCGACCCCTGGAAGGAACAGCGCTACTCCTACCAGGAGGAGCCCGGGGACGGCCCCGAGCTCTGACTCCCGGCGTCCTTCCCGTACGTCAGTGGTACTGGTGCACCACCGCGTGCCCCTTGCCCCGCCCGATCATCCACTTGTTGACCGGCGTGGTGACCAGGAAGGCGATCACCAGCGAGATCGCGAGCGAGCCCCAGAACAGCAGATCGCTCAGAGTCGCGTCCATCGCGTCCGGCCACAGCACGATCACGCCGTTGTCGATCAGCTCCATCACGGCGATGGACAGGGTGTCCGCGGCCAGCGCCACCCGGAACGCGGCGCGGAAGCCGACGCCCGCCTTCAGGACTCCGCGCAGGGTGAGCGAGTAGCCGAAGAAGAACGCGAGCACGATCGCGAGGACCGTGGTCGAGAGGTTCCCCCAGTCGAACGCGGTGCCGATCACCATGCCCAGCACCTCGCCGATGGCGCATCCGGTGAGGCAGTGCAGGGTGGCCTGGGCGGCCATGGCCCAGGTGGCGGCGGCCTGGTGGTGGTGCGCGTGGGTCTCGTGAGTCTCGTGGTGCTGCGTGTGTGCCTCGTGCTGCATGGTGCCCCCAACCTCGGAATAGCGGTTCCTGCACCTGGCGGGAACCGTATACCCCCAGGGGGTATTCCTGAACGCCCTAGCAATCGCGGAGTTTCTTCAGCCGCTCCACGTCCGCCGCATGCCCCTCCTTGCCGCCGGGCGTCTCGATGATCAGCGGTACGCCCTCGGTCGCGGGGTGGGTCATCAGCGCGCGGAACGGGTCCTCGCCGATGTGGCCCGCGCCGATGTTCTCGTGCCGGTCCTTGTGCGCGCCGACGACGTCCTTGGAGTCGTTGGCGTGGATCAGCTTCAGCCGGCCCTCGCCGACGGTGTCCACCAGCAGGTCGAGAGTCTGGTGCATACCGCTGGGGCCGGTCAGGTCGTGCCCGGCGGCGAAGATGTGGCAGGTGTCCAGGCAGACGCCCAGCTTCGGATGGGCGTCGAGCGCCTCGAAGTACGGCCCGAAGTCCCAGGTCCGCGAGCAGAGTGAGGCACCCTGCCCGGCCGTCGACTCCAGCAGCAGGAACGGATCGTCGTCGTGCGTCAGCTCGTCGAGCAGCGGCAGCATGTACTGCCGTACCTGCTTCAGCGCCACCGACCGCTCCCGCCCGCCCGTCGCGCTGCCGGTGTGCACCACCACGCCGAGCGCCCCGATCTCCCGCCCGCGCCGCAGCGAGTGCCGCAACGACTCCACCGACTTCTCGACGGTGGCCTCGGTGTGCGAGCCGAAGTTGATCAGATACGGCGCGTGCACGTACGCCGGGATCGCCCCGTCCGCGCACGCCGCGCGGAACTCCTCGTCCTGGCGCGGGTTCCCGACGGGCGTGGCCCAGCCGCGCGGATTGGCGACGAAGACCTGCACGGTCTCGGCCTTCAGATCACGGGCGTAGCTGAGCCCGACGGAGTTCAGACCACCGGCCACGGGGACATGACCGCCGACGGGGTTGCGGGACTGCTGCTTCTTCACCCGCTCAGGGTGTCATGCGGTACGAGCCGTTCGGTCACCGGATCTTGAGGCGGACGGCCCGCGAGAGTCACCGGATCTTGATCGTGATCGTCGACCCCTTCGGCGCCGTCTGCCCGCCCTCCACGGACTGGCCCTTGACGGTGTCGCCGAACAGGCCCAGCAGACCCCGGTCCTCGTCGACCTGGAAGCCGGCCTTCTCCAGGGCGGTGTGCGCGTCGTCCACGCTGTCGCCCGTGACGTCCGGGACCTCGACCATCTCGGGGCCCTTGGACAGGGTCAGCGTCACCGTGTCGCCCTCGGCGGCCTGGCCGTCGCCCGCCGGGGTCTGCGCGGCGACCTGCCCCTTGTCGTACTCGGAGTTGACCTGCTGGGCGGCGACCTTCACGGTCAGGCCCGCGTCCTCCAGGTCGGCTTTGGCGTCCGCGAGGTCCTCGCCGGTGACGTCCGGGACGTCGACGGCGCTGCCCTTGCTGACGGTCAGCGCGATCGCCGAGCCCGCGTGCCGCTTGGTGCCCTCCTCAGGGTCCGAGGAGATCACGAAGCCCTTGGGGACGTCGTCGCTGAACTCCCGGGTGACCATGCCCGGTTCGAGCCCGTCCTTCTTCAGCAGGGCGCGCGCCTTGTCCAGCCGGTAGCCCTGCAGCGCGGGCACCTGCACGGTCTCCGGGCCGTCGGAGATGGTCAGTGTCACGCGGGAGTTGTCGCGGATACGGCTGCCGGGCTCGGGGTCCGAGCTGATGACCGTGCCCCGCTTCACCGTGTCGCTGTAGGCGTGCTTGACCGTGCCCAGGTCCAGCCCGGCGTCGCTCAGCTGCTTGCTCGCCTGCGCCTGCGTCTTCGCCAGCACCAGCGGGACCTTGGTGAACTGGCCGGAGTTGATGTACCACACGCCCGTGCCGACGCCGAGGATCAGCAGGACGGCGACGACGATCGCGAGCGGCCCGCGCCGCGATCGCCCGCCACGCGCGCGGGGCGGCAGCGGCGGCGGGGACTCCAGCCGGCTGGTGCGGTGCAGCGCGGGCTCGTCCTCGTTGACCGGCAGCGGGCGCGGCACCGTGAGCGAGCGCGGGATGACGCTCGTACGGTCCTCGGAGATGTTCCGGTGCTCCTCGGTGACCGCCTGCGGCGGCACCGCGTCCAGCTGGTCCGCGCTGAGCGCCGCGCGCACGTCACGGGCCTGCGCGAGCAGCGCCACCGCGTCGTACGGGCGCAGGTCGGGGGTGCGGGCGGTGGCCGAGGCGACCAGCTCGTCCAGTTCGTACGGCAGTCCGGGCACGACGGCCGACGGGGGTGGGACGTCCTCGTGGAGGTGCTTGTAGAGGACGATGGCGGGGGAGTCGCCCTCGTGCGGGCGGTCGCCGGTGAGCATCTCGTACAGGACGACACCGCACGCGTACACGTCGACCCTCGGGTCGGCCGTGCCGTTGTCGATCTGCTCCGGCGCGAGGTACGAGACGGTGCCGAGGACGGTCCCGGTCGTGTTGGTCACCGTGTCCACGGACCGGACCAGCCCGAAGTCGGCGACCTTGACCCGGCCGTCGTCCCCTATCAGTACGTTCTCCGGCTTCATGTCCCGGTGCACGAACCCGGCCCGGTGCGCGGCGCCGAGCGCGGCGAGGACCGGCTCCAGGATGTCCAGGGCGGCGCGCGGCTGCAGTGCCCCGCGCTCGCGCAGCACGTCACGCAGGGTGCAGCCGGCGACGTACTCCATGGCGAGGTAGACGTACGACCCGTCGGTGCCCTGGTCGAAGACCTGCACCACGTTCGGGTGCGCGAGGCGGGCGACCGACTTCGCCTCCCGGATGAACCGCTCGACGAAGGTGCCGTCGGAGGCGAGTGCCGGGTGCATCACCTTCAGTGCGAGCACACGGTCGAGGCGGGTGTCCAGGGCCCGGTAGACCGTGGCCATCCCGCCGACCGCGATCCGCGCGTCCACGCGATAGCGGCCGTCGAGCACCTGCCCGACCAGAGGGTCCTGAAGGGTCGTATCCACGCAGGTGAGTGTACGAGCCGTGACTGACAGGGCCCTGGGTTCGGGGGAGATCGGGGCGGTACTGCAGCCGAGCTGTGACGGACATCGCACCGCCGTCCGGATCTGCTCGAACGTACGTTCAGGAGAGCCGATCGTTCCGGAGTCGGCCGTGCCGCTCCGGAAGGCCGGCCGTTCCGGAGCCGGCCGTGCCGGTTCAGAAAGCCGGCCGCTCCGGGTCCAGCCGTGCCAGCCCCTCCGTCGGCGAGGACGCCTCCGCGAAGTGCCGGCGCGGAATGCGTCCCGCCCGCCGGGCCAGCCGCCCCGCCTCCACCGCGTGCCGCATCGCCTCGGCCATCAGCTCCGGCTCCTGCGCCCGCGTGACCGCCGAGGCGAGCATCACGCCCGCGCACCCCAGCTCCATGGCGAGCGCCGCGTCCGAGGCCGTACCGGCGCCCGCGTCCAGGATCACCGGTACGCGCGCGTGCTCGACGATCAGCTGGAAGTTGTGCGGGTTGCGGATGCCGAGCCCGGAGCCGATCGGCGAGCCCAGCGGCATGATCGCCGCGCAGCCGACGTCCTCCAGCCTGCGGGCGAGGACCGGGTCGTCGTTGGTGTACGGCAGCACGGTGAAGCCGTCGTCGACCAGGGTCTCGGCCGCATCGAGCAGCTCGATCGGGTCGGGCAGCAGGGTGCGTTCGTCGGCGATGACCTCGACCTTGATGAGGTCGGTGCCGAGGGCCTCGCGCGCGAGACGGGCGGTGAGGACGGCCTCCCCGGCCGTGAAGCAGCCGGCGGTGTTCGGCAGCACCTGGATGCCGAGCTTCCGCAGCACGGACAGGACGGAGCCGTGCACCGAGGGGTCCACGCGGCGCATCGCGACCGTGGTCAGCTCCGTGCCGGAGGCCACCAGGGCCCGCTCCAGGACGTCGAGGCTGGGGGCACCGCCGGTGCCCATGATCAGGCGGGACGTGAAGGACGTACCGCCGATGACAAGGGGGTCGTCGGCCATGGGTCAGCCTCCTTGGACGGCGGTGAGGACCTCGACGCGGTCCCCGTCGGACAGGGGCGTCGACGGCCACTGCGCGCGCGGGACGACGGTCTCGTTCAGGGCGGCGGCCACTCCGGACGGAGCCGGGGTGAGCGTGCGTACGACGGTGTCGAGAGCCGTGCCGGGGGCGAACCGGCGGGGCTCTCCGTTGACGGAGATGTTCATGCGGGCTGCTCCACGCGCGCGAAGCGCTTCGGCGTGAACGGGCGGGCCTCGTCCGGGAGTTCACCGGTGGCCAGGACATGCGCCATGGCGTCGCCGGTCACGGGCGTCAGCAGCACGCCGTTGCGGTAGTGGCCGGTGGCCAGCAGGAGCCCGGGGAGCTGCGTCGGGCCGAGCAGCGGGGCGTTGTCGGGGGAGCCGGGGCGCAGACCCGCGCGGGTCTCCGTGAGCGGCAGCTCGGTGATGCCGGGGACCAGCTCGTGCGCGTCGCGCAGCAGCTCGTAGACGCCGCCCGCGGTCACCGTGGTGTCCCAGCCGAGCTCCTCGCTGGTCGCGCCGACCACCAGCTCGCCGTTCTCGCGCGGCACCAGGTAGACGCTGCTGCCGCGCACCACCGCGCGCACGGTACGGCTCAGGAACGGCGCGTACCGCTTCGGCACGGTCAGCCGCAACACCTGGCCCTTCACCGGCCGTACGGGCGGCAGTACGTCGTCCGGGACGCCCGGCAGCCGCCCGCTGAGGCTGCCGGCCGCCAGGACCACCTGGCCCGCGCCCAGCGCGGTGCCGTCGGTCGTGGTGATCCCGGAAGCGCGCTCCCGTACGACGTCGAAGCGCTCGGCCCAGGTGCGGTGGAAGACCACGCCCGCGTGCTCGCACGCGGCCACCAGCGCGCGTGCGAGCCGTCGCGGGTCGATCTGGTGGTCGCCGTCGACCCTGAGCCCCCCGCGCACGCCCGGCGCGAGCATCGGCTCCAGGCGCCGGCAGTCGCGCCCGGACAGCCACTCGGACTCCAGCCCCGACTGCTGCTGCAGGGCGTGCAGTTCGCGCAGATGGGCGCGGTCGTCCGCGTCCAGGGCGACGGCGAGTGTGCCGCAGCGGCGGTAGCCGAGGTCGTGGCCGGTGACGTCGGAGAGCTCGGCCGCGAAGTCCGGATACCGGCGGGCCGAGGCCAGATTGAGGCCGAGCAGAGTCTGCTCGCCGTAGTGCAGCTCGGTTACGGCGGCCAGCATCCCGGCGGCCACCTGGGCGGCCCCGCCGCCCGGCTCGGGGTCCACCACGGCCGTGGCGAACCCGCGCTGCGCGGCACGCCAGGCCGTGACCAGGCCGATGATTCCGCCCCCGATGACGAGGACGTCTGACGTACGTGACGACATGGGCGTCCAGCCCCTCCCTTCGCCGGCATGACCCGGATCAGGTTCGTACGGTCGGAGGCCGCCAGCCTCCCTCTCAGCCCGGTGCGTCCGGGCTCCCGCGAGTGCTTGTACGTTGGCCACCCTAGCCCGACCCGCCAAGCCTCGGTAAGGGAGCCTCCCGCCATGCCCCGCTCGCTGGACGGCCTCGTCCTCGCGCCCGTCGCCGACCAGGCCCCAGGTCAGGTGGGTACCCGTACCCGGTTCGCCTACCACGAGAAGGACAGCGAGATCTGGGCCGAGTACGCGGGCGGCGACGTCGTGCGCGGACATCTCGTGGGCACTCGGTCGGGTGACCGGCTGGACTTCCGGTACGTGCAGCTCAAGCGGGACGGGACGACCTCTTCCGGCCACTGTGTGTCCACGGTGGTGGAGTTGCCGGACGGGCGCGTGCGGCTTGAGGAGACCTGGGAGTGGGAGTCGCAGCCCGGCAGCGGCACGAGCGTTGTGGAGCAGGTCACTGAGTGAGCACGACCGCTGACTGACAAATTGTCAGTTGACTATGGTGATCAGGTGAGCGAGCAGACGACGAAGTCGCAGCGGAGGGTGGTCGTGGTCGGCGCGGGCATGGCCGGCGTCCAGACCGCCGTCGCCCTGCGCGAGCAGGGATTCACCGGCACCGTCACCCTGATCGGCGCAGAGCCCCATCAGCCGTACGACCGGCCGCCGCTGTCCAAGGCCGTGCTGCTCGGCAAGGCCGAGGGCTCCGCCTTCGACGTCGACTTCGAGGCCCTCGGCATCGAGCTCAGCCTCGGCCGCGAGGCGCTGGGCGTGCGCCCCGGCGAGCACGAGCTGGACACCGAGACGGGCCCGGTGCCGTACGACGTCCTGGTGCTCGCCACCGGCGCCGAACCGATCATGCTGCCGGGCACCGAGGGCGTGCCCGGCGTGCATCTGCTGCGCACCCTGGACGACGCCGAGCGGCTGCGGCCCGTGCTCGCGCGGCAGCACGACATCGTGGTCGTCGGCGCGGGCTGGATCGGCGCCGAGTTCGCCACCGCCGCGCGCGAGGCGGGCTGCGCGGTCACCGTCGTCGAGGCCGCCGACCGGCCGCTCGCGGGCGCGCTGCCCGCCGAGGTGGCCACGCGGATGGCCGGCTGGTACGGCGACGCGGGCGCCGTACTGCGTACGCACGCGCGCGTGGCGCGCATCGAGCCCGGCGCGGTCGTCCTCGACGACCACACGCGCGTGCCCGCGGGCGCGGTCGTCGTCGGCATCGGCGCCCGCCCCGCCACCGCCTGGCTCACCGGCTCCGGCATCGAGCTCGGCGCGCAGCGCGAGGTCGTCGCCGACGTCCACCTGCGCACCTCGGCACCGGACGTCTACGCCGTCGGCGACTGCGCGTCCTTCCCGTCCGGGCGCTACGGCGAGCGGCTGCTGGTCCACCACTGGGACAACGCCCTCCAGGGCCCGCGCACGGTCGCCGCGAACATCATCGGCGAGGCCACCGGGGAGCCCCCGGCGGTCTACGACCCGGTTCCGTACTTCTGGTCCGAGCAGTTCGGCCGCTTCGTCCAGTACGCCGGCCACCACACCTCCGCCGACACGACCCTGTGGCGCGGCGACCCGGCCGGCCCGGCCTGGTCGGTGTGCTGGCTGCGCGAGAACCGCCTGATCGCCCTGCTGGCGGTGGGCCGGCCGCGGGACCTGGCGCAGGGGAGGCGGCTGATCGAGGCGGGCACGGTCATGGACCCGGAGCTGCTTTCGGATCCGGCGAAACCATTGAAAGCGGCCACGGCCTGACCCGGAACCCCAGGTCGGACGGGTCTGGCTTCCGACTGTCAGTCCGGGATGGCAGGCTTGTTGTCGTGACCGAGATTGACGCAAAGATCGATGCTCTCGTCCCCGCCTGGCTCACCCTCCCCGACATCGCAGAGATGCTGGACGTCGAGGTGACGCGTGTGCGGCAGCTGGTCAAGGAGGGCCAGCTCATCGCCGTACGCCGTGGTGAGAACCGCGCGCTGCACGTCCCCGCCGCCTTCATCGACGGGGCTGAGCAGAAGGTCGTCAAGGGCCTGTCCGGGACCCTGACGCTCCTGCGGGACGACGGCTTCACCGACGAAGAGATGCTGGAGTGGCTCTTCACCCCGGACGAGAGCCTGCCGGGCACCCCGGCACAGGCCCTCAGCGAGAATCGCGGCACGGAGGTGAAGCGCCGGGCCCAGGCGCTCGCCGTCTGATCCGAGCGAGCTCATCCGAACAACCGTCCGGCGTACGGGCCGGGGTCCGCGCAGCCCAGTCCGCGCAGGCCACGGCCGTGCTTCAGTGCGGCCCGCGGCCCGTACGCCGCCGACATCGAACGACACCCAGGGGGACCCTCGTATGCCCGACACCGCACGCGCCGAGCTCGCCGACGCCCGCGTCTACCTGTGCACGGACGCCCGTCGGGCCCAGGGCGACCTGCCCGAGTTCCTGGACGCCGTCCTGGCGGGCGGTGTCGACATCGTGCAGCTGCGCGAGAAGGGTATGGAGGCCGCCGAGGAGCTGGAGCACCTCCAGGTCTTCGCCGAGGCCTGTGCCCGGCACGGCCGGCTCCTCGCGGTGAACGACCGCGCGGACGTCGCCCACGCGGCCGGCGCCGACGTACTCCACCTCGGCCAGGGCGACCTCCCGGTCCCCGCGGCCCGGGCGATCCTCGGCGACGACGTGATCATCGGCCGCTCCACGCACGCAGAGGGCGAGGCCGCCGCGGCCGCCGCCCAGGAGGGCGTGGACTACTTCTGCACCGGCCCCTGCTGGCCCACCCCCACCAAGCCCGGCCGCCACGCCCCCGGCCTCGACCTGGTCCGGTACACCGCCGGCCTGGGCACCGACCGCCCCTGGTTCGCCATCGGCGGCATCGACCTGGGCAACCTCGACCAGGTGCTGGAGGCCGGCGCCCGCCGGGTCGTGGTCGTCCGCGCGATCACCGAGGCGGACGACCCGGGCGCGGCGGCGGCGGAGTTCGCGAAGCGGCTGCGCAGCGCATAACGGGCACGGCTGTCCGATGGGTGGACAACAAGTCGGCAAATCGGGCAAATTTCCCGGGTTCGGTTGGGTGACCGCCGCCCCCTGACTAACCTGCGGGTATGGCCCTCGGAACCGCATCCACCAGGACTGATCGCGCACGCACCGTGCGTGACATGCTCGCCACGGGCAAGATGACGTACTCCTTCGAGTTCTCGGCGCCCAAGACGCCCAAGGGCGAGCGCAACCTGTGGAGCGCGCTGCGCAGGGTCGAGGCGGTCGCGCCCGACTTCGTCTCCGTGACCTACGGCGCCGGTGGCTCCACCCGCGCGGGCACGGTCAAGGAGACCCAGCAGATCGTCGCGGACACCACGCTCACGCCGGTCGCCCACCTCACCGCGGTCAACCACTCGATCGCCGAGCTGCGCAACATCATCGGCCAGTACGCCGACGCCGGGATCCGCAACATCCTCGCCGTGCGCGGCGACCCGCCCGGCGACCCCATGGGCGACTGGGTGGCGCATCCCAAGGGCCTGACCTACGCCGCCGAACTCGTCCACCTCATCAAGGAGTCGGGCGACTTCTGCGTCGGCGTCGCGGCCTTCCCGGAGATGCACCCGCGCTCCGACGACTGGGACACGGACGTCGCCCACTTCGTCGACAAGTGCCGGGCCGGCGCCGACTACGCCATCACCCAGATGTTCTTCCAGCCGGAGTCGTACCTGCGGCTGCGCGACCGGGTCGCCGCCGCTACGTGCGACACCCCCGTCATCCCCGAGGTGATGCCGGTCACCAGTGTGCGGATGCTGGAACGGCTTCCGCAGCTCAGCAACGCGCAGATCCCGTCCGCCCTGAAAGAGCGGATCCTCACAGCGAAAGACGATCCGACCGCTGTACGCTCCATTGGCATCGAATTCGCCACGGAGTTCTGCGCGCGGCTGCTGGCCGAGGGAGTGCCCGGACTGCACTTCATCACGCTCAACAACTCCACGGCGACGCTGGAAATCTACGAGAACCTGGGCTTGCACCACCCCCCGCAGGCCTAGACCGGCCGCACGGGTATACGACACACTGCGTAGCGGCGACTGGGAGAGGGGCGTACATGGGCTGGACGGTCCTCTACATCGCGTTTGGCATCGTCGCGCTGTGGCTGCTGGGTGAGGTGCTGCTGCAGTACAAGGCGCGCCTGCGCTGGCGGCTGCTCGCCTTCGTCGGCTTCCTCGGCGTCGTACTCGGTGTCCTCATTCCGTCGGTGATCGTCATCGGCCTCGGCGCGGCCGCGTTCGCGGTCGGCCAGACGTACGTCACGCTCTCCTTCCGCCGCGGCTTCTCCGCCGGCTGGGCGGTCAAGCGCCCGGACGCCGACGCCGAGCCGGCGGGCGGCGGCAGCAGCAAGCGCCGCCGCGGCAAGGCGGACCGCCACGACCCGACG
Organism: Streptomyces sp. NPDC047081; assembly: GCF_040643775.1. Classification (NCBI taxonomy): domain Bacteria; kingdom Bacillati; phylum Actinomycetota; class Actinomycetes; order Kitasatosporales; family Streptomycetaceae; genus Streptomyces; species Streptomyces sp. NPDC047081. Next base: position 17,002 of record NZ_JBEYUY010000032.1, on the reverse strand, counting down.
CTGGAGGTCTCCGACCTGGAGCCCGCCGAGGGCGGCTACGGCGACGAGCACACCTTCGGCCAGGAGAACGTGTCCTATGGCGCCGAGGACGACTACGACCGCGACGACGTCTTCACCCCGTCCCGCGCGGCCCAGCCGACGGCCGCCGAGTCCACGGCCGTCTACGAGCCGCAGCCCATGCCCGACGACACCGGCTCCTACGGCATATACAGCGACACCGCGTACGCGGCCGCCGCCGACCAGTCCTACGCGAACGCGGGCCAGGACCAGTACGCCACGGCCGCCCAGGGCGCCGACCAGAACTACGGCTACGACTACTCCGGCTACAACCAGCAGCAGTACGGCTACGACGCCACCGGCCAGCAGCAGTACGCCGCCTACTCCGACCCGTACATCGGCACCCAGACCTACGGCGGCGGCTACGACGCCACCTACGGCCAGTACGACCAGCAGGGCTACGGCCAGGACCAGTACGCCACCGGCCAGTACGGCGGCGAGACCACCCCGGCCGGCGGGGTCTGGGTCCCGCAGCAGCGCACCGACGAGACCTACGGCGGCGAACTCCCGCCGGAACAGCAGTATCCGTACCAGGGCAACGGCCAGCAGCAGCCGCAGGGCAACGGGTACGACGAGCAGCAGTACCGCTTCTGACCGCTGCTCAGCGCCGGTCGCTCACTGCGAGCCCTTGAACTCCGGTCCCTCCACGATGAGTCCCGCCACCAGCGCGCCCGACATGCCGGCGTGGGGGAGGCCGCCGCCGGGGTGGGCCCAGCCGCCCGCTCGGTAGAGGCCGGGCAGGTGTGTGGTGTTCGCCGGGTGCAGGAAGCGGCCCTTGCCGGCGGCGAGCGCGGGCGCCGGTACGGCTCCGAAGCGGGCGCCCGTCTCGTCCTCGATGTGCTGAGGTGTGCGCACCTCATGCCACAACAGGCGCTCCGACAGCCCCGGGATCGCGGACCCGGCGGCTTCGAGCAGCAGATCCGTGTAGCGCCGGACCGTGCCCTCGTACTCCCAGTCGGCCTCGGCCGACACCACCGCGGACAGCACCACCGACTCGTGCTCGCCGTCCGGTCTGAGCGCGGGGTCGTCGGGGCGCAGCACGGTCACCGTGGGACGCGGCGGCTCGTCGCCGCCCGGGGAGACCAGGAAGTCCAGCTCGGACTCGGGGGCCGGCGCGTGCACGACCGTGCGATGCGCGGCACCGGCCTCGCGCGCGCCGCGCAGGGCCAGCAGCACGGTGAACCTAGTGGGCGCGTCCTGGCGCGGCTGTACGTCGCCGGTCTCGTCCAGCGGATGGTCCGTCAGGGCCCGCAGCCGCGCCGGGTCGACGTCCGCCACGACATGATCCGCCTCGGCCACCGACCCGTCGGCCAGCTCTATGCCCACCGCCCGTCCGTCCTTCTCCACGATCCGGGTCACCTCGGCGCCGAAGACGAACTCGACCCTGCGCCGCACGCACCGCTCGTACACCGCCCGCGCCAACTCCCGTATCCCGCCGCGGACATACCAGGTCCCGAAGGCGTGCTCCATGTACGGCAGCACCGCCGCGCTCGCCGGGGCGGTCCTGGGATCGAGGCCGTACGCGAGCGCGTGGCTCTCCAGGAGCGCCGCGAGCCGCTCGTCCCGCAGCTCCCAGGCGGCGACCTCGGCGAGCGTGGTCGCCCGGCGCGTGCGCAGCAGCCGCTTGTGCGGGAGCGAGGGGTAGGGCTCGCGCTCCGCAAGCACCGGCCAGTTCGGCCACAGCGGCTCCTCCAGGAGCGGCCGACGGGTGCGGTCCCAGGCCTCGCGGGCCCGCACCAGGAAGTCGCCCCAGCGCTCCCCGGCCCCCGCGCCCAGCGCCTCGTCCAGGGCCGTGACCACGCCCGCGCGCGAGGCGTTCGGCAGCGAGACCTCCGTGCCGTCCGTGAACACGTGCCGCGCGGACGGGTCGACCTGGACCAGCTCGACGCAGTCCTCCAGCGGCTCCTTGCCGGTCTTGACGAACAGATCGCGCCACACCGCGGGGAGCGTCAGCAGCCCGGGCCCGGTGTCGAAGCCGAACCCGTCCCGCTCGAAGCGGCGCACCGCACCGCCGTACGTCTCCGCACGCTCGTACACCGTCACCCGGTGGCCCGCGACGGCCAGCCGGGCGGCGGCCGCCATCGCGCCCATCCCGGCGCCGATCACCGCAATCCGTCCCATGCCCGCGACTTTATCGACCGCCACTGACAGTCACCGCACGGGCGGTCCCCCGGAGGATCTGTCCGCCAGCCGCCGCTCCTCCCGGCGCTGCGCTCTTCGCCGCAGGAACCGGCGGATCCGCGAGATCAGGAAGACCAGCACCACAAGACCGGTCACCAGCAGCACGGCCGCGATGACGGCGGCCGCTCCCGGATGGAACATCGCGAACGACACGATCCCGCCGACGCCGAGATCCTCCGCGAGGCTCAGCACGATGTTGCTGAACGGTTCCGGCGAGGTGTTCACCGCCATCCGCGTCCCGGCCTTCACGGTGTGGCTGGCCAGCGCCGTCGAACCACCGACCAGACCGGCGACCACGTCGTTGACCGAGCCGCTGTGCCCGGCGAGCAGCGCGCCCACCCACGCGCCCGCGACCGGCCGGACCACGGTGTGCACCGAGTCCCACACCGAGTCGACGTACGGGATCTTGTCGGCGACCGCCTCGCAGAGGAAGAGCACGCCCGCTGTGACGAGCACCTCAGGGCGCTGCAGCGTCTCCGGGACGTCGTCGCTCACGCCGGTCGCGCCGAAGAAGCCGAGCAGCAGCACCACGGCGTAGGCGTTGATACCGCTGGCCCAGCCGCTGGTGAAGACAAGAGGGAGTACCGACACGGGGGCGATCGTAACCAGTCGGCAACGGAGCGTCCTGGGGGTGAGCACGGACGGCTGAGTACGCGTACCTAGTGAGCGAGATGAGTACGCGCGCGGATGGGGCCCGACCTGCGCGAACGAGAGAGTGGAGACACGGAAAGGGGTACGGCTCCGGAACCGGCGACACGGGGCGCCGGAAACGGAGCCGCCCACGATCCGCTCCTTCCGCCGGCGGCTGTCGGCGGGAGCGAGGCACGGGGGAACCCGGGGGAAACGACCGATACGGGGGTCCCAACGGGGGGACACGGGGGAAAGAAAAAAGAAAACGGGGGAGCACGAGAAGGCGCCGGTTCGAGGTGGCCCGCGGGGGACGCGGCCACAGCGGACCGGCGCTTTCGTGTGCGCTCGGCTCGGACCGGCGTCAGCGGTTGCCGCGCCCGCTCACGCGCCCCTGGAGCAGCCGGGACAGCGCCGCGTGCACGTCGTCCAGGGAGCGCTCGGGCTGGAAGGACTGCCAGTCCAGGGCGGCCACCAGGACCATGCCGACCAGCGCGGAGGCCGTCAGCGACACGTCGATCTCGTCGCTGAACTCGCCGTTGGCCACGCCCTCGCGCAGCACGTCCTCGACGACCGCGACGGCCTGCTGGCGGACCACCATCAGGGTCGACTGCCAGGCCCTGTTGGTGCGCCACAGCTCGGCCACGTACAGCTGCGTGAAGGCCGGGTAGCGGTCGATGAAGACGAGACCCGCGCGGATCATCGCGTCCAGGGCGTCGACCTTGCTGCCGCCGTCCCGTGCCGTCTTCTCCGCCGCCTCCCTCAGAGAGGCGGCGAGGAGGCCCACACCGTGCCGCAGCAGCTCCTCGAAGAGGACGGACTTGCTCGCGAAGTTGTAGTAGACCGTGCCCTTGGCCACCCCGGCCCGCTCGGCGATCTCGTCCACTGTGGTGGCGGAGAAGCCCTGCTCGGCGATGAGCGTGACGGCGGCCTCGTAGAGCTTCTGCCGGGTGGCCTCGCGGCGCGTGCTGCCGCCCGACGTGGCGCTGCTGCTTTCCATGGTCCTGATTGTCACAGGAGCCGCCCCTTCCGAGGTCGTCACCGGGCTTCTCACAGGCTCAGCTCCGGATGCAGCCGGTCCAGCGTCCACACCTGGCGGCGGCGGGCCGACAGCGCGGTCAGCGCGAGCGCGCCCGCGGTGAACGCGACGAGCACCACGCACGCGTGCCACACGGGTCCGAGACCGCCGCCCGTGATGAGCCTTCGGAGCGCCTCCACGATGTAGCTCATCGGCAGGAAGGGGTGGATCGCGTTGAAGAAGTGCGGGCTGGTCTGCACCGGATAGGTGCCGCCCGCGGACGTCAACTGCAGCATCAGCAGGGCGAGTACGAGGATCCGGCCGGCCGCCCCGAAGCGCGCGTTGAGCCACTGCACGATCGCCGCGAAGCAGGCCGTCACCAGGAACAGGAAGCCGACCGTCCCGGCCGCCCGCGTCATCTCCAGGCCGATCGCCCAGTGCAGCACCGACATCAGCGCCACCGTCTGCAGTGCGCCGATCGCGACCACCGGGAGCCAGCCCGCCAGCGCGATCCGCCACGCGGGGGCGCCCGTGGCGAGCGCGCGCCGGTTCATCGGCGGGATCAGCATGTACGCCACCATCGCGCCCACCCACAGGGACAGCGGGATGAAGTACGGGGCGAACCCGGTGCCGTAATTGGGCGCCTTGTGCAGGTCCTTGGAGACCAGCCGGACCGGATCCGCCATCACCCCGGTGCGCTGGTCGCGGTCCTTCTTGTCGTAGTCGGGGATCTTGCCGGCGCCGTCGTGCAGTCCGCCCGCGAGCTTCCCGGAGCCGTCGACGAGCTTGAACATGCCGCCGTTGAGGGTCTGGGCTCCCGTCTTCAGCTTGCCGACGCCCGTGTCGAGTTCGGACGCGCCGGTGGTGGCCGTGCCGAGCCCCGAGTGCAGCTTTCTGGCGCCCGCGGCGACCTTCGTGGCACCGGCGTTCAGCTTGTTGACCTTGGCGACGGCGTCCTGGAGGTCCTCGGAGAGGTGCGGGGCGCGGTCGGCGAGGGCCTGGGCCTGCTTCTGGAGGGTGGCGAGGTTGGCGTCGAGCTTCTTCAGGTCGCCGTGCTGGTCGCCGATCAGCGTGTTGAGGTCGTCGGCGATCGTCGCCACGTCCGCCGCGGCCACCTTGGCCTTCTTGAGGTCGGCGCAGGCCGGGTCAGGGAGCACGGCCTGCTCGCAGCGCGCCCTGTAGACGTCGTTCAGCACCTTGGAGGCCGCGTGCGCCCCCTTGGCGGCCGTCGGGGCCGACTTCACAAGAACGTCGAGGTTGTCGCGGATCGCCTGCGAGGAGTCGGCCACCAACTGGGCGGTGTCCCCGATGGTCTTCTCGTTGCCCTTGATGAAGGGGCCCACCTTGGCGTCGACCGCGTTGACCTTGTCGGCCAGCACGCGCGTGCCGTCGGCGACCTGCCGCGAGCCGTCCTCCAGGGCGCCTGCGCCCGTGTCGAGCTTCTTCAGCCCCTTGGACAGCGCACTGCTGCCCTCCTTGGCGTCCTTGAGGCCGTCCGCGAGGTCCTTGGAGCCCTTCTCGGCCTTCCCGATACCGCCCTTGAGCTGATCGGCGCCGTCGGCGGCCTTCACGGTCGCGCCGTGGATGTCCGAGAACGAGATGAAGATCCGGTCCAGGAAGGACCGCGACGCCTTGGTGGACGCGGCGGTCCGCACCTCGCTGAACACCGTCCGCGAGATCTGCCCGACGATGTAGTTGTTCGCGTCGTTCGTACGCACCTGGAGCGCACCCGTCTCCGGGGAGTCGCCCGCGCTGGACGCGATCCGCTGGCTGAAGTCGGCCGGCATGGTCAGCGACAGGTAGTACGTGCCGTCCTCCACGCCCGCGCGTGCCTCACTGGCACTCACCTCGTGCCAGTCGAAGGTGTCGCTCTCCCGCAGCCCCTCGGTGATGTCGTCGCCGGCCGTGACCCGCTTGCCGCCGGCGGTCGCCCCCTTGTCGTCGTTGACGAGCGCCACGGGGATCCGGTCCAGGCGGCCGTACGGATCCCAGAACGACCACAGGTACAGCGCGCCGTACAGCAGCGGCAGCACCAGGAGCGCGACGAGCGCGGCCCGCGGCAGCTTCCCCCGGCCGAAGCGCCTGAGCTCAAGAGCGGCCAGTTTCGGCGAGCGCATCCGCCTTCTCCTTCTGAGCGGTGGTTACGACGACGGTGTCCTCGGGTGCCTCGCTGCACACCGCGAGGACAGTGGTCCCGGCCTCGGCGACGGACCTCAACAGCGCCCACACCTCGGCCCGTTCGGCGTCCGAGAGCTTCATATCGGCGTCGTCGACACCGAGCAGCCGCGGGCGACCGAGCAGGGCCAGCGCGATGGAAAGGCGCAGCGCCTCCAGCCGTTCCAGATCCCGTACGGCGGTCCGGGAGCCCTTGGGCAGGGCCGCCCGGTCGAGTCCGGCGGCCGCGAGGGCGTTGTCGATCCGCAGCTTCGCCTCCGCGGTGCGCTCGGCCCGTGGCCGCAGCAGCGCCTTCAGCGAGTCGCCGAACCGCCGCTGCAGCAGCGCCCGTTCGTGCAGGTGCTCGCCGACGGTCAGTGCCGGTTCGAGGTCGGTGACTCCGGTGACGTGCGCGAGCCCGCTCACCCGGCGTACCGCCGCCAACTGCTTGGGCAGCCGCCACTCGCCCACCTCGGCCGAGCCCTCGGTGGCCTTCATCCGGCCCGTGAGCGCGAGCAGCAGGCAGGTGCGGCCGGACCCGGACGGTCCCTCGATCGCGATCAGCGAGCCGGGCTCCGCCTCGAACGTGACGTCGCGGAAGGCCCAGCCGCGCGGCCCCCTGAGCCCGAGGCCGCGGGCCGTGACACCGGTTCCGGGCACGGTTTCCCCCATTCCCCTGGATTCCCCTGTGCGGAACTGATTTGAACTGACTGGTCAGTTCAAAAACTACTCCGAACCTTAGATCGAAGCAAAACCCCAGGTCAGAACGGATTGTCAGTGCCATACCGCACGATGGGGACATACGGCTACCCGAATGCGGGCATGCCGTCACGCAGAGACAGGAGGTTCGTCATGGCCAGCTATCACGCAGCAGCCGCCCGCCGGCGCCGTGCCACCGGCCCTGCCCCCTCACTGACCGGTCCGGCGAGCGACGTCCACCCGGTGCTGCGCCGGGCCGCCGCGCCGCGCGCCGCCCTCGACCTGCTCGCCCAGGCCCGCGCCGGACTGGACGAGGCGGCCGTCCTCGAAACGTCCAACGAGCGCTATGCCACCGCCCACCTCGCCGCCCTGCGCACGGCCGCCGCCGTGCTCGCCGCGCGGGGCCGCCCGGAGACCTCCGAGCGACGCCGGGCACGCATCCGGAGCGCCTGGGAAGTGCTCCCCGAAATAGCGCCCGAACTCGCCGAGTGGAGCGTGCTGTTCGCCTCCGGTGCCCGGCGCCGCGCCCGGGCCGAGGCCGGCATCCAGGGCGCGGCCAGCCGCCGGGACGCCGACGACCTGATACGCGACGTGGCGATGTTCCTGCGTCTCGTCGAGCGCATGCTCGTCCTCCAACCGGTCCTGCCACAGCCCCGCCACGACCCCGACCACCCGCAGCCGGGTCCTGGGGCGGAGCGGGACTTACCGGATACGGGGTGAGCGGATTCAGCAGATTCATGCGTGAGCCGATTCATCGCCTGAGCCGATGGCGGGTCGTGGTGTGGCCGGCTCGCAAGGTGTGCCGGTAGTCGCCCGCGTCCGCGGTGCGAGACGTTCCGCAGGCCGTGTGGGTGGAGTGACCGGGTGCGGCGGTGCAGGCAATAGGGTGGAGGGCGCCTGAAGCCTTTCCTCCCGTACCCCGGGGCCGGGGAGGCAGACCGTTCGCTCCGCCGTGCCAAGGGCGGTGCCGCGCCGAGGAGTCAACTGCCGTGTCGGACCCGATGAGGCCTCGCGCCTCCCTCCGTACCGCCGTGGTGTGGGAGGTCCTCCAGGACGCCCTCGACCGCCGGGTCAAGGCCACGGGACGCCAGGCGCTGGACGTGCTCGACGCCGGCGGCGGCAGCGGCAACTTCGCGGTGCCGCTCGCCCGCCTCGGCCACCAGGTCACCGTCGTCGACCCCAGCCCCAACGCCCTGTTCGCCCTGGAGCGCCGCGCCGCCGAGGCCGGCGTCGCCGACCGCGTCCGGGGCGTCCAGGGCGACGCCCACGGCCTCTTCGACGTGGTCGAGCGCGGCGGCCACGACGTGGTGCTCTGCCACGGCGTCCTGGAGTACGTGGACGACCCGGCCGAGGGCGTGCGCAACGTCGTCGCCGCCCTGCGCCCCGAGGGCGTCCTCAGCCTGCTCGCCGCCGGCCTCGGCGGTGCCGTGCTCGCCCGAGCCCTGGCCGGCCACTTCAAGGAGGCCCGGCAGGCCCTCGGCGACCCGGACGGCCGCTGGGGCGACGGCGACCCCGTGCCGCGCCGCTTCACCGCCGAGCAGCTGACCGCTCTGGTCGAGGGCGCCGGCCTGCGCGTGGGCGCCGTGCACGGCGTGCGGGTCTTCGCCGACCTGGTCCCGGGCGTGCTCGTGGACACCGAGCCCGGCGCCCTGGAGGCGCTGCTCAAGCTGGAGGAGGCGGCGGCCGAGCTGCCCGCCTTCCACTCCGTCGCCACCCAGCTCCATGTGCTCGGTGAGACCCGGGGGACCGACGGGGCCTGACCGGCCTGCCGGGGCGAGCCGCTGATCAGCGCGTTGGCTGCGGATGGAGTACGCCACAGGCCCCCCGAACGGGGGCTTGGCGCCGTATGATCGAAGGAGATCACCCGGCATGACGGGTCGGCCGCTGGGGAATGCAAGATTCAGCGAGCCGGGACGGTCATGGCGGAATCCGGTTGGCCAATTGGCGCAGAGGGGCGGGTTTCACGGGGGCGATTCCCTGCCTATCCTGAAGGGACCCCCCGGGTCGCCCCCGGCGACTGCACGATGAGGAGGACTCCGTGCCGCTCTCGGAGCACGAGCAGCGCATGCTCGAGCAGATGGAGCGAGCGCTGTACGCCGAAGATCCCAAGTTCGCGTCGGCGCTTGAGGGAAGCGGGCTGCGTACGTACACCCGGCGGCGGGTCTACCAGGCGGTCGCCGGCTTCCTCGTGGGTATTGCGCTCCTCATGGCTGGAATGGTCGCCAAGCAGGTCTGGCTCAGTGTGGTGGGCTTCCTCGTCATGCTGGGGTGCGCGGTGCTCGCCGTGACCGGCTGGCGCAAGGCCCCCAAGCCGGGTGAACAGCCCGCCGGCGGTGCCGCTCCGCACGCGCGCCGACAAGGACGGCCGAAGCGCTCCATGATGGACCGTATCGAGCAGCGCTGGCAGCGCCGCCGCGACGAGCAGCAGGGCGGCCAGTAGTCTTCCCGGCTCCCACTGGCAGTTGAGGGGGTGACCACCCGGTCGGGTGGTCACCCCCTCACGTATGCCCTGGAGCCGAGCCCGGTCTGTCAGCCGCTCTGCTGCCCCGACGGACGTCGGGTCCGGGCCAGTGCCGCCGTCCAGCGTTCGTTCGCGCGGGCCTTGACCGCCGTCCAGCGGTCCACTAGGTCCCAGACCGCGCGGACGGCCGAGCGGGGCGCCACGACCGCGCGTACCCGGGTGGGCCAGCTGACCCGGGCGCGCAGCGCGGCCCGCATCCTGCGGACGTCGTCGGCCAGGCCGGGCACGGCGTGCGGCCTCGGTGCGAACAGCACCTGCTCCACGGCGCCCGCCACCCGGTGCACCGACTCGGCCGTGACCGGGTCCAGTTGCCCCAGCCGCACGATCCGCGCCGCCGCCTTGCGCGGGGTGAGCGCGTCGTCCGGCGGGATGCCGTAGTCCCAGGCGGTGTCGGTGAGCTCGCGCCAGACGGCCAGCACATGCCCGGCGGCCACCTCGGCGGAGTAACGGTCATCCGCCTCCACCGCCATCGCCGCGGACTCCAGGTCCACGTCCGTGGAACCCTCACCGCCCCGGCCGCCGCCCCGGGCCCTGCCCGCTCCGGGCGGCGTGAGGCCGGCGGAGGCGTGCTGCCCCGACGCCAGCCGCACCGAGCGCCGGCGCAGCCGCCACAGCATGGGCAGCAGCGGTACGGCGAGCACCAGCACGCCGAGCACCACCCAGCCGGCGATCTGGTACCACGGCGGGCCGCTGTCACCCGGCTTGGCGCTGTCCAGCGGAAGCGCCTCCGCGCACGCCGCGAGCTTGCGGTCCTGCGCCGAGCAGCTCGTCGTCGCCGACGGAGCCGCCGAGGCCGAGGAACCGGCCGACGCGGAGGGCTGCGTGACGTCCGGCAGAGTGCTGCCCGTGCTGTCCGACTGCGTGTACGACGGCGCCACACCTCGGGTCGGGGTCGGCTCGAAGCGGGTCCAGCCCACGCCCTCGAAATACAGCTCGGGCCAGGCATGGGCGTCCTTCAGGCCCACCGAGACCGTGTCGCCGGTCTGCTGGGAACCGGGCGCGAAGCCCACCGCGACCCGGGCCGGTATGCCCAGGCTGCGGGCCATCGCCGCCATCGCGAAGGAGAAGTGGACGCAGAAGCCCTCCTTGTCCTTCAGGAACTTGGCGATCGCGTTCGGGCCGGTGCCCACCTGCACCTGGGTGCTGTACTGGAAGCCGCCGGTGGAGGCGAAGTACTCCTGGAGCTTGACCGCCTCCTCGTAGTGGTTGGCGGAGCCCGCGGTGACCTGGCGGGCGGTCTTCCCCACCACCGCCGGCACCGAGCTCGGCAGCTTGGTGTACTCCCGCTCCAGGGCGGGAGACGGGTCCGGCGCGTCGGCCAGCTGCTCCGCCGTCGGCTGCACGTCGAGGCTCTTGACCAGGTACGTCTTTCCGCGCGTGGTCTCACCGTGGTCGCCGACCAGCGTCATGCCCACGGGCTCGTAGCGCCACTTGCCGCTGACGTCCACGCCGCTGGGCGGGTACGGCATCGGCAGCCAGTCCTGCGCGTACCAGTCGGCCGCCGAGATCCGGGTCTCGATCTCCGCGCGCTTGACGTCCGGGCCCAGGCCGGTCGGGGTCGGGAGCTTGTCCGGCACGGAGATGATGTGCCGCTTGGACGGCTTCCAGGTACTGCCGTCGAAGTCGTCCAGGGAGACGATCCGCAGATACAGGTCCGAGAGGTCGCTCGTGTTGCTCTTCAGGGTCAGGACCTGGCGGTCCTCGTCCACGTTCAGACTGTCCCGGAGCGACACCAGCGGGTTCACCGCGGAGATCGTGCCCCCGCCGCCACTGCCCGAGCCCACGCCCGTGCCGGCGCCGTCCAGCAGCCCGCCGCTCATCGCGGGCAGCGCGACCGGCACCACGAGGGCGATGCCCAGCGCGAGCACGCCGATGCGCCGCCCGGTGCGGACGGGGGCCACCGGGCCCGGCTCGCCGCCCGGAGTGCGCGGCGCCCCGCCGAAGACGCGGCCCCACTGGGAGAGCCGGTCCCGGCCCTCGGCGAGCAGCAGCATCAGATAGCCGCCCGCCGCGACCAGGAACCAGAACCAGTCGGCGCCGCCGTCGGACAGCCCGGCGGCGACCGAGTACAGCGCGAGCAGGGGCAGCCCGGCAGGGGCCGCGCTGCGGAAGGTCACCGCGAGGGTGTCCACCGCGAGCCCGATGACCAGGACCCCGCCCAGCAGCATCAGCCGGATGCCGTCGGAGTCCAGCGGCGCCGGGATCGCGTACCGGGCGATGTCGTCGCTGCCCTGCTGCAGCAGGTCGGCGAAGTGCTGGAAGGCCTCGGGGCCCGGCACGATCCCGACGAAGGCCTGCTGCCGGGCGAAGATCAGGGTCAGTATCACCAGGGTGACCAGCGTCTGCGCGGCCACCGTCAGCGGCCGGGCCAGCGGCACCCGCCGGGTCAACGCGCCCACGGCGCTCTGCACGCCCAGCAGGAAGGCCGCCTGCAGGATCCAGGTGGCCGGGGAGACCAGGGGCAGCAGCGCGCACGCCGCCATCAGCGTGGCCGCCCAGGCGCCCAGCGTCAGTCGTGCCCGCCCGCTCATGACCCCGCCCCCTCACCGCTCGTACCGCTCGCCGCGGTGGTCCCGCCGGCGGCGGCCAGGCCCGCGCGCTCGCGGTCCGCCTGCCGCCACAGCTCGGTCAGCGAGGCGCCGCGCGGCACGCTCAGGACGGTCCAGCCCGCCTCCCGCAGCATCCGCTGCCGCTCCTCACGCATGTCCAACGGGCCGGGCACATCGGTCGGTTCCCGCACCCAGGTGCTGCTGTCCAACAGGAACGCGACCGCGCCCCCGCTGCGCTGGCGCATCTTGGCGGCCACCGTGGCCTGCTCCTCGTCGAGGTCGCCGAAGAAGGCGATCAGCAGCCCCTCGTTCCCGCCGCGCAGCACGTCGTACGCGCGGGACAGGCCCGCGCCGTCCGAGTGGTCGATGACCGCGAGGGTGTCCATCATCAGCCCGGCCGAGTCGGCGGTCTCCTGGCTCGCGCCGGCGAACCCGTCCGCGCCCTCGCCGGGCACCGAGCTGCCGGTGTCCGTCAACAGCCGGACGGAGAAGCCCCGTTCCAGCATGTGCACCAGCACGGAGGCCGCGCCGGACACCGCCCACTCGAAGGCCGAGTCGGGGCCCGCGCCCTGGAAGGCGATGCCCCGGGTGTCCAGCAGCACCGTGCAGCGGGCCCGCTGGGGCTGCTCCTCGCGGCGCACCATGAGCTCGCCGTAGCGGGCGGTCAGCCGCCAGTGGACCCGGCGCAGATCGTCGCCGTAGCGGTACCCGCGCGGGATCACGTCGTCCTCGCCGGCCAGCGCGAGCGACCGCTGCCGCCCGTCGCCGTACCCCTTCGACTCCCCGCTGAAGCGCACCGGCGGCAGCGCCTCCACGCGCGGGATCACCGTCAGGGTGTCGTACGAGGAGAAGGACCTGGTCAGCTCGCACATGCCGAACGGGTCGGTCAGGCGCAGCTGGAGCGGGCCCAGCGGATAGCGGCCGCGCAGGTCGGAGCGGACGCGGTAGGAGACCTCGCGGCGGCCGCCCGGCTCGACCCGGTCGAGGACGAAGCGGGGCCGGGGGCCGAGGACGTACGGCACCCGGTCCTGGAGCATCAGCAGGCCGGTGGGCAGCCGCGAGACGTTGTCCATCCGCAGATGGACGCGGGCCTCGCTGCCGGCGGGCACGCGCGCGGGGGAGAGACGGCGGCTGCCGGCCACCCGGTAGCGCGTGCGGTACAGGAACAGCGCGCACACCAGGGGCAGCACGGCGAGCAGCAGGCCGACCCGGAGCAGATCGCTCTGGCCGAGGACATAGGCGCAGATCGCGGCCGCGATACCGGCCGCAAGGAAGGAGCGACCGCGGGTGGTCAGACCCGCGAGGGCCGTACGGACACCGCCCTTCTCGCCGCGGTCGGCGTCCGGCCCGGTCCCCCCGGAGGACATCACAGCCTCCGCGGCGGCTGCTGGCCGTACGCCGGCGTGCCGTGTGCGAGGCCGCCGAAGCCGCTCTGCTGCTGGGGCGCCGCGGGCACCGGGGTGCGCTGCAGGATCTCCTGGACGACCTGCTCCGAGGTGCGGCGGTTGAGCTGGGCCTGTGCGGTGGGCAGCAGGCGGTGCGCCAGGACGGCGACGGCGAGCGCCTGCACGTCGTCCGGCAGCGCGTACTCCCGGCCGCTCAGGGCCGCGGAGGCCTTCGCCGCGCGCAGCAGGTGCAGCGTCGCGCGCGGGGAGGCGCCGAGTCTGAGGTCCGGGTGGTTGCGCGTGGCGGCGACCAGGTCCACCGCGTACCGCCGGACCGAATCGGCGACGTGCACGCCCCGCACCGCCTCGATCAGCTTCACGATGTCGTGCGCGTGGGCCACCGGCTGGAGGTCCTCCAGGGGGCTCACCCCGCCGTGGATGTCGAGCATCTGCAGCTCGGCCTCCACGCTGGGGTAGCCCACCGAGACCCGGGCCATGAAGCGGTCGCGCTGGGCCTCGGGCAGCGGGTAGGTGCCCTCCATCTCGACCGGGTTCTGCGTGGCCACCACCATGAAGGGGCTGGGCAGCTCGTAGGTCTGCCCGTCGATCGTGACCTGCCGCTCCTCCATGGACTCCAGGAGCGCGGACTGCGTCTTCGGCGAGGCGCGGTTGATCTCGTCGCCGATCACGATCTGCGCGAAGATCGCGCCCGGCTTGAACTCGAAGTCCCGGCGCTGCTGGTCCCAGATGGACACACCGGTGATGTCCGAGGGCAGCAGGTCCGGCGTGAACTGAATGCGCCGCACCGAACAGTCGATGGACCTGGCCAGCGCTTTTGCGAGCATGGTCTTGCCCACACCCGGCACGTCCTCGATCAGAAGATGTCCCTCGGCGAGCAGTACGGTCAGCGAAAGCCGTACGACCTCGGGCTTGCCCTCGATCACTCCTTCCACCGAACTGCGGACCCGCTCCACGGTGGCAGTCAGATCTGTAAGGCTCGCTCGATCGTCATAGGTCGTCACCCGGCCCTCCTCGGCCCGTTCTTTCTCCGGGCCGACGCGTGTTGTGCGGACCGGCCCACCCCGAATCACGGACACCACGCGTGAAAAGTTCCGCGCGACGCCACACCCGCATTCTTGCTGCCGTTACCGTTTCGTGTCACTCGACTGTGGACAACTGGCTGCGTTATGTCGGGTTTTACGGTGCTTGGGCTCCAGCATGCGCGGGATTTGCGAAAAACGAGAAGGGCCGGGGAGGGTTACGCGGCCCGGTTACGCCGGGTCGATCTCGCGCAGCAGGCCCGTCTTCACGTCGAAGACGAAGCCGCGCACGTCGTCGGTGTGCAGCAGGAACGGCGAGGTGCGTACCCGCTGCATGGACTGGCGTACGTCCTGGTCGACGTCCCGGAAGGCCTCCACGGCCCAGGCGGGGCGCTGGCCGACCTCCATCTCCAGCTCGGTGCGGAAGTCCTCGGTGATGGCCTCCAGGCCGCAGCCCGTGTGGTGGATGAGGACGATGCTGCGCGTGCCGAGCTTGCGCTGGCTGATGGTGAGGGAGCGGATCACGTCGTCGGTGACCACACCGCCGGCGTTGCGGATGGTGTGGCAGTCGCCCAGCTCCAGGCCGAGCGCCGCGTGCAGGTCGAGACGGGCGTCCATGCAGGCCACGACCGCCACGTGCAGGACGGGGCGGGCGTCCATTCCGGGGTCGGTGAATTCGGCGGCGTACCGTCCGTTGGCGTCGACGAGACGGTCGGTGACGGTGCCGCCGTGTATGGCGCCTTCGGACTCGGTGGGAACGGATGCAGAAGTCGTCATAGCTATGACGTTACTGGTCACATGCGATCCGGTCTGCGTGTGAGAGCGGGAAAAGAGCGTCATCACGGTCCTCTTGTGACGTAACCCACATAGGTGGCGGAGGTGGAGCCGTAAGGGTGATTTTCCCTGGTTTGCCGCTTCGCACGCACGCGGAGGCGCGACGCGCAGGCCGGTTGATTGACCGCGAGTCACCGTGGACTAAAGTGACGCGAAGCGGGAGGGGAGGCTCTCCCTGCTGGACTGAAATCCCCAGGAGACCCCGGCCGCCACGCCGATTTCTCCCCGCGGGCGGGGACCCGGCGGTGCGGGCCCGCCGGATCTGAGAGGGCCCCTTGAGCCAGAGTCGACATGTCCCGGTGATGCTCCAGCGGTGCCTGGATCTGTTGGCCCCCGCGCTGGAGCGGCCCGGCTCGGTGGTCGTCGACTGCACGCTCGGCCTCGGCGGCCACAGCGAGGCGCTCCTCGCGCGGTTCCCCGAAGCCCGGCTGGTCGCCCTCGACCGCGACAAGGAGGCGCTGCGCCTGTCCGGCGAGCGGCTCGCCCCCTTCGGCGAGCGGGCCACCCTGGTGCACGCCGTCTACGACGAGCTCCCGGACGTGCTCGACCGGCTCGGTATCGCGCGCGTGCAGGGCGTCCTCTTCGACCTCGGCGTCTCCTCCATGCAGCTCGACGAGGCCGACCGCGGCTTCGCCTACGCCCAGGACGCCCCGCTCGACATGCGCATGGACCAGACGACCGGCATCAGCGCCGCCGAGGTCCTCAACACCTACCCGGCCGGTGAACTCGTCCGCATCCTGCGCGCGTACGGCGAGGAGAAGCAGGCCAAGCGGATCGTCGGCGCGATCGTGCGCGAGCGCGAGAAGGAGCCGTTCGCCAACAGCGCGCGGCTCGTCGAGCTGATCCGGGACTCGCTGCCGCAGGCCGCCAAGCGCACCGGCGGCAACCCGGCCAAGCGCACCTTCCAGGCCCTGCGCATCGAGGTCAACGGCGAGCTGTCCGTCCTGGAGCGGGCGATCCCGGCCGCCGTGGGGGCCCTGGCCGTGGGCGGACGGATCGCCGTGCTGTCGTACCACTCGCTCGAGGACCGCCTGGTCAAGCAGGTGTTCGCGGCCGGCGCCGCCAACACCGCGCCTCCCGGGCTGCCGATCGTGCCCGAGCAGTACCAGCCGCGGCTCAAGCTGCTCACGCGCGGTGCCGAACTTCCCACCGAGGAAGAGGTCGCCGAGAACCGGCGGGCGGCACCGGCGCGACTGCGCGGGGCCGAGCGCATCAGGGAGGACGTGAGCGAGTGATGCGGGCAGCGAGCGGGTTGGGAAACCGGACTCACTGGAGGCCGTGTGAGTAGGAAACCCGAACTGAGGGGGCGCGCGGCTCGTCTCGCACGCCTCTTCCCGGGCCCGTCGGGCACCGGCCCGCAGGCCGCCCGCACCCCCTTCGTCCTTCTCGTCGTACTCCTCCTGGGCGGCGGGCTGATCGGGCTCCTGGTGCTGAACTCCGCGCTCAGCGAAGGCTCCTTCAAGCTCGACGACCTCCAGAAGGACACCAAGAACCTCACCGACGAGGAACAGGCGCTCCAGCGGGACATCGACTCCTACTCCGCCCCGGACGCCCTCGTGCGCCGCGCCCGTGAACTCGGCATGGTCCCCGGCGGCGACCCCGCCTTCCTGAACCCGGACGGCACCGTGAAGGGCGTCCCCTCCGCCGCCGCCCAGCAGTCCGCCGTACAGGTCCCGCTGGTCCTGCGCCCGCCGGAGACCATCACGCACAGCCCGGCCGCCACCCCCACGACCACGACCCTCCCCGCGGTCACTCCCACGCCCACGCCCACTCCGACCACGACCCCCGGCAGGTGACGGAGAAGTGTCCGACAGGGAACCGCCGCGCCGCCGCGTGCCCGGCCCCGCGCGCCCCTCGCACCCCGCCCGCCCCGCCGCCGGTCAGCGGCGCCCGGGCCCCGGCGCCCGCCCCCACGCCCGCAGCCGGAGCAGAGCGCC
>NZ_JBEYUY010000031.1:0-112443 GCF_040643775.1 Streptomyces sp. NPDC047081 | reverse complement strand
CCCGTCGTCCCCATGGGGAATTACGTGACCGCGGGGGTGGGGAATTACGTGACGCGGAACCCGCCCCACCTGGGGAATTTCGTGATCGTCGACAGCCTGGACAAGGCAGGTGATCCGGGTGGTCGAGCACCGGAGCTTGCGGAGGAGCCGCCAGGGCTTGAGAGTGGCCATGGCCTGCCATGAGGCCTCGGAGTGCACGTTCGACTGGCCCATGCAGCACCCGCGCTCGTGACTACGAAACTATCTGGAGTGTCACGAACCGCGACTGCAGGAATGCCATACCCTTTCGCACTCGCGGCGCTAAAGCAATCCAACATGCCGAAACGGTTCCACTAGCGCCGGATCGTCAAAGGTATGCCCATATTCCAGGCACTTGAGGGTGACCGTACCTTGAGAGGCTTTATCGATGTGAAAGGTCGACCAGCTACGGCATCGTCGACAGAGACACCCAATCAGAAAAGGCCTTAGCAAATGCAGCCTGTTTTCCTGATCTTTAAGGTACAGGCTCCCCTTCTCGATGTCACTGCGGTCCCAGATCATCGTACTCGTGGGCACCACTGGATGATCACCCATCAAGTTTCGATAGTCGATCACCGAGCGCCCTAGAAGCGCGTCCCAGTGCAGGTCGGTGATTTGAATCAAAGACCAGTCGGCCAAGAATCTTCCACCCTCAATCAACCTGGAAAGTTCACCAAAGGCTGCGTCACGCGCCTGTGGGAGGTCGACGCGGTCCACTCGTCGCTCGTGGTCTTCATCATTACGGCGGCTGTACAGACGCTTGCGTGCGTCAGCGACTTTCTCGTCTGCGAACATGGAACCAAGGGCGTTGAGGGGGTGTTCTGCTGGAAGACTGCTCCTCTTTCGCTTGCTGGAAATTTCGTCCAGTGTGGCTACCCATTCACCGAACCCTGGCCCCCGGCCTCGTTCCAGTTGGCCACGAATGGCGTGAAGCGAGCCCAGTTCTATTCCTTCTTCCCTGGCAAGCGCCCCTACCAACAGAGCACTGTAGGCCAAGAGGATCTCAGCGGTGCCGAGAATTGCTTGATACGCAGGGCCAGCGTCTCGCACGCTCATCGCGGCCTCAGTCTCACGCCAGCGCAGGGCGACCGGGTAAGGGAAGCGTGTACGGACCGTGTGACCCAAATCATCAAGAAGGCTAGCGGCTGCGACCCTAAGCCGCAGAGTTTGACCAGATCGTACGATCCGGTCGCGGCCTTGAGCTGCGCTCTGGTCGAGGAAGACGGATTGAAGGACCTCATCCGCCTCGCTGTGCCACTCTTCTAGGCGCCGCTTCGAGATTTCCAGGTTGTCCAGAGCGGATGCCAGTGCCTCGTCCGGTTGCGGCAGCGTCAAGTCTGCGAGGTCTCGCCACAGAATGTGCACACCCGCTTGCGCCAGCATCGGCCCTGCCATTGGAGACCGAAGGAACAGCAGAATAAAGCGAAGCTGATGTGCTTCCAAAGGAACCTTCGGGCGCAGCACGATCACATGTTCGCTTGCCGCAGCCGGCAGGTCATCATCCCCGACTTCACTGACCACAAAACGATGGCGGTCTGTAGGCCGAGAGATGGATCGCAGAATCAGATCCCCAGCCTGCAACAAGCAGTCCGATGGCACCTGCGCCCAGATATCTTCGGGGTCAGGAGGTGCGATCGAGCCATCCGTGAGCACATCGGGCCCTCGCAGTACGCGGACAGCACCCGTCTGGCCAGTTGAGCTGGTTTTCTCACCCAATGTGTGGCTATGGACGCTTGGCGCTTTGGTGAACAGATCACCCACTTTCGCCACGCTCCCGTACCCGACCAGATCCTCACGGAGGGCCAGCACTGCTGGATCGTGTCGCTCAAAGTGCAGTCGCTCGTGCGCAGGGATGAGATCCCGTACGACGTAGCCATTCTTACTCCTTCCGCCCCGCATACGGAGCAACTTCTCGAAATCTTTCTCAACCGACTTGGGATCAACACGATGAGGCATGCGAAACATTCGCACGACGGAGTCCTTGGGCTGCCGCGCGTGCAGGAAAACTGCCGCGACTTCCAGACTGGTATGCACCTTCGGCAAGACACCAGCCGCGTAGAGAACAGTCGACAGATGCCACCGCTCCCTCACAGCCGCCCTGAAGTCAGCCTCCGCATGAGAGGTAAGAGCAGATGACGGCAAGAGCACGGCCAGGTGAGCGTCCCGCTCCTGGGGAACCAAATCTTCAAGTAGTACTTCGTAGCTCCAACGAGTGCGGTACTTCTTATTTGCCGGCAGTCTCTCCCATTCAGGAATCAGTAGAACTGGCCCAACCGCAAGTAATTCGTCAGCCTTCGACGCTAGCGATCTCCATGATGTCTCTCGATGGGTGTTCCACCCTTCAGGGGCTTCATAGGTGTCGCCAGGAGGGCCTTCGCTCGTCAATACCGAAGGAGGTTCTGAGCTATGGTGTTGAAAGGTTGCACCGAGGAGCCTTTCAAACACGCTTGCAGACGGATTCCTACCCTCACGTACAACTTCATCGGCCATGGAAATGGCACACCCCCTCCGACCCAGCTGCCTTGACTGGCCGACAGCCTACGCTGACAGCGTTCCGAGGCATCTCACGTCCGGAGGACATCCGCCCCCCGGCATACGTCCTCCATCGCGGGGTTTCGCGGGGAGGCTTGTTGAGGCGTCACCGGCAGATGAGCGCTTCAGGCGAGGGAGACGAAGGTGTCGTGGAGTTCGGTGCTACGTACCCAGCGGATGGCGAGGTAAGGCTGACTCCCCCTCCCCTGTGCCCACCGCAGTTTCGGAGGCATCCGTAGCCCGCACTGCGCGACTAGTCTATCCATCCGATTGGCTTTCGATGCGAGTGACCTGATCAGGGCCGGGATGATCCACGCCGGGCACCATGGGGTTCTCGTAGTCGAACTCCACCTTGCCGAAGAAGTCGCTGGTGATGGGCGGGGGGTCATTGTCGGCAATGATCAGCTGCAAGCGTTCGCCATATGCGTCAGCCAGGGTCCTGAAGCGACTGTAGATCTCGGCCGCGCGCTGCCGGTCGGAGGCATTGTTGCCGAAGGCCTTACGCGGTGAATCGATCACGAGGAGCGATGGAACCAGGACGTCGGAGTGGTCGAGTCCGAAGGCAAGGAGCGTGAGGCTGTAGGCGAGGTTGACGGAGGTGGCGATGCCCCCGCCGGAGGCCTGCAGGGTCTCGAAGGGCCGTCCGTTGACCACCGGCAGGTAGGTGTCGCGGTCGATGACGGCCGTGTCGACCCAGGGCAGGTTCCAGCTGGTGAGCAGTCGGCTGAACTCAGTGCTGAGGTCACCGAGCAGAGTCTGGCTGGCCTTGAGCTGCTCGGACTTCTCCTTGATGTCCTTGTTGACCTGCCGTCGGTCGGCCTTAAGCGAGCGGATGTCCGCGTCGATGGTGCGCACCCGTGCCCAGGATTCGCGCAGTTGGGTGATGGCATCAATGCTGGCCTTGAGCGAGGCGACGCGGGAGCTGGCTTCGGCGATGGCGTCGAAGCGCGGGGCGACCGCATCACGGGTCTGGGCGTCGAGCTCCCGGCGCAGGCTGGTGACGGCAAAGCTGAGTTGCTGCGACCGCTCCTGGACGGTCTGCAGGTACGCCTCGTCCGACTGCTGGATGCGCTGTGCGTCCTCAAGCTGCTGCTGCAGGGCCGTGCGTGTCTCTTCGATGGCAGCCGGGTCGATGTCGGCCTCGACTGGATCGGGTTGGAGACAGACGAGGCAGTGACCGTCCTCGACGGCCCGGGCGGCCAGCGACTGCATGCACCGCGGGCAGACGACGAACTCGAAGGGAGAGAGCTGGTCGATGGCCGTGACCGACCGTGCGAGACGGGAGAGGTCGAGCTGTACCTGAGCGACGACGGCATGTCGCGCCTCCACTAGGTCGGCAGCCGCGGACACTTCTTCTTCGGTCTGCCGGGCGGCGCGAATGGCGTTCTGTAGCTCGTCACGCAGCGCGGTGTCGGCGGCGGTCTGTTCCTCAAGTTCGGTGCGGAGGCTGGCCAGGGCGGACGATGCCCGCTCCAGAGTGTCGCGCAGCTGAGTGAGTTCCGCCCGCAGTTCGTCGTCGCTGCGGGGGTCGGAGGCTGCCAGGAAGGAGCTGACGTTGTCGTGCTCGGCGGTTCTGGCCTTCAGCGTGTCCAAGAGCTGGTTCCTGGTGCGCTTGAGCTCCATGAGCGCGCTGTCGGTGAGCCCGAACATCAGGCGGAAGAGCTCTCTGCGCTTGGTCTCAAACCAGCTGTCCAGGTGACCGACGACCTGACGGTCGATCTCGCGCGCCTGGAGGTAGACGTAGGCGTACAGGTCGTTGAAGGTGAGGTTCTGCGGCCGCGCTGCTCCTTCTCGCCGTGCGGCGATCTGTTCGCGCGGGAAGCCAAGCGCGTCCAGGAGATGGTCGGAGAGCGTGGTGGCGCCTTCCGAGGCCCGCAGAGGCAGGGTGCGTTCCAGAGCGAGGGAGTGTGGATCGAGGAGATCCACAGTGTCGGCGGTGTCTCCCTCAATGGTCCGCTTGAGGACGACACGTTCGTCGCCGACCACGACCTCGGCCTGGACCGACAGGACGTGGTCGCGGACCGCCGGGGTGAGCATGGCGCTGCCACCGAGGGCGTGCTTGAAGAGCATCAGCAGACTGGACTTGCCAGTGCCGATGGGGCCGGTGATCACGGTGGCCGGACGGTCGAAGCGGTAGGTCTGTTCCGCCTCGGCGGTGGTGACGGTCAAGGCCACGATGCGCAGGTGGACGGCCATGTCAGATCTCCGTCCGCCAGGGTCGGTCGACGGCGTCGGGCAGACGGTCGTAGATGAGGTTTTTCAAGGCCGATCCTGACTTGTTGAAATGCCGCTTGAGCAGCTTGATGCGGCTGGCGACAACGTCCCACTCCGGCGTTGCGGCAAGAGAGGCTGCGGCGGCGGCGCCCTGCGGCGTGGCGCGGAATTCGGCTCTGGCGCTGTTGCTGTAGACGATCAGGCCGCGGGCGGCGAGTGAGCCGAGGACGCTGTAGTAGCGCTGGTCCCAGGGCCCGTACTTGTAGCGCGTCATACGGCTTTCGACCGCGAGGCGCTCGGGTGGTGTGGGGGCGGTTCCTTCCGGCCACGACGCCTCGCCAGCAGGCAGGAGACGTTCCAACATCGCTGGATAGCGCAGCAGGAAGTCGAGTTTGGCGAGCTTGGTCAGGCCGTCGAGCCCCCCTTTGGGGGTGGTGAACTGCGAGATGAGCAGGAGGATGCGCGCCTCGTGGTAGTGGACCTCACGCTGCTCTGCCTGCCGCTGCTGAGTCCGCATGCGCGCTACGGCGGTCTCGAAGTCGGCGCTATGGGTCATGAGGCTTCCTCATCCGTGTTGAAATTCTCGGAGAAGAAGAAGAGGCACTCGTCGCACAACTGGTAGGCCAGCCCTCGCAAATGCAGGTTGCTGAGCAAGAACGGCGGCGGCGACGGCAGAGCGTCGACCTTCAGTTTCTCGGCCAGCAGGTCGTTCATCTTGTTGCCGAACTCGCTGCCCTCGGCGACCTGAGCGCGCGCATGGCGTCGGCACTCGAAGGCCATCTCCAGCACGTCCATGGACAGGTTCAAAAGGTCGGTTTCATCCCCGGCCAGGCCGGAGCGGCGCTCGGACCAGGTCGTGTACCACGCGGAGCGGAGCCGTTCGGCGAACGCCGCCTCGTCCGAGGGAACCAGGCCCCGGCGCAGCTTGCGGCCGAGCTTTGCCCCTCCCGGTGCCAGCACGGGCGCCTGACCTCGGGGGAACGTGGGCAGCTGAACCGTCGTGTACGCGATCGCCTGGCGGACGATCTCGCGGGTGATGCTGCGCCGGCCGATGCGCTGCTGCATCCGCGTGCTGTGACGAACGCGGCTCGGGTCGGCGATGTAGACAGCAAGTTGGCTACGGTCGCTCTCATCACGGTTGGCACGCTCGATCCGGTCCACGACGGCCCGGTACGTGCTCTCAAGGTCGACATGCGCCAGCTGCAGTTGCTCGACGGCAGGCACCAGAAGCCGTTGGATGTTGACGTCGGTGATGTGTGCGCGCTGGGGTGGATCGCAGGAGATCTCCAGGACTGCAAGGAAACGAAGAACCCTCTCCACGAACCCCGTTGGCACCTGGATGTCCGCGAGCTTGCTCACCTGGGGTGTGTCCGGGACGTTGGGATAGGGCTGTTTCCAACGGACTTTGAGCATCTGACGGGCGATTGTCTCCGCCATAGAGGACAGCCCATCCGTGAGTTCCGGCTCCGGGCCGCACATCCGAGCCAGCGTGCCGGCATTACCTTTGATCGGACTCAGCGCCGCGTTCGTCGCCAGTCTGAGTCGGACATTGGCGGCACACTCGCATGCGCACCAGCGGTCGAAGAGATGGGTCAGGCCGCCGCTCTTGCACAGCTCCGTAAGCGACCACGTGCCCTGATTCTCTTCACGATGCTTGACCGATACCAGTTCCACTGATCCATCGGCCCACGCCACGACGAAGTCCTCGTGCCACTCGCAGACGACGAAGTCAATTGCGTCCTCCGTGAGCATGGCGAGACACTCTCGGGCGGCTACCTCCGCCTGGTACCGGTAACGGCCCAGCGTGTCCGAGCCGCTGTCTTCCTCCGGAGCCAGTTCGAAGATGGCGTGCGCTGAACCGTCTGAACTCTCCGACTCAGCGGGCGCTCTGGCGCCTTCAGCCCCAACGCCCATGCCCGCCGTGTCGACCATCGACGCCCCCGATCCGGCCCCTTATCAGGGCACGTCCCCCGCCGCTTCCATCCCGGCACCGGGAGTGAAGATCCCTACCTCTATCACACTCCAGCATCGCTACGTAACAGTCCGTCGCGATTTGGCGCCTTCAGCAGTCGCCGACCGCAGTCCTCATGGGCGTTGAGATCCAGGCATCGCGGCACAAGTAGGCGCTGAGCGCACGGTCGGCATCGCGAAGTCTGTGAACGAGCGGGGTCATCGACTCTCGCGCCTGGCAGGGATCCGACGCTTGGAGCAACCGCGTCGCGATCTGCAGAACCGCGCCCGTTGCCAGGGAGTCGGTCGGCGGCGCGGTGTAGGGCTTGGAGGTCTTCTTCTTCCCGGCGGTGTTGAGCAAGGGCTGAGCCTCCGCGGTGCGGGAAGCATGCTCGGCATCGAGCACGGCGGCCAGGAACGATGTGCCGGCGTACGGGCGTGCTTCGGGCCAGGTTCGGAAGATCATGGCGACCGTCGCGCGCAGATCGGCGAAGTAGTGGGCGACGGGGACGGGCGCCCCCGCGCTCGTCGTGCTCTCGGGGCCTCCTGCAGCGAGTAAGCCCGCAAGGTGTCGTTGCACTCGGACGAGCGCGGCCATAGTGGCCGAATCGAGTTCCCCGGCGGGGGCGCTTTCCCGGGTCAGGTCGGCTCCGCAGGCATGTGCGGGATGCTCGGCCGGTGCCGAACGCGCCTCAGCCGACCGGCATTGCCACGGGTTCAGAGCATCTTCCGACAGGCGGGCGATGGCGCTGCCTGCGCGGGGGGACTGCGCGAGTGCGCCGCAACCGGGGCACTGGTGGGCGAGGAGTCGTTGGTGTCGGACACAGAGGAAGATCACGGGAAGGCGCCACAGCCGTTGCCAAGGACCGCCGTGCCGGTCCTGGATGGGGGTGCCGTTCCCGGTGAGACAGGGAGGACAGTAGCGCGTGGAGCGGGTCAGCACCCACGAGTTGTCGTAGATCATCCGGGCTGGGGTGCTGCGTGGCGTGAACGCGGGGTTCAGTGGCCCATACCGCTGCCCGAGCGGAGCGAGGAGCATGTCGGCGACCTCGGCGGGCATGAGAAGGGTGGCGCGGGCAAAGACCGTGAGGTGGGCGTCGTCCAAGTGGTGCTGGAAGCTCAGGGGCAGGCGGGTGGGCAGACCAGGACTGCCGCCGGGTGCCAGACCGGTGCGGAGCAGGATCTCTGCGGGGGTTGTGCCCAGCCGATGGGCCAGGCGCAGCACAAATCCGGTGATCGTCTCGTCGGGCAGCGGATCGAGGCTGCGGGGCAGGGAGCGCATGGTCAGCCGTTTCGTGGACCGCGGACGTAGATCTCGGGGCTCAGAGTGTCCGCTGTCTCCTTTGCGACTCCGAGCACCTGCTGCAGCGCAAGGGATGTGCCGGGGAGGCGTGCAAGGCGCCGGAAGGTGTCCCGGTTCAGTGCGAGGGCGGCGTCGTAGAACGGGCGTAGCACTCGCTCTGTCCAGTTCTTGTCGCGGGCTTCGAGCACGGACACAGCGATGCCCAGTACCGCGCCCATGGTCAGGGCAGACTCCATAGGCGAGAGCAGCGAGTTGATCCCGTATGGGCTCTTCGATCCGCCCCGCCGCGTGCGGCGTCGGCTATCGCGTATTCGCTGCACCGCCTCCCGTTCGATCGCCTGTGCTAGGGCGGGTGTCGCCGCGAAACGGCTTGCCTCTGGCCAGGAGGCGAGGATCAACGTTGCCACCACCCGCAAGTCGATAAAGTACTGGGCGACCGGCACGAGTCGGCCGCAACTCCCCACGCTCGAAGGCCCGTTGGTGGCCAGCAGTTCGTCGAGGCGTCCTTGGAGAGCCAGCAGCGCCTTGAGTGAGTCGGCGCCCACCGGGCTAGGAGCTGGACCGACGCGGGAGAGGTCGGCCCCGCAGACCGACAGGCGGACCCCGCCCGAGCCCGGAACGGACGGCGATCGGCACTGGGCCGGGTGGAGTTCTTCCATCCCCGGGCGAGCGATCAGGCTGGCGCGGGCGAACTGACTAGGAGTGCGGCAAGCAGGACAGACCCGATGGAGGAACTGCCGGTGCCGAGCGCAAGCGAAGACCACCGGCAGGCGCCATGACCGTCTCCAGGCACCGCCGTGCAGAGCCTCTTGCGGACTTCCGTCGCCCGCGAGGCAGGATGGGCAGTACTGGGATGTCCGTACGAGGATCCATCGATTGGGGCGGTCCAGCTGGCGGGGACTCGTCCACGGCCGGTATCTCCTGCTCACCAGACCGTATTGATGCCCCATGGGGGCTAGCAGTAACTTGTCGGCCTCCGCAACGGTCAGATGTGCCGCGTGTGCCGCCCGGGCAAGGCGTGGCTTGTCCATGTCCACCAGCAGCCAGGGCGAGAGGACGCCGGGAGTCTCGCCCGCTCCGTCCATCAACCCCAAACGGGCTGCGACTTGCTCCGGGGTCGTGCCGTTGTGACTGGCGAGGCGGAGGATGAAGCCAACAAGGGTTTCGTCTTCGAGCGGGTCGAGGCTGCGGGGCAGGGGACGCAGGGTCATGCCTCGGCCGCCGGAGGTGTGCCGCGGTCGTCGAGCACCGTGTTGCGCCCCTTCCGGGCCTTCGGGGTCTTCCGGGCTGCTTTCGCCTTCGGCTGTGGGGCAGTGTCCACGTCGGGGATCTCTCCGGCTTCGGCGTCGCGTACGCCGTCCTTGCCGGGGATATTGCCCAGGTTGATGGTGATCTCGTCGAGGAGGTCGATGGTCAGGTCCTCCAGGCCGCTTTCGATGGCCTTGGTCAGTCCGTCCTCGATCAGGCGCCTCAGGAGGCCGACGATGCCGTGGGTGCGGCGGTAGAGGTACTCGGGCATCTGGCCTTCGGACAGCGTGCCGGGGCCGGCGTTGAAGAGCCGGATCTGGTTCTCGATGCCGACGAGGTGGTCGATGAAGGCGCCGGTGCGTGCGTTGTTGCTGTAGTCGAAAGGGTCGAGGGTGACCAGGTCGAAGCGGCGCTCGGTCTGGGTGGACGCGTCGGGGTTGTAGCTCTTGCCCTTCTTCAGGGGTGCGTAGACCCACTGGTTGGTGCGGGGGTCGTGCCAGCCCTCCCTGAGCAGACCGGAGCGGGGGATGTTCACGCCGATGAGGACGAGCGTGACGTCCAGGTCCATCAGGCCGCGGATCAGGTCGAGGGTGTCCTGGTCGTCCTCTCGGTGCATCTTCAGGCGGGTGATGTCGTCGATGATCAGGACGGTGGTGGCGTGCGCCTTGATCGACTCGCGGACATTGCGGATCATGCCGCGCAGGTTTCTGCCGTAGGGGGCGCCGTAGTAGTCGAGAATCGCCTCGCACAGGCCGATCGGAGTGGCCTTCACCGGGGTCTGGCAGTAGGCGACCGGCGCGATCAGGTCCCGGGTGCCGGGCATCGGGTCGAAGTAGCACTCGGGGTACTGCTCGAATAGGGCGCGCCAAGTGTCCTCGAACTCGGCGGCGGTCCGGCAGGCGGTCTCCGTCTTACCCTGGTAGCCACCGCCGTTGATCATCAGCCCGTCCAGCGTGCTCGGGCCGATACGCATCGCGTTGTTCTGGATCCGCGAACGCATCAGCGTGGTGACCACCTCGCTCATCGGGGTGTCCAGCATCTGCATGTTGACGTGCGTGGCCGCGCGGTGCAGGTCGTACAGCGACTTCTTGCGTGTGCTCATCAGCGCGTACTCGGCCAGGGGGATCTTCTTGACCGGCACGAACAGATCCCGCGTGCGGCGGAACTCCTGCCAGCCCTCGTGGCGAGTCCGGTCCGGCCTCGGGCCGAAGCGCAGGAACGGCACGGGCGCGTTCGACGGCTCGGGGTGCAGGTTGCTCATTTCACGTTTCCTCCGTCGGCTGCCGACCGGGACTCGGTGGCGGCGGGGCCGCGTCGTCGGGGCCGTCATCGTCGTCGGCGATGACGAAGAGGTTGCGGCGACTGCGGCTCGATCCCAGCGGGGCGGGTGCCGACGGCGTCCGCGAGGATGTCACCGCCTCCCGCCGCCGACGCCGGTGGGCGTCCAGGCTGTCGGTAGCCTCCCGGGCCCGCTCCCGCCACAGCGGCTCCGTATCCGGGGCGCCGACGGCCGTCAGGCGCGGCGACTCGTCCGGCTTCGGCGGCTGTTGCGGCCGGTCCGCGGTGGCTGCCCGGGCCTGGGTGATCTCGCGCGCATGCTGCACCCGCTGGGACTTGGTCAGCTGGGACGGCCAGTTCTCGACCGGATCGACGGCCCCCAGCATCTCCAGGAGAATCGGGACGAGGTCACTGTCGGAACGCGGCTTGAGACCCGCTTCCCGTACGCGGGTGAGGAGTTCCTCGACCCTGGCGTCCCCGAAAGCCGGCATCTCGCCCTCCGGCGGCAGGCCCGTCCAGCGCAGTTCGTGCCACTTATGGGTGTCGGGGTCCTGGAAGTACACCACCCTCCGGTCGCGGGGTTCGCGGTGGATGACCCACTGCTTCTTGTAGCGCCCCCCGCGAGCGGAGTGCAGGTCGGGACGGTGCAGCAGCTCCGCGTCGTACCAGAGCCCCTTGACCTTCACGCCCCGCCGGTAGATCCGCTTCACATGGTGCTCGGGCAGGAAGCGGTAGTACGTCTCCGGGGACGGGATGTCCAGGTCGAAGCCCTCTTGGGCGAAGGAGGCGGCGAACAGGGTGTTGGGGCTGTGCTCACCACCGGGATCCCAGCTGGGTGCGAACTCGCCGAGACGACGGTTCTGCCAGACCTTCACGACCCAGGTTGCGATGAGGTGTTCCATCTCGGCCATGGTCAGCACCGCGTCGCCCTCCGGGTCGGCGCCGCGGTCGGCAACGTCGACTCCCGTGTATCCGACCAGCTTCTCGAACACCAGCGAACGGATACTGCCGAAGACGCGCTCCACCGCGCTCTTGTCCTGCGGGCGCAGCACACGCGCCGGCAGAATCCGGCAGCCCATCGCCTCCTGGACATCCACCAGGTGATGGTTGCGGTAGACCGAGCCGTGGTCGGAAGTGACGGTCTCGGGAGTGAAGAACGGCAGCCCGGCCACCTCGTACCCGGCGAACTCCGAAACCATCGCGGCCGGCAGCCCCGGATAGGGCCACTCCATGTCCTCGCCCCACTCCTCCCGCATGGGCAGCGGCAGCATGACGTCGCGCAGCACCATCGCGACGTCCACCGAGGAGTCCGACACCAGCGTCAGCCGGAACGCGCAGATGGAGTGGGTGTAGACGTCCAGCGCCAAGGTGAGGTGGACGGTGACCGGGTCACCAAAGACGTTCTCGCGGACCATCACCGGCAGGATGGTCGTGTCCAGCGCGACGACCTGGCCGGGGCGAGTCACGAGCACATGCCCGTTCTTGGTGGGCAGGTCGGCCGAACGCTCGTACTTCGGTCGCGCGCCGCCCGGCCCGAACCACTCCTTCCACACCCGCAGCAGTGTGTGATAGCTGGGGACCTCGATCTTCTCGCGCTCTTCCCCGCCCCCGCCCTTGTCCCTCTCTCCTTCGTCTTCCTTCTCGAAGGTCTCCCGCACATAGCGACGGATCATGTTCTCGCGGGTCCGCGCGCTCACCCGGGACCGGTGCTGCTGCGTCTCCGCGCGAACCGCGAAGATCGCCTCACGGACCTCCTCGCTGATACTCGGGTGCCCGCCGCTCGCCCGCAGCCACCGGTGATCGGCGCAGCCCACGATCCCGTACTTCCTGCGCCGACGCTCCCACCGCTCCAGCGTGCGCACCCCGACATGCGCGACTCCCAGGAGTAGCTTGGCCTCCTCGGGCCGCAGCGCCGACAGTTCGGTGGCCTTCGCCTCCCGCCGTTCGGTCAGCGTCGTACGGTCCGGGTTGTACTCGGGGCGTGGCTCCCCCGGCTCGGGCCGGAACGGATCACCGCTGCGGAATCCGCAGTTGACCTCCATCAGATGCGCGAAACGCTGTTCCATCAGCGGTCGCTTCTCCGGCTTCACATCACTCCACGAAGCCGCCTGCCGTCCACGGTTGGCGCCCTCCGCCGCTGTGCGCGACGATGACCGGCACCGCGGATGATTGACCAGAAATCGAAAGCTCACCCGCTGCCGCTCGCCGTCCGACCGCACCAGGTGGACCCGCCCCAGATGCGGTTCCTGCCGCTCGACCAGCCACTCCACCTCATCGAGCACGACGCCCGCGCCGGGCGAGAGGTCCAGTTCCGCCGCCCCCATCATGAGACGCCTTCTGCCAGCACCACTCGCGACCTGTCCGTCAGCGGCTGAGCAAGGTCGATGCCGAGCCTTCGGTGCCACAGCAGATGCAACAACTGGGCCCGTGCCACCGGCCAGTACATATGCGCGTCCGTCAACTCCCCGAACGTGACGCCCTCCTCGGCCTGAGCAAGCAGACCGGGCTGTACCCCGAGCACGTCACGCGTCGGACGACGCTTCCCGTAGAACGCACCAAGCGTGGACCGGACATACGGCCGCCACTCGGCCACGACCGTGTAGTGCCACCCGCAGACCAACGCCACCTCCTCCGTGGCCGCGAACGACTCCAGATCCTCGGGTTCGATCAGATCCCGGGGCCGCACGTCGATCAGCCAGGTCCCGGCCCGCGTGAGCGCGAAGAAGTCCGGCGTGTGGTTACGCCACTTCTCCGCTGTACGGAACCGGATACGCAACGGCTGCGACAGCACTTCCACCAGATCACCGGCAAAGTCCAGAGCCACCAGTAACTGGTCCTCTTCGAGGCTCTCGAACCCATGCAGCCGCCCCGTCGACACCAGCGACTCCAGACCGGGCCTGTGCCGCTGCTCCCGCCGCCAGGTGAACCCTCGCATCGGCCCGCGGCTCGCCACCGGAACCCGCCCCAGGTGCCTCACCGGCCCCGTGACCTCGTCCCCCGCGTACTTCCACGTAGCCGTCCACCGGTCCAACCAACCGTCGGACAGGTCCAGGCCGCCCCGCCCACGGTCTAGCGAGACCGGGACCATCAGATCCGTCCACGTACAGCGGTGGGACCACAAGGAGCCCCAGCTATCGCTCATGTCCCCAGGTAAGCCGCATGCTCCCCCTCGGAGGGGCGATCTTCGAAGTTGGCGACAACTTGCCTGCAAAGAGCACGGAACACGTCAAGAACGATGCGAATCTGCCGACAGATGTCGTGCTCAGAGCCTCAAGAAAGGCCAGGTCGGGATGGGAGGATGACGACACCTATCGTGCTCAATCTCAGGAGCAGTGAGCCTGAGCCCAAGTCGCCAAGGACCGGCGTTGTCAGTGGGCTCTGCCAGGGTGTGCGTCGTGGATGAAGTCGTGGATGAACTCGTGGAGCGTGTCGACGATCGAGATCGTGCGCTGGGGGAGGCGGTCAGCCGCCGGCAGGCCATCCGGGAGGGTTGGCTGCACCGGGTCGCCGTGACGGTGTGTCGTGATGAGCGTGGGCGGATCCTCGTCCACCGGCGGTCGGAGCAGTTGTCGCGCTTCCCCGGGCTCTATGAGGTCGTGGTCGGTGGCGCCGTGGATGTCGGGGAGTCCTATGAACAGGCCGCAGCGCGGGAGTTGGCTGAAGAGCTGGGCGCTCGTGTGCTGCCGCGCTTGCTGTTCACGTTCGTCAACCACAGCGGTCTGAGCCCTCATTGGCTTGGCGTGCACGAAGCCGTGGTGCCGGATGCCGTGGTCCCCGACCCGGATGAGATCGCCTGGCACGACTGGCTGACGGAACCGGAGCTGCGGTCCGCCCTCCTGGCGTGGCGCTTCACTCCCGACAGCCACGAAGCCTTCGACCGGTATCTCACGTTCAGGACCACGCGATCCTGACCCTGACCTCGCCTGCCTGCTCAGCGGTCCAGAAAATCTCTCAAGCACAGCATTGTCCGAGCCGCCTAGGATCGCCGCCATGGCACTGCGACCGGTGATGGTGAACATCAAGGCGCTCGACGCCCCGGCGGTCGGCCGGTTCTGGGCGGAGGCGCTCGGGTGGAGTGCGTACGGCTCCGGCGCGACCAGGTACGTCGGCCCCGCCGGCGGTCTGGTCTGGCCGGACCCGGTGGTCCTCGGTATCGACGTGGTCCCCGTCCCCGAACCCAAGACAACGACAAAGAACCGTACGCACCTCGACCTCGCCACCGCCTCCACCGCCCACCAGCGGGAGTTGGTCGCGCGCCTCCAGTCCCTCGGCGCCACGCCCGCCGACGTCGGCCAGGGCGAAGTGCCGTGGACCGTCCTCGCCGACCCCGAAGGCAACGAGTTCTGCGTGCTGGAGCCCCGGGAGATCTACCGGGACACCGGTCCGATCGCCGCGGTGGTCGTCAACTGCGTGGATCCGCGGGCCACGGCCCGATTCTGGGACGACGCACTCGACTGGACGCTGCTCGAAGTGACCGACGAGCACGCCCGGTTGCGCTCCGCGAGGCATACGGGCCCCTACCTCGAATTCCTCCGCACCCCCGACACAAAGGCAGTGCCGGACCGCGTCCACCTCGACCTCCTGCCGTACCCCGGCGACGACAAGGCGACGGAGGTGGCCCGCCTCCACTCCCTCGGCGCCACCGACCTCGACGTCGGCCAAGGCGACGTCCCGTGGACATGCCTGTCGGATCCGGAGGGCCACGAGTTCTGCGTCCTGGCGCCTCCGCAGGCTGGCGTCGCCCCGTGATCGTATGGCTCAACGGCACCCACGGCGCGGGCAAGTCGACGACCAGCCCCCTCGTGCAGCAACTGCTCCCGGACTCAAGGGTGTTCGACGCTGAGAAGGTCGGCGAGACGCTCATGGACATCAGACCGGGACTGCCGGGACCAGGAGCCGACAACTTCCAGCACTGGCCGCCATGGCGACAACTCGTCGTAGAAACAGCCCGCCGCGTACTCGAGTTCACCGGCGGCACGCTGGTCGTCCCCATGACCGTCCTGATCGAGCAGTACTGGCGCGAGATCAGCACAGGCCTCGCCCAACACGCCATCCCGATCCGCCACTTCGTCCTCCACGCCGACGACGCCACCCTCCGCGCCCGCATCGCATCCGACACGGTCATCGGCCCCAACTCCCCCTTCCGCCTCCAACACCTGGAGCCCTACACCGAGGCCTCCCGCACCTGGCTGCACACCGAGGCGGAGGTCATCGACACCACCCAACTCACGCCGATCGAGGCCGCGTTGCGGATCGCGGAGGCCGTCAAGAGCTGAGGGAGGTCAGCGGGAGGGACGAACCAGACGGAGCAGGGGAGCAGGGGAGCAGAGGAGCAGAGGAGCAGAGGAAGCCTGCGCCCGTACGACTCACCCCTCACCGAAACACCCCCACATTCCGCCCCACCCACTCCCCGAACCCCCGAGCCCCCCGCCCCAACACCCGCTCCACATCGGGACTCACCGCCCGCTCCTCCTCCGTCGGCGCCCCGAGCAGTGCCAGCGTGCCCTCCACCACCGGCAGGGGCATGAAGCGGGCCATCTGGGCATGGGCCTCCTCGCGGGTCTGCTCGACGAAGTCGACCCGCTCGCCCAGCGCCTCGGCCAGCGCCGCCGCCCGTTCCCGCGGTGTCGTCGGCGCAGGCCCCGTCAACGTGTACGTCGCTCCCCCGTGCCCCGGCTCCCTCAGCACCGCCGCTCCGACGGCCGCCACATCGTCGGGGTCGACGAAGGGCAGGCCGACGTCCCCGAAGGGCGCCGCGGCGGTGCGGTGGAGGCGGACCGGCTCGGCCCACGCGAAGGCGTTCGAATCCAGCCCGCCGGAACGCAGGACGGTCCACTCCAGGCCCGACCCCCGTACGGCCGCCTCGAACCCCACCGCCTGCCGGTAGACCCCCGGCCGCGTCCCCGCCCCCTGGCTGGACAGCAGCACCAACCGGCCGACCCCCGCCTCCTTCGCCACACCGACCAGCCCCTGCGGATCCTCCCCCGCGACCAGCAGAAACACGCCCCGCGCCCCCTTCAGCGCAGACCGCAGGGTCTCCGCGTCCCCGAGATCGGCGGCGACCGCCCGCACCCCCGCCGGCACATCGGCCTCCGTGACCCGACGGGCGACGGCCGTCACCTCCTCCCCCGCTTCCACGAGCAGTCGTATGAGCGTCCGGCCGACGTTCCCCGTGGCACCGGTGACTACGAACATGGTGATCCCCCAGCCATGAGCGACGATGAATTGACTGAGTTAGTCAGCTGACTAACTCGCCGCCGCTGACGCTAGCACAGTCCACCGCCTATAGTTAGTCAGGTGACTGACTCACAGAGTGCGAGTGCCAGTGCGAGGACGAGCGCGAGGACGAAGAGAGCCGGAGCCAAGCGGCGCAGCCTGATGGCCGCCGCCGCAGACGTCGTCCACCGCCAGGGCGTCGAGCGGACCACCATCGCCGACATCGCCCGCGCCGCCGACGTCCCGACCGGGAACGTCTACTACTACTTCAAGACGAAGGACGACCTGGTGGCGGCGGCCCTGGCCGAACACAGCGGCCAACTGGAGCGCATCACCGCCGAGTTGGACCGTCTCCCCGACCCCCGCGAACGCCTCAAGGCCCTCGTACGCGGCTGGGTCGACCAGCGTGAGCTCGCCGCCCGTTACGGCTGCCCCACCGGCACCCTCGCCGCCGAACTCGGCAAACGCACCCCCGACGGCGGCCTGGACGCGGAGGCCGGCAAGCTCCTGCGTACGCTCCTCGACTGGGTGGCAGCCCAGTTCCGCGAGCTGGCCCTGCCCGACCCGGACGGCCTCGCCCTGACCCTCGTCGGCGCCTACCAGGGCATGTCCCTCCTGGCCAACGCCCTGCGCGACCCGGACATCATGACCCGCGAGGGCAACCGCCTCACAGCCTGGCTCAACGCCCTTTGACGCCCCCGATCCCGCTACCTCCCGCTACCTTCCTCCGATCCACGCCTCCAGCACGCCGAAGTCCGCGTCCGTCAGCCCCTGCTCAGGGTCCACGCGATGCAACAGAGCCGCCGCCGGATGATGCGCCGCCGCCCACACCCGATCCGCGTCCGTGATCTCGTCGTCGACCCACACGAACTCCCGCCCGGCCGCCCACTCCACCAGCGGCCGCGTCTTCCAGTGCAGCGGCGCGGACAGTTCCTCCTCGTCCGGCCAGTCCACCAGCGGGAGTTGAGGCAGACCCAGCCAGGGCGCCAGGCACAGGTTCGCGTCGTCCAGCCAGGTCGTGGCCCACACCAGCTCGCAGCCCAGCGCGGTGAGCCGCGGCCCCAGCCCGGGGTCGACGCGGCTCAGCAGCGGATGCGCGTCAGCGGCCCGCGCCGACGTGAAGCGCGGCTCGTACGACGGGTACGGGCGCGCCGCCCCGAACGGGAGCAGCGTGCCGTCGACGTCAAGGAAGAGGAGCATCGGGCACCAGCATCAGCCCTCGAACCCCTGCTCCGCCAGGATCTTGTCGATCCGCGCGCGGTGCGCCTCCTGCCACTCGTCCAGCGACTCCGCCGCCTCCTTGGCCAGCTTGGCCCGTGCCGCGGCCAGTACCTCGTCACGACGACCGGCCGGTACGACGACCACGCCCTCCTCGTCCGCGACCACGATGTCGCCCGCCGCGACCCGTACGCCCCCGCACGTCACCGGCTCCCCCAGCGGCGCCACCGCCGCCTTGGCGCCCGGGATCGGGATGACGCCCCGGGCGAACACCGGGAAGCGCATCTCCCGTACCTCGGCGAGGTCGCGGATCAGGCCGTCCAGGACGAAGCCGGCCACGCCCCGCCGCTGGGCCACGGCGCACACGTTGCCGCCCGCCAGCGCCCAGTCCAGGTCGCCCGACTCCGCGACCACGACCGAGCCGGGCCCGGCGCGGTGGATGGCGGCGTGGAGCATCAGGTTGTCGCCGGGCGGGCAGCGGACCGTGAAGGCCGGCCCCGCCACCCGCTCCGCCGGTCCCCACAGCGGGCGGATGCCGATGTCCATGACCTGCTCGCGGCCGAGGAGGTCGGCGAGAGTGGTGGTGGGCACGGCCTGGAATTCACTGGCGTCAGTCATGAGCACGACGCTACCGTTCCGTCCCATGACTGCCGGGTCGGCCTTGTGCCGTGAGCGAGTTGGGTGCCCGGCCTCCGAGTGAGGCCGCGGCGGGCCAGAAGCCCGCCTCTTTCTCCGTACCGCGTTGACGCCCGAAACATCAACCACGGAGAAGAGAAGAAGAGACACGAATGCCCAACCCCTTCAATCAGCAGGTCATCGACGAGTTCCGCGCCAACCACGGGCGCGTGGGCGGCTACTTCGAGGGCGCCCGGCTGCTCCTCCTCACCACCACCGGCGCCCGCACCGGCACCCGGCACACCACCCCCGTCGGCTACTTCCCCGACGGCGGCGACCGCGTCCTGGTCATCGCCTCGGCGGGCGGCGCGGACAAGCACCCCGACTGGTACCGCAACCTCCTCGCCCACCCTCAAGTCACCGTCGAGAGCGGCACGTTCACGTACGAGGCGCTGGCCGTCGTCCTGGAGGGCGAGGAACGGGACCAGGCGTGGGCGCGCGCGGTCGAGACCGACGCCGGCTGGGCGTCGTACCAGAAGAAGACGGACCGCCTGATCCCCGTGGTCGCCCTCCACACGATCCCCACCCCCGGCCCCCCGAACATCAACGCCTCCTCACCCGGCGAGGCGATCAAGGTCGTCCACGACGTCTTCCGCCGCGAACTGGCCCTGATCCGCCGGGAAATGGCGACCGACGGCGGCACGAACCTAGGCGCCCAACTCCGCGTC
The DNA here is from genome assembly GCF_040643775.1 of Streptomyces sp. NPDC047081. Taxonomy (NCBI): domain Bacteria; kingdom Bacillati; phylum Actinomycetota; class Actinomycetes; order Kitasatosporales; family Streptomycetaceae; genus Streptomyces; species Streptomyces sp. NPDC047081. The sequence continues at coordinate 93,123 of NZ_JBEYUY010000031.1, read as the reverse complement.
AACTGCCTGACCTTCTGCCAGGGCCTGCACAACCACCACACGGGCGAGGACACGATCCTGTTCCCGCACATCGAGAACGACCACCCGACCACCGCCCCGGTCCTCGCCCGCCTCCGCGAGGAGCACGAACGGATCGCCGAACTCGTCACGTCCCTACGCCGAGCCGTGACCACCGACACGGCCGACCCCGCCGCCGCCCGCGCCGAGGTCGATCGGCTGACGCGCGACCTGGAGGCCCATCTCACCTACGAGGAAGAGCAGTTGATCCCTCTCCTCAACACCCCCTCGCCGCGCGCATAATGCACCCGTGACCTCAGACATGGTCCGCCCACGATGGCGGTCCACGCTTCCCACTGTGCTGGGCTTCGTCGCCGGCGGCGGACTCGGCCTCATCGGCTACGCAGTCGTGATGGATCGCCCGGTCGCCGCGATGTCGTGGGGCGGGCTGCTGTTCGGGGCGGTCGTGTGCGTGACGCTCAGCGCCCTGCTCGCGAGGCGACGCAACCCGTAACCCCCGCTCACTAGAACGGCAACGGCCGCCCGTGCACCACCTCCAGCCGCGAAACCGCCCGGGTCAGCACGACGTACAGCCGGTGCAGCCCCCGTACCTCCGCCTCCGCGATCGCCGCCGGCTCGACGGCGACGACATGGTCGTACTCGAGTCCTTTGACGAGAGTCGCAGGTACGAGGGTGACCCGGGCGCCCAGCTCGTCGGGCCCCGCGGCCACGATCCCGGCGGCACCGAGCGCCGCCCGCACCCCCTCCACGTCCCCATCGGCCGCCACAACCCCCACGGACCCTTCCCGCCCGAGCGCATCCCGCACGGCGTCGACCACCGCACCACACAAGCCCCCCACCCCCGCCTCCCGCACCCGCAACTCCCCGTCCCTGCGCAGTGATTGCCCGGCCGGTACGTCGACGTCGAGCCGCTCCAGCAGCCGGTTGGCGAGCGTCACGACGGCCTCCGGAACGCGGAAACCGGTGGTCAGCGGTACGACGGTGGCGTCGGGTTTGCCCAGGTGGCGGAGGGTGGTGTCCCAGGAGCGGGCGGCCCAGGGAGTGGTGCCCTGTGCCAGGTCGCCGAGGACGGTGAGCGAACCGAAGGGCGCCCGGCGGGCGATGGCCCGGCACTCCATCGGGGAGAGGTCCTGCGCCTCGTCGACGACGAGATGGCCGTACCCCTCGGGGTGTTCGACGAGCCCGGCGAGTTCGTCGAGGAGAACCAGATCGGCGGCCGACCAGCGAGCCGACTTCCACGACCGAGGCGGCCTGCTCCAGAGAAGCGCAGCCTGCTCGTCCGCATCGAGCAGCCCATCGGCGGCAACCTCCAACACCGCCCCGTCAGTGAGGAGTTGGGCAAGCACCTCCTCCGGCCGCACCCGCGGCCAAACGGCATCCACGTACTCCTTCACCGCCCGAGCCCGCGAAACCTTCTGCACCCATGCCGCCGACTGCGGCCCGGCCCGCCGCTCGGCCTGCAACTGCACGGCCCGCACGACCCGCATCCGCACCCGCTCCCGCCCGATGCCGTACAGCGGTTCCTCGGCACGCACGTCCTCGACGATCCGCACGAGCTCCCCGGCCGACACCCGCCACTGATACGAACCGTCGGCAACCGAAAGGGAGTTGCTCCAGTCGCTGTTCACACGCGCATACAGCGCCCGGCGCAGCACCTCAGCCATCCGCGCGTCGTGCTTCACGACGGCGGCCCGCTCACCGTCAACTCCCTTTCCCTTGACCGGATGCCGAGCGATCTCCTCTTCCAGCGTCGACTGCCGTACGCCGGTCTCCCCGAGGGCGGGAAGAACCTGCGAGATGTACGAGAGGAAGGTGCGGTTGGGACCGAGGATGAGCAGACCCCCGCGCCGGATACGCGCCGGGTGGGTGTACAGCAGGTAGGCGGCCCGATGCAGCCCGACCGCGGTCTTCCCGGTCCCCGGCGCGCCCTGCACGCACACCGACTGCGCGAGATCCCCTCGTACGAGATCGTCCTGCTCGGGCTGGATGGTCGCGGCGATGTCGCGCATGGGCCCGACCCGGGGCCGTTCGATCTCGCGGGCGACGATGTCACTGACCTGCGACTCTCCCCGCCCGAGGTGCTCGTCCTCCAACCCGGTGAGATCGGCGGAGTCACCGCGACTGCCGGCCGCCCACCCGAAACGCCGGCGCACGGCGACGCCCTGCGGGTCGAGGGCGCCGGCTTGGTAGAAGGCGCGGGAGACGGGGGCGCGCCAGTCGACGACGAGCGGAGGAGCGGCGGGCTGCTCGCTGATCCGCAGCCGCCCGATGTGATAGCTCTGCCCGCCGTGTTCGCCCGCGTCGCGGGTGAAGTCCAGACGGCCGAAGAACAACGGCCCTTCCGGCAGCTCCCGCATCTCCTTCGCCTTGCTGCGCAGCTGATAACCGAGCACTTCGGCGTCGGCGCCGGAGGCGGAGACGTCCTCGCCGGTGAAGACGTGTTCCTGAGCACCGTCGACCATGGCGGCGAGTGCGGTACGGCAACGGTCGTGGTGGGCGCGTTCGCGGTGAAGGGAGGCCTTTAGGTTCGGGGTCGGGTTCGGGTTCAGGGCAGGCTCGACCGACGTCATGGGGAAGAGGGTACCGGAAACGCGTAACCGGGTTAAATAATTTACTGAGTCTCACGCAAGGTGAGGCAGCGCCAGCGCCAACCGCCCGAAGGCCCGCTCGGCGGCGGCCACGGCATCCGCCCGCACGTCGGCCACCCGCTCCCCTGCGGCGATCCGCCGCCAGTTGTCCATCGCGAGGATCCGTCGTACGGCGATGATCTGCCCGGCGGCGAGCCGCGCGTCGAGATCACCACCGAGCGCGTCGGCGAGCGCGGCCTCGGAACGTTCGAGGAAGGTGGCGGCGCGGGCGACGAGGGAGGGGGTGCCGTAGAGGAGGCGGTGAAAGGCGAGGACATCCGGATGGTCGTTGAGCCCGGTGACGGGATCGCGGCGCTCCAGCCCGTCGAGGAAGTGTCGGCGCAGCGCGGCGAGCGGGGACGGCCCCTCGGCCACGATCCTCGCCGCTTCCGTCTCGTGATCGGCGATCCGGTGGAGGACGAGGTCCTCCTTGGCCGGGAAGTACCGGAAGAGGGTGGGCTTGGAGATCTCGGCCGCGGCGGCGATCTCGGCGACGGAGACGGCGTCGAAGCCCTTCTCCAGGAACAGCCGGACGGCGATGTCGGAGACGTCCTGATACATCCGCTGCCGCTTGCGCTCCCGCAGCCCGGTCCCGCCCACGCCTGTGTCACCCATACGGCGAGCGTAACCACTCCCGCTGCCACTCCCGCTTGACCTCAACTCTGCTTGAGGTCGAAGACTGCAGGCACGTATCCACGATTGCTGGGGGAATGCCATGCGTGCAGCACAGGTGACGGAGTTCGGCGGACCGGAGGTCCTGGTCCCGGTGGAGCTCCCGGACCCGGTGCCGGGGCGGGGAGAAGTGCTGATCGAGGTCGCGTACGCCGACACGATCTTCGTCGAGACACAGGTGCGGTCGGGGCAGTGGCGGGACCACTTCCCGGTCGTGCCTCCGTACGTCCCCGGGGGCGGTGTCTCCGGGACGGTCGCCGCGGTCGGTCCCGAGGTCCCGGAGTCGTGGCTCGGGCGCCGGGTGACGTCCTTCGTGCAGGGCAGCTATGCGTCCCGTGCCGTGGCAGCGGTGTCGGCGCTGACGCCCGTACCGGGGGGACTGGATCTGCTGACGGCGGCGGCGCTGGTGCATGACGGGGTGACGGCGGCGGGGCTGATCGAACTGACGGGAGTGTCGGCCGACGACCGGGTGCTGATCCTCGGCGCGTCCGGGGGCATGGGCACGCTACTGGTCCAATTGGCCCGGTCGCGGGGAGCTCGGGTGGTGGGGGCCGCGCGGGGGTCGGAAAAGGTGGCGCTGGTACGGGAGTTGGGGGCGTCGGTGGCGGTGGATGTCACGGACGCGGACTGGGCATCGCAGGCCCGGGAGGCTCTTGGGGGTGCGGCGGATGTGGTTCTGGACGGGGTTGGCGGCCAATTGGGCGGGGAGGCCTTCGGTCTGACTGCGGATGGGGGGCGATTTTCGGCGCATGGGGCGGCGGCCGGGGGCTTCGCCGTGGTGGACGGCTCGGTGGCGGCCGAGCGTGGGATCAAGATGTTCGGGATCGGGGATGTGCAGTTCGGGCCGGCGGAACTCGGGCGGCTGACCTCGTATGCGCTTGGGGAGGCGGCTGCGGGACGGTTGCGGACGGTGGTGGGGGAGGTGTTTCCACTGGAGCGGGCGGGGGAGGCACATGCGGCTGTCGAGGGGCGGGGATTGGTGGGGAAGGTGCTGCTGAAGGCCTGACCGCCGCTCTCAGGCCGCTGGGCCTCGATGCCAGGGTGGTATGTCGGCCAGGGACCACAGGTCGTCGAAGTGCTTGTTCCAAGTGGCTACTGCGGTCCTGGAGTCGTCGTCATCCTTGCGGGACCAGACGTTGAGGTCGGTGCGGTAGCCCTTGGGGTCGTAGTACTCGGGTTCGGTGCTGAAACCCATGGTGCGGGCGACCACGTCGTAGAGGCCGTGCAGGACGAGTTCCCGGTTGAAGATGCAGATCTTGTCGCGCGGTATGCCGGGATAGAAGCGGTACTCGCAGTCGGCGGTCACCCGGCCGAGCATGGTAAGGCGCTCGGCGATCGCCGACAGGGCGCGGTCGTACTCCTGACACTTGAGCTCCAGGCGCTTGCGGAACTCGGCGTCGTCCTCGGGTTTGCCGTTCTCGCCCACCTTGGACGGGACGATCATGGGCTGCCGGAAGTCGGGGACCAGGAACCTTATGGTGACTTTCCTGGTCGGACCCGGGTCGTCGAAGAAGCCCTCCAGGCGGTGGTGGAGCGCGTGGTACAACGTTTCTCCTGTGTACCCGAGGAAGCTGATCTCCACGTTCCGGGCCTCGAAGGCCTCGGTGACGAAGCTGCCGAGATCGCGTGACTTCACCTGGGTACGCGACGGGGTCCGGAGAGAGGCGGCCACGTCCTTGAGGGTGTCGTACAGCACGTAGGCCACGAGGCTGAGCAGCGCGCTGCCGAGGAAGGCCTTGCCCTCCAGGGCGTCGCCCACCGGCTTCACGAACTGCGCGGCCATACCCATGACGAAGATGCCGAGCAGCAATAGGCGTGTGGCGAGGGATTCGTAGCGCTCCTGTAGGCGCTTGAGCCGCTCGCCTATGCCTTCCTCAGGAGACCTTGTCCCAACTCCGGGCATGCGCAGTACCCTCCCCCGACGAACCTCCATGGTCTCCATGGGGCAGGGCGCGGGCAAGATAAGGGTTCGCGGTGGATCTGAAGGGCAGGCCCAGGTTCGCGGTGGCCTCCGTCAACGTCATGGCGTACCTCTCCACTGCCCGGCGGACGTTGGGCGCTTCAAGGCTGTCGCCGGTCACCATGCGGTCGAGGTCCACATAGGCGGAGCGAACGATCTCGATCCAGCGGTACACCCGCCAGTCCTGCTGCCAGCCGTCCGTACAGTCCTCCGGCAGGAGAGCGGCCCAACGGTTGAACAAGCGCCCGCGGATGTCCGGCAGGGTCGGGGTCAGGTGCATATGGCGGACGAGGTCGTAGAGCGGGTCGCCCACCATCGCCATCTCCCAGTCGATGAGGGTCAGCCCGCTGCCGTCCTCACGGCGCACCATGTTCCACGGGTTGAGGTCTCCGTGCAGCAGGACGGGCCGGCGCGGTGTCAGCAGGTGCCGCTTGAGGATCTCACCGAGCCGGACCGCGCTGGGCAGGCCCAGTTCACGGGCCACGTCGGCTGTCTGCTTGGGCAGCCCGTCGACCATCCGGATCAGCTCGTCACGCAGGTGCCCGCAGAAGTCCGGATACGTCACGGCCGGGTCCAGCTTCTCCCGATTGACGAAAGTCAAGGCACAGAGCTGGTTGACGAGATCGTCCGCCTCATGCGGCAGCAGGCCGTCGGTCGGGTGGTCCGGGTGCCGGATCTGCCCTTTGGGGCCCTCGTAGGAGTGAATGGTGAACTGGTCCCCGAGCTCACTGGTGCCCAGCGCCAGCACCTTTGGGGCACGCACTATGACGCCTGATGCCTCGATCGCTCTGAGCACCACGTGCTCATTGAGGAACCGCCGCTCCAGAGGGCTGGCCGAGCCCACCTTTCGCCGCACCATGACCGGATCCGGATAGCCGCTCACCATCACGGCCGTGCTGAGGTGCATCGTCCCCTTGAACACTCGGTCCGCCGAGGCCGCACCCTCCTCGAAAAGAGCCTCCTGCACTGCAGAAGGGGGGAACAGAGGATGCTCCGGCACTCTCTCGTCGCGCAGCCACGCGATCGATGACACGGTCCGCTCGCGGCTGTGGCGCTTGCCGTGGGACACGTTCCAGCGGAAGAGAATGCGCTCGATCGCCTTCTCGTCCGGCACGCTCTTGAGCCGCAGAGGCTCCTCGGCCGCGCGCAGCGCCCGGTGCACCGTGCGGGTCGCGGCGTCCAGGTCCCGCTGATCGAAGGAGTCTCCGAGTGAGGTCGCGGCCCGCATCACGTCCGGATAGACGGACTGGGCATGTTCGAAAGCCACGTAATGCTTCAGGTCCCGGTCAAGGCCGTTGACCGCTTTGAGGCGCCGCCTTCCCATGCTGTCACGCCACGCTTCTACCACCTCCCCCCACTGGTAGTCGGGATACTCCATCCGCACCAGATGGGTGGCCAGATCGTGGAGCGGGTCGCCGTAACTCGCGAGCTCCCAGTCGACGCAGATCAGCGGTGGATCGCCGTTGTACGACACGACCACGTTGTCACGGTGCAGATCCGTGTGGAGCAGACTGAACGGACGGCTGATCATCGACGGCACGCGCTCGGCGAACCGCACCATCGCGTCCTCAGGAATGCCCAGCATGGCGAACAGGCCACCGAATCGCGCCCAGTTGGGCTGTCTGATCTGCTCCTCCGCCGCATGGGCGAGGGTGCGAAGGAATGCGCGACTGTCACGGCTGGAGCGGGGCCAGGACTGTGGCAGCGGTGGCAGATCCTTTCTGCCAACCTGCGTCATGTCGCCGAGCAGCCCGGCCAGAGCGTAGATCAAGTACGAGTCCACCGGCTTGCCGTTGGGGCAGATGGTGGACAGCGGTACGCCCTGCACATGGCTCAGGATCGACACATGCCCGCTCTGGACGAAGCATTGCGGGACCTGCGGTAGAAACCGTCGGACAGCGCCGAGAATCTCAGCCTCGTCCGGCCAGGTTCTGATGACGACGGGCAGCGCGGAGCGAATCCGCTCACGCACCGTGACCGCTTCCCCGGCCGCACAGCCGATGAGTCGCCGCTGTTCCTCCGCCAGCGGCCGAACCATGTAGTTGAAATTGTGATGCCCCCGGCCGAACTCCCCTATGGACCTGGCTTGGCGCACCAGTTGTTCGTAGACGCTATTGGTTTGGTGCCCCTCGACAGGGTTACGGCGAAGATGTCCGCCCACTGGCCGCTCCCGGTGTCACGCGAACGCGAGACCTATGCCTCCCATGGGAGCACAACAGCGCGCCGTAGAGGGGCAGTTACCCTGAAACCAGCTAACCGCCGACTGGGCGTTCCCGGCGCCAACGCGCAAGCGCCGCCCTGATCTTCTCGCTGCTCGGCACCGAGAGACCCAATGGCTCGGTGGCCGCAGTCAGGACCTGGTGGAGTTTCCGACCGGCCTGGTCGAGGCGGGTCGCGACATCCGGTCCAGCGCCGAGTGACAGCGCTTCACGGATCACATCAGTGAAGACGGACTGCGCTCTCTTGTAGTCCAAGAGCCGTGGAAGATCGTGCTCCAGCCCTTCGGAGCTGCGGGGCCTGATGCCGTCGACAGCCTCGGCCCACAGCTTCTCCATCCACTTGCGCTGCTCCTCCGGGTACTGCATCAGATACAGGTGGGTGGCCAGGTCGTACAACGGGTCACCCACCATTGCCAGCTCCCAGTCGATCGTCCAGAGCTGCTGCTGAGGATCGATGATGAAGTTCTCGCGGTGCAGATCTGCATGGAGGAGGCAAAAGGGGCGTTCCTCCAGATGAGCCGTATGCTCCCGGAGTCGCGTGAATGACTTCTCGCTCAAACCCAGGTCGGCGAATAGACCGCCAAAATCCTCAAGATTCTCTTCGTAGACTCTCCGCTGAGTGAAATGAATCAGGCGCTCAAGAAATCCGTTCGTGTCACCGTCGGCCGGCCGGTCCTCTTTCTCGCATCTCCGCTCAATTGTGAGTGTTTCAGGAGCAACTTGAGCAAGCTGCTCGAACAAGACGATGATCTGATCAAGGATAGGCTCCGGAAGCGCCTCACCGAAGGCGTAGAGCGAACCGAGTGTCTGCCCCTCAATGAACCTCTGCAACCCGGTGGAGTCGACGTCAAAAACGTCCGGAATGTGCTCGATGCGTCCTGCCAGGGCCTTCAGCAACTGCTCCTCGGAAACGAAGCAGCGGCGGTCGAACCAGAGGAGATTGCCGCGTGGCTCCCGACACTTCCAGCGCCCACCATCGGCCGACGTCCCCAGGGGAAGCGGAATCACATAGGTCTCGTGGTGGTAGCCGAGGAGTGGGCCCTCGATCTCTTGGGAGCCCCCACTCACTTCGACGGCACGCACCCGAGCCCCGGAAGTCGATTCGAATGGCATTGCCCGTTTTTCTTTCGCGTCGGATCCCGTCGGAAGGTACGGAAGGGGCAGCAGGCTACTCCTCGCCAGCCAGCATCGTGCCAGAAGTGCACTACAAGCCCGTTACGCGTCGACTCCAGTCGCGCCACGACGCCGAATGTCCGCGCGCTTGTGCTATGACTTGGCCTCATGTGACCGAAATGAGCAACGGGTTGGGCGATGACCTGCGAAGCTGGCCGTCCGACTGGTTCTGGTCCACACTGACCGGGTGACCGGGAGGAGACGGAGACCCAATGGGTGACGCACGCGACGAGCAAGAAGCTCTCCAGCGGCTGCTCAGCGACGTCCATGCGGTGCTTCTCGACTTCGACGGCCCCGTCACGGATCTCTTCAAGGGCATCTCGACCAAGCCCATCGCCGACGAGATCAAGGAAGCCGTACACACCATCTGGGGCCCCCTCGACAAGGACGTCAAGCGTTCCACGGACTCGCACGGCATCCTCCAGGACATCAGGAACATGTTCGACCGCCCGAGCTCAACACCACGCGGTCGTGAGGCGCTTGAGCAAGCGGAAGCCATCGTCACCGATCACGAGTCCATCGCCGCGCGATCAGCCAAGCCGGCGCCAGGCATCGTCACACTCGTGAACACACTGCACGAAGTTGGCAAGCGGCTTGTGATCGTGAGCAACAACGCGGAAGGGCCTGTGACGTGGTTTCTCCAATCCAACGGGCTCCAGCCGCAGTTCGAAGCCGTCATGGGGCGTGACCCCAAGGAACTGCGCCACATGAAGCCCAACCCCGACTGTGTGAACCGTGCCGTCAAGTACCTCGGGCTGGCGCCAGGAGAATGTCTGCTGATCGGAGACCAACTCACCGATCTGGAGGCGTCCAACGAGGCGGGAACACGGTTCCTCGGCTACACCCCGTCAAGAAGGCGCCCGGCGTGGATGTGGCGTCTTGGCTCAAGACGGCGCGCGGCGAAGATGCGGCGTCTCGGCGCTGACTGGGTGGTGTCGTCCCACGAGCCTGTCATCAGGGCCGCCAAGGCTCTCGTGAAGCCCTAACTGACCTTCTGGTGCGGTCGAGTTGACCGAGGCATCATGGTTGCCTCGGAGATCGACAGGCATCGCTGCCGCCTCAGCATCGCGGCACACAGGGGGTAGAGGGTGTCCTCTCGCAGCCCGGGCGACGGCAGCCCGTCCAGACTCGAGCGCATACGTACTTCACTGAACTCGTGGAAACCACGCGTCGTCAAGGTGGCGCTCGCTTCCGTTGCAGTTCTCGGCGTCGCTGCCGAAGTGATTGAGCCATTGGGAAACTTCCTCAAGGGGCAACAGTTCCTCGGCGGATCCTTCGCCGCATTCATCGCACTCATACTCTTCGATGCAATCAGTGATTCCGAGCCGCAAGAAGTTTCGGGTGTCCACGTTTATACGGACCTGGAAGAACTGCGCGCCCCGATGAAGGAAGCATTCGAGGCACGGCACGTGCGCATAGATTTCTCGGGCTTTTCAATGCAGACGCTTCTCGATCTGCTCAGGCCGCATCTCATACGGCTCGGCGCTCAAAAAGTCCACACACAAGAACTTAAACTGTGCCTGATTGTGGCTCATCTCAATCATCCACTGAGCCTTCCGGGAAAGCTCGAAGCCGCCCCGGACACTGCTGGGCTACCCACCGGAATACTGCACTTTGGAGACTCCGCAGAGAACCGGGAACGCATGCGGGAGAAGTTCACGGTACCCAACTGGAACGACCTGAAAGGACTTCTTGATCGCGTACACGAAAAGAACCCGCACATCATCATTTCATGCGAGGTCCGGGAGTCACCGCAGGTCCCCGAGCGGAAACTCTATATCCTCAACCAGGAGAAGGTTTTCGCGGTACCGTATGGCATCAGACAGGCCAATGTGAACTGGCACGGAAACGACTTTGAAATCCTCGATACCGAGGGTTTCGGGCTGGCATACGGAGACGTAAAGATCACCGGGTGGGACAAAAGGTCCACCTCGCGATCAACCCAGAAGATAGCCGAGCATCACATGGAGTGGTACCGGAATCTATGGGATGTGATGGGTTATATCAAGCCCGCGAATCCCGTGATCGCCGATCCGCTCTGGATGCCGCGCCAGCCAAGAAGTACGTGCTAGGAAAAAGCGTCGAGCAAGTCCCACCAAGAATCAAACCAGGCCTGCCAGTTCTCCATGAACACAGATCCGGTGGAGTTGGGATCCCCCTGGTCGTTGACGTGCCGTATGAGGGTGGAGCCGAGGCCCAGGACGTCCAGGGCGTCGATCTCGGTGTCATCGTCCAACAGGATCGAGCGCCTGACCACTTGGTACGGGCCGAAGAGCGCCTCGACGTCCTGCAGCATGTAGAGCTTGAAGGCAGGAGCCAGAGGAACCCACCGGACCTCCACGCTCACGGACGACACCAGCCCTTCCGTCTCCAGATCCCGCAGTGCCGCTCGCAGCGAAGACGTGTGCCGACGGGTGATGTCGCGCAACCGTTCCTGGAGCCGGCGATCGATCTCCGTCGTGTCTTCCTTGCTTCCAGCCGACTTGTTGGCCCTCGGATACGGCAGATCGACCGTGTCGGCAGGCAGCAGCATCCGCAGCTCGATGCTCTCGGGGCCGATCTCCCCCAGGCGGATGCGCTCCGCCTGAAGCCGGATGTGCGCATCGAGGCTCTCCGACGTGAGCGTGAAGACATCGAGGCGCACCGACGGCTGGGCGAAGGCGCGCTGGATGAAGGGCCCGAGCGCGGCCCGCAGGCGCGGCGTCGAAGGCGGTTGGATCAGCGAATGTATCGGCGGCTCCACAACCCATGTGCCGCTGCCCTGACGGGACTCGACCCACCCTTCGCTCTTCAGCTCGGCAAGCACCCGCTGCACGGTCTCACGGGACACCCCGAACTCGTCCGCGAGCGCCCGCTGAGTGGGCAGGTGCGAACCCACGGCGTACTTTCCGTCCACGATCCGCGTGCGCAGCGTCTCCAGGAGGGAAGAGCCCCTCCCTACGCCGTCCCCACGTTCCGCGCTCACATCGCGACCGTACCTCTCCTGCGCCAATAACGAACCAATTCAAGTCACATCGGTCTGACTGTTAAGCGATCAAGCAGTCAGGGCACAACCAATCCAAGGCAATCAGTCCAATTGGACCGGTAGTTGATCGGTCTTCGGAAGTGGACAGGGCTGGGGTCCCATGCTGGTCATCCAATTGGTGGGGTCAGTCGCAGCTCTGGTGCTGCACCAGCTCACGCAGACGCCCTACGAGATGGTGGCCGTGCTGGGCCTCATCCTGATCGGCATAGGAGTCGAGGCCCGCAGCTCGGGGTGTGCCGGCGCCGGCACCATACTTCTGATGCTGGCCTTGACGGTGCGTCAAGCCTGATCCCTCAACACCCGCAACACCGGCAACAGCGACCCGACGACATGCAGCGCGCCCGCATCTCGCAGCTGTTTCGCCTTGTACTCGTTACGCGCGTAGCCCAGGAACGGGACTCCGGCCTCCTCGGCGGCCCAGTAGTCCGTGGGGGCGTCGCCGATCATCAAGGCCGCCGACGGTGCCGCGCCCATCGCGTTCAGGGCCCGGTTGAGGGTGTGGGGGTTCGGCTTGAGGAGGTTGAGTTCGTTGGTGCGGCCGTACACGCGGTGGGTGAAGCAGTCGGCCAGGCCTCGTTGGGCGAGGTAATCCGTCACCGTGCGGGGCGAGTTGTTCGTGGCCACGGCGAGCCGGCTGCCCACCGCCGACCATGTACGTATCAGCGGATCCGCGTACGCCGTCGGCATCGCGGACGTGACCGCCTTGAGCTCCTGCTGGGTGAGTCTCTCCTCCAGCTCCGCCACCAGGTCGCTGTTGGGGTGGCGGCGGTTGACGGCGTAGAGGACCACCATGGGGTCGGGATGGCCCCGTTCCTCCTCGGTGAGCAGCCCGCGCAGGCCCTGGCGGGCCAGCCAGTCGACGAGTTCCTTCGCCACCTCCTCCGCCGTGTGCCCGGCGAACAGTCGGCAGATCGGGCCGTCGAAGTCGAACAGCACGAAGCGGGCGTCGGTGATCAGTTCTCGCAGGTTCTCTGTCTCTGCTGTCACCGGATCAGTCTGCGTCGTATCACTAGTCACTAGGAGAGTGTCAGGTCCGTCGTGATGGTTTCCCAGAGGGCGTCGAACCACTTCTGGGATTGCTCGACGAACGCGGCGTCCCGTTGACCGGCCCGCTGCTCGAAGGAGAAGAGGAGCGACTTGCCGCCCAGGGTGTCGTACATCTCCAGGGTCTCGCTGTCCCACTCCTCCTCGCGCTTGGTGATCATGTAGTACGCGATGAGCGCCTCGGTGCCGTTGAGCAGGTAGAGCTTGATGGGTGGCGTGAAGGGCAACGCGCGGAAAGAGACACGCACGTCGATCCCGTGGGTGGAGCGCAGGGCCTGGAGGTTGTGCTTCAGGACGTGGCCCTGGGCGTTGCGCTGAGCCAGCCAGCGCTGGTGTACCGGGTCGTCGTCACTGCGACCCTCGACGGGCACGGGGAAAGCGAGCGCGATCTCCCGCGACGGCAGCAGGACACGGACGTCGATCGACTCGGGGCGCACCTCGCCCGCGTGAATACGACGGAGGGGCTCTCCCAAGGCCAGCATCAGGGTCTCGGCGGTCAGACACGCGGCGTCGATGCGGACATGCTGATCCGCGAACGCCTCGGCGAGCCTCGGCGCCAGAGCCACCATCGTCGGCTGCGGTCGCTCCGACACCGGCGCGGGCGCTTCCGCGATCCTCGGCGGGCTCCCCTTGCTCACGTTGGTCAGCAGCCCGTCCTCCTGGAGGGCGCGCAGGGCCTGGCGGACCGTGCCGCGCTCCACTCCGAACTCGTCGGCGAGTTCGGCCTGGGTGGGCAGGCGGTCCCCTGCCTTGAGGTCGCCGGCGCGGATGCGTTCCCGCAGGATGTCGGCGATCTCCTGGGGCGAGAGCCTTCTGCTGCCGTTCACTGCCACGTTCTCCTGGGTCACGACCAAACGCTACAACTCGGATCCATCTACGGGGAGTTGTTTGTGACTTGTTTATAAGGTGGTACCAAGTGGGGATAACTTAGACGGAGTTGGTTGCCAACTTAGCCTAGTTGGCGGAGGTTTTGCTTCCGTGGTTCCAACCAGTTCCAACCGGCACCGCCCATGCACCGCCCCTGCTCCACCACGCTCCACCCCGTCTCCATCATCACCACCGCCTCCACCCCCCACCGCACCGCCGCACCGCGCACCGTCCCGCCCGCGAAGCACCGAAGGGGGAAACACCGTGCCTGTCCTCGCCCTCCTCTCCGCCGTCTTCGTCGTCGGCATCGAGCAGTCCATCCAGGTGAAGTACGGCGTCACCGGCATCATCGGGCTGCTGCTGCTCACCGTAGGCCTCAAGGCGAAGAACCCCACGATCAGCTCGATGGGAGCCGTCGTGCTCGCTCTGCTGGTCGCCGGACCCGCTCTATGAGCGGAAACGCACAGGTCAGCAAGGCAAGAACAGTAGTGCAGGCAGTACCAGCAGTAACTCCGTGGGAGACGGTCAGTCCGTGAGCACCAGCTCCGAACTGATCGTCTCCCACAGTGCGTTGAACCACAGGTGCGACTGCTCCACGAACGTCGTGTCCCGCAGGTCGGCGCCCTGCTCGAAGGCGAACAGCATGGACTGGGTGCCCTCGGCGTCGTACATCTGCAGCTGCTCGTCGTCGATCTCCTCCTCACGGCGGGAGAGGGTGTAGTACGCGAAGAGCGCCTCCGTGCCGTTGAGCAGGTACAGCTTCACCGGCGGAGTGAAGGGCAGCGCGCGGAAGGTGACCCGGACATCGATGCCGTGCGTGGCCCGCAGCGCCAGCAGGTTGTGCTTGAGCACCCGCCCCTGCGCGTTGCGGTTGGTCAGCCAGCGGCGCTGCAGCCGACCGTCGTCCGCGGGGTCCACCGGCGTCGGGAACGCCAGGTCGATGTCGTCGCTCGGCAGCAGGATCCGGACGTCGACCTTGGCCGGTTTCAGTCGCCCGGCGTGGATCTGACGCAGCGGCACGCCCAGCGCGATGTTGAGGGAGATCGAGGTCAGGCAGAGGGCATCTATCTCTACGTGGGTGTCGGCGAAGGCCGCCTCTATGCGCGGGGCCAGTGCCACCATCGTCGGCAGCGGCGGGGCCCCGGGGCCGGAAAGCGCCCTGGTCAGGCCCAGGTCGGGGGCGACGGTGGCGGGCGCGCCCTTCGACACGTTGGTCAGCAGGTGCTCCGACTGCAGGATGCGCAGCGCCTGGCGTACGGCGCCGCGCTCGACGCCGAACTCGACGGCCAGCCTGGCCTGCGTCGGCATGCGCTGACCCGGTCGGAGCGCACCCGACCTGATACGCGCGCGCAGCTCGTCGGCCACCGCTTCATGTGATCGCTGTGGCCGCTGTGACCTCGTCCGTCCATTGACGGAAGCGTGTTTCGGGTCCACGACCAAACACTACAACTTCCCGCCATCTTTGGGCAGTTCCAGGGAAGGTGGTTATAAGACGCTTCCAAGCGGAGATAAGTAGAGTTGAGTTGGTCGCCAACTTGAGCAACATGGTCAAACTTGGAGGGATCGAAATGCCACCCGTCGCCCTCGTTCTCGCTCTCGTGATCGCCTGCGTCGTGTTCTCCATCGGGCTCAAGGCCAAGAACGGCCTGATCAGCGGTGCGGGAGCACTCATTCTCGTCATGTTGCTCGCCCAGGCGGGCTGACACCGAGTCCGGCTGGCCGGGCTCCCTTCCGGAGGGGAGCCGGGAGCCCGGTCAGTCTGCACAGCCACAACTGAACACCGACAACTGAACAGCTCCAACAGCACTGCCACAGCTCAACAGCACAGTCACAACTGAACAGCACACCTACAACTGAAGAGCACAGCTACGGATGAGCGCCAACCGTCCCCGGGAGAAAGGGGCTTCAGAACATGTCCGGGCACCAAGGCCGCCTGGACGTACGCAGCAGGGCGTCGGTCTTTCGGCCGGCGCCCGCTTGTTCTTCCCGGGCCAGGCCCAGCGCCGCCAGCCGTACCGCCGACTCGTCGCCCAGCCACAGCCGGGCCAAGTCCGCGACGTCCAGGGTGAGTTCGGCGGTCTCGCGCGTCGGTGTGCAGGACGCGCCCTCCGGTGACGCCTCGAGCCGGTAGCGGCCGGCCGTGAAGCCCGCCCGGTCGGTGACCTCCAGGACGACGGCGCCGGTCCCCTCGTACGAACGCGACTGCAGAGCCCGTACGACATCCAGGATCCGCACCCACAGCCAGTCCGCCTGCGTCGTGATCCTGGCCGCCCTCGGGTCGGGCAGGAGGTGCGGGAGGATGTCGTCGGGGGCGCGTGGGCCGGTCTTGACCTGGGTGACCCAGTCGATGGAGCAGAGGTAGCGCCACAGGGCGTGCTCGGCGGCCGGGGTCGTCGCGAACAGGTCCCGTACCGTCGCCGTGTCCAGCGGCTGCTTGGCGTCGCCCCAGGTGTCGTCCACCTCGTACACGGCGAGCCCCTCGACCGTGCCGTCCGCCGCGCGGTACACGGCGTAGAACGGCTCGGTCCACTTCGGGTCGACGCGCAGCGCGCCGGTGTCGAGCTGCCAGCGCCAGTCGCTGCGGCTGACCGCGCCGGGGGTGGCGCGGCGGAAGCGGTCGTGCAGTTCGGGGCCGAGTTTGCCCGCCTCGTCGGCGTCCACCAGGTCGATACGGGCGCCGTCGTCCGGGCCGGACCAGCGGCGGTCGAGGCCGGCCCGCGGGACGTCGACCGTCCACTCGGCCGTGGTGGTGGCGGGGCCGAAGCCGTAGCGGCCGTAGATCGGGTACTCGGCGGCGTTCAGGGTGGCCACGACGTCACCGCGCTCCTTCGCCGCCGCGAGGTCCCGGCCCATCATGCGGGTGAGCAGGCCGCGGCGGCGGTGGGTGGCGGTGACGGTGACCGCGGAGACGGCGTTGGCGGGGACGAGGGTGCCACCGGGGGCGGTGACCTCCTGCGCGAAGGAGCGGAAGGTCGCCACACAGCGGGATCCGTCGAAGGCGCCGAGATAGCGGTTGTCCTCGAACTGGCCCTGCCGGGCGTCGAGTTCGGACTGCGGAACGGCGGGTTCCCGCAGAAACCCGACCTTGACGGCCCGCAGCCACTCGGGGAATTCGGCCTCGGTGATCGGACGGACGTCTATGTCGTCGGCGGCTCGGCTCATGGGATCACGGTAGGCGGCGTGTGGTGGGGTGTCGCGCGGATTTCCCCCCACCCCACCCTCCCCTCACGTCAGCAGATCATCCACCTGTGCCTCGCCCTCCCGGTACCGCCGCGCGATCTCCGCACTGCAGTCGTCCGTCGTCCGCTGCAACCGCTGCCGCCTTCGCGACACCTGCTGCTCGTACCGGACCAGCCGGCCCATCGCCGTGTTGAGTTCGAGGTCCGTGCGGGCGGCCAGGTCGGAGAGTTCGACCTCGGCGAGCATGTCGGCGGCCAGGCGGCGGAACTCCTCGTTGTGCGGGGTGCCCAGCGTGACGTGGCGGGCCGAGGAGCGGTGGCGGGCCGGTGCGTCCGTGAGGATCTCCGGGAGGCGGTCCACCACGGACGCCGCCCCCGCGGGCGACCGGCGCGCCAGCTCCGCGCGCAGGATGTCGATACGGCCCTGCAGCAGCCGCCGGACATAGCTGAGGTCCGCCTCGTCGCGCTGGGCGTCCCGGCGCAGGGTGCGCAGCTCGGGCAGGTTCAGCAGGGTCAGGTCGTGCTCGGGCGGCTCGGCGGGCAGCCAGGCCCCGCCGTCCGGACTCTCGGTGCGCTGCACGGGCGGCCGGGTCGACGCCCGCTCCCCGGCGCGCGTCAGAGAGACGGGCGGCCGCCCGGTACTCGGTGTGCTCATGTGCCTCTACCGTCCCCTCGACCGGCTGGTGGAAGCATCGTGCCACCCCAAGTGGCCCTTATGTGACCGAGTGCCCCCGATCGGCCCCACATGGGGGGTTAAGGATCATTGAGAAGCCCCCTGCGGGGCGGTCGCGACCGCACGGCATCATGGGGGCATGCGTGCAGTGGTGCAGAGGGTGGACGGCGCGAGCGTCGTCGTGGACGGCGAGACGGTCGGGGAGATCAGCGGCGAGGGGCTGTGCGTCCTGGTCGGGGTCACCCACGAGGACACCAAGGAGAAGGCGGCCCAACTCGCCCGCAAACTCTGGTCGATCCGCATGCTGCACGACGAGAAGTCGTGCAGCGACATCGACGCCCCGCTCCTCGTGATCAGCCAGTTCACGCTGTACGGCGACGCCCGCAAGGGCCGCCGCCCCACCTGGAACGCCGCCGCCCCCGGCGACATCGCCGAGCCCCTCGTCGAGGAGGTCGTGGCCCAGCTCCGCGCCCTCGGCGCGACGGTGGCGACGGGCCGTTTCGGCGCCAAGATGCGGGTGTCCCTGACGAACGACGGCCCGTTCACGGTTCTGGTCGAGATCTAGGATCCAGGGTTCTACGACGGTTCTAGGGTTCTACGACCGTTTCCTGGGCCGCAGCCGTCGTGCCCGCCATCAGCGGCGCGTCCACGGCCACATTCCGCTTCACCAGCGCCAACGCCACCGGCCCCAGCTCATGGTGGCGCACGGACGTCGTAACGAATCCGATCTTCCGCCCGTCGGGTCCCTCGTCCGCGACCCGGATCTCGGTGCCGGCCGGCGGCAGGTGCACCTCGCTGCCGTCCAGGTGCAGGAAGACCAGCCGCCGCGGCGGCTTGCCCAGGTTCTGGACGCGGGCCACGGTCTCCTGACCCCGGTAGCAGCCCTTCTGCAGATGCACCGCCGTCCCGATCCAGCCCAGCTCGTGCGGGATGGTCCGGTGGTCGGTCTCGAAGCCGAGCCGCGGGCGGTGCTGCTCCACCCGCAGCGCCTCGTACGCCAGGATCCCGACCGCGGGGCCCGCCTTCTCGGCGTACGCCTCCAGGTCCGCGCGCGGCAGGAAGAGATCACGGCCGTACGACGTCTCCCGTACGACGGTCCCCTCCGGTACCTCGGCGATCGAACCGGCGGGCAGGTGGACGACCGCGAACTCGGCGGTGCGGTCGGCGACTTCGACCCGGTAGAAGAACTTCATCGACTCCAGGTACGCGATCAGCTCGGCCTGGGTGCCGGGCTCGACGTGGGCCCAGACCGTCTCGCCGTCGTCCACGAGGTACAGCGCGTGTTCGATGTGGCCGTGCGCGGAGAGGATCAGGGCCTCGGTGGCCTGGCCGGTCGGCAGGTCGCTGACGTGCTGGGTGAGCAGGAGGTGCAGCCAGCTGAGGCGGTCGTCACCGGTGACCGTCACGACCCCCCGATGGGACAGGTCGACGAAACCGGTGCCGTCGGCGAGCGCACGCTGTTCGCGGAACAGGTCGCCGTAGTGGGCGGCTACGCCTTCGTCCACGCCCTCGGCGGGGACGGCGCCGGGCAGGGACAGCAGAGGGCTCTTCATAATCCCCAAGCCTACGACTCGGTAGTTGAACTCTTGAGCTTGCCGGAGCAGTCCTGGCAGCGGCCGAAGATCGCGAAGTGCTTCATGTCGGTCTCGAAGCCGAACTCGCGGCGCAGCTTGGCCGTGAAGTCGGCGGCCACCGACACGTCGGCCTCGATCACGTTCTGGCAGTCGCGGCAGACCAGGTGGATGTGGTGGTGGCGGTCGGCGAGGTGGTACGTCGGCGCGCCGTGCCCCAGATGCGCATGGCTGACCAGCCCGAGCTCCTCCAGCAGCTCCAGGGTCCGGTACACCGTGGAAATGTTGACCCCCGACGCCGTCTTCTTCACTTCCGTGAGGATGTCGTCGGGGGTCGCGTGCTCAAGGGTGTCCACGGCTTCGAGCACAAGTTGCCGCTGCGGGGTCAGCCGGTAGCCGCGCTGCCGCAGATCACTCTTCCAGTCGGTGCTCACCACACCGACGAGTCTAGGCCTACTTGAAAAACGCGATGCCGTCGTCCGGCATGTCGTCGGGGAGGGCCTTCGCCCAGCGTTCGACGTCCTCCGGGGTGACGACCTTCTTCAGGTGGGCCGACATGTAGGGGCGCAGCTCGACCTCGGGGGTCTGCTTCTCGCCGACCCACATGAGGTCGCTGTTGACGTAGCCGTAGAGGCGCTTGCCGCCGGTGTACGGGCCCGAGGCGGCCGTGCGGGCCACCGCGTCCGTCACCAGGTCGATCTGCGGCTTCTTGTCGGCCAGCTCGCCGTACCAGACCTCGACGACACCGTCGTTGCGGACCATCGTCACCTCGACCTTGCGGTCGGCGTCGATGCGCCAGAAGCCGGACTCGGACTCCAGGGGCCGGACCTTGTTCCCGTCGTTGTCCAGCACCCAGGTGTGGGAGTGGTACTCCAGGAAGTCACGGCCGTCGTGGGTGAAGCTGACCTCCTGGCCGAAGTTGCACTTCTCGGCGCCGGGGAAGTCGTGCACGCCCGCGCCGGCCCAGTTGCCGAGCAGGAAGACGAGCGGGACGAGGTCCTTGTGGAGGTCGGACGGGATCTCGATCATGAGGGGCGATTCCTAGAGGGGGGTCAGCGCTGGCCCTGGTACAGCTTCTTCACGGTCAGCCCGGCGAAGGCGAGCACGCCGACGCAGACCAGGACCAGCAGGGTTTCGAAGAAGATCTCCACGGGGGTGCTCCTTGTCGAGCGGAGGTGCTGTACGTACACAGGGCCGGGCCCCAGCTTACGCGGCCGGGGCCCGGCCCTCCGTGTGAGGTACTACCCGCTGCCGGGGCTCAGCTCAGCAGCTCGCTCTGCAGGATGACCGTCTGCTGGAACGGGACCGCCTTCGCGGCGCCCTTCCGGGACTGGACGACCATGGCGAGCACGTCACCGGCCGACAGATAGGCCTGCCGGACCTGCTCTTTGCCGTACGGCTTCGACTCCGCGTACACCGAGTACGGGATCGACTCGACCCGGGCCGCGGACGGGAAGTCCTGGTCGGCCGCGAAGTCGCCTTCGCCGCGCAGGGAGTAGCCCGGGCCGCTGTACGGGGCGATGTCGCCGGAGAAGAGATCGTCGACGACGACCGCGGTGTCGAACTGCAGCAGGTAGACGCGGGTGCGGGTGCCGTCCGGCGTCGTCCAGCCGCGGGCCGCGATGTGCCGCAGGCCGTTGTCCTTGAAGTTCTGCCGCAGCGCGTCGACGCGGTCCTTGCCGGTGAACTGCGCGAGGAAGTCCTTCGTCGGCAGCCACCCATCGGCTCCGCGCAGCGCCTTGTCCTCGCTCGCCCCCTTGGGCGCGGGCAGGACCAGGGCACGCAGGTCGGCGTAGTGGGCCCCGGCCTTGTTCTCCTCGGCGAACGGCCCGGGACTGCCGGAGGGCAGCGGCGGCTTGGTGAGCGTGGGATAGTCCCACCGCCCGTCCGACACGGTCCCGAGCCCGGGCACGTCCGTCCGCTCCATCCCCGCGATCCCGTACGCCGTCCCGGCCCCGGCCGCCGCGAACACGACGACGGCAGCGGTCCACCGCAAAACGGCCCGCAACACCCGCCGGTCCTTCTTCGGAGAAGCGGGCGGTACGAGGGGCAGGACGTCCGGGGATACGAGGGCCGGGGCGTCCGGCGGTACGAGGGGCAGGGCGTCCGGCGGTACGACGGGAGCCGCGCCCGGCGCCACGGCGGGAGGCACGCCCGGCGCCACGGCAGGAGCCGCGTCCGGCACCGGCGGGACCTCGGTCTGCTCCGGGGTCACATGAGGCTGAGGCGCCTCGGTCTGCTCCAGCACCACGGCCGGCCGAGACTCCTCAACCTGCTCCGGCACCGCGGGCGCCTGGAGCTCCCCGGCCTGCTCCGACACCACGGGCGCCCGGAGTTCCCCGGCCTGTTCCGGAAGCGCGTCCGGCTGTGGTGTCTCGGTCTGCTCCGGCCCCCCGGGGCCGGTCTGCTGCTGCTCGGTCATACCGCCTCCCCCGGCTCGGCGATGCGGTCGAGCTGTTGCTTCACCAGCGTCGCCACACTCTTCGTCTGCATCGGCTTGACGCTGCTCGCGGTCACCGTGACCAGGACGTCGCCCACATAGGCCGAGCAGTACATCTCGTCGAGCTTCTCCTTCTTGTCGGCCGGCGCCAGGAAGCAGCCGGCGTCCTTGTGGCCCTTGATCTTCGGGCCGGCACGGAAGATGCCCAGCGCGTCGAGGAGCTCGTTCTGGGCCTCAGAGATGTCGCGGACGGCCGCCTTGTTGTCCATCCGCGTCAGCTCGATGCTGACGATCGAGGCGTGGTCGGTGTAGATCGGCGAGCTCTGGTCCGTGCTGACGTAGCTGCGCATCGCCACACCCTCCAGCCGCTGCTTGTCGATCTGCTTCTCCAGCTCCTTGCGCTGCGTGCGCGGCAGCCCGCTCAGCGACTCCTTGCGCAGCGCCGTCGCCTCCGCGCCGCTGAGCTCGGCGTCGGACCCGTACTGCGCGATGTCCGGCCCCCGGCTCCAGCCGTCCGAGCCGAACGGGACGAGCATCCCCGACAACCCCTTCGCGGAGGCCGCCTTCGCCTTCTCGGCGTCCGCCTTGGGGAGGTGCCACACCGGCGCCCCCGCGTCCCGGTCGGCGCCGTTCACGGTCACGACCGTGTAGCCGACGCCCGCGACGAGGGCCACGGCGAACAGCGCGGAACCGGCGACGGCGACGACCCGGCCACGCCGGACGGGCTTGTCAGCCTTGTCGGCCTGGTCGGCGGGTGCTTCCGGCGCGTCCGCGGACTCGACGAGCTCGACCGGCCCGACCTCGCCGACCGGCTGGTTCTGGTTCTCGCTCACAGCCGCTCCATCTGCCGCTTTGCCAGGTCCATGATCGTCTTCTGCGGGACCGGCTTGCTGTCCCAGACGAAGATCTCCAGGGCGATGTCACCGCGCCAGGCAGCCGCCTCCGCGTTGTACTGCGGCAGATAGCCCGCCTCGGTCTCGGGCCGGGAGTCGACGTACACCATGCCCTTCCCGGTGCCCGGGATCGGCCAGCTGCGGGTGCCCTTCTTGGACTGCCGCCAGTACTGCTGGTCGTCGACGGTCTCGGAGGCCTCCAGGCGCTCCTGCTGCCGGTACTGGACCAGCCGGATCTCCACGCCGTACGTGCTGCCCACCGTCCAGCCGGTGACGGCCGCCCGGCGGAACTCCTCGGAGACGAGGTCACCGAAGACCGACTGCGGATGGTCGTAGGTCTCGGCGTAGGCGGCCAGGTCCATCCAGCCGTCGTCGCCCATCAGATAGTCGGCGTCCTTCGCACCGGCCGGCTTCTTCAGCAGCAGCTTGCGCAGGTCGCCGTCGGTCTTCACCCGGCGGTCCTGGGCCGCGGACAGGGGCTCGGGTCCGTCACCCTTGGCCTGCGCGAGCACCGGCTGGGACAGCGAGGGCAGCTTCGTCGGCTCGCGGTCGGCCTGGACGAGATAGCCGGTGCAGGTACCGGCGACCACGCCGAGTACGGCGGCACCGGCGATGAGCAGAGTGGTACGGCCACGGCGGCGGGGTGCGGGCTGCGGCTCCTGTACTGACGTGTCCGGCACAACCGGTACAACCGGTGCGTCAGCTCCTTCTTCGGGTACTTCCAAGACGTCCCCCCACAAACGTGAAGCGCGCATTCCGTATGCGCGCGCACAGGAGACCCATGGCCGACGCACGAAGTTGTAAGGGCGTTGATTACGATTCGGCCATGGCGAAGAAGCTGGTGATCAAGGTGACGGCGGGGGCCGATGCCCCCGAGCGCTGCTCGCAGGCGTTCACGGTCGCGGCGGTGGCCGTGGCCAGCGGCGTCGACGTCTCCCTCTGGCTGACCGGCGAGTCGGCGTGGTTCGCGCTGCCGGGCCGGGCGGCCGAGTTCGAGCTGCCGCACGCGGCACCGCTGCCCGACCTGATCGACTCGGTCCTGGCCGCCGGCCGCCTCACCCTGTGCACGCAGTGCGCCGCCCGCCGGGACATCACGGAGAAGGACGTCATCGAGGGCGTACGGATCGCCGGCGCGCAGGTCTTCGTACAGGAGGCCCTCGCCGAGGACACCCAGGCCCTCGTCTACTAGGGCCTCGACATCCTCGCCATCAGGTGCTCGACCAGCGCCAGGAGCAGGTCGCGGCCGACTTCCCTGCTTCTCATGTCGCCCATCACCAGGGGCACTTCGGGACCGAGGGTGAGGGCGTCGCGGACCTCCTGTTCGGCGCGGTCGACGTGGCCGTGGAAGCAGTTGACCCCGATGACGAAGGGGATGCCGCGGCTCTCGAAGAAGTCGATGGACGCGAAGCTGCTCTCCAGCCGCCGGGTGTCGGCCAGGACGACCGCGCCGAGGGCACCGTGGACCAGGTCGTTCCACATGAACCAGAAGCGTTCCTGGCCCGGGGTGCCGAAGAGGTAGACGACCAGCTGGGGGTTGACGGTGATGCGGCCGAAGTCCATCGCCACCGTGGTGGTGGTCTTGTCCTCCACCCCGCCGGTGTCGTCGACGCCCTCGCTCGCGACGGTCAGGTACTCCTCCGTGTGCAGCGGCGTCACCTCGCTGACCGCCCCGACCAGCGTCGTCTTGCCCACGCCGAAGCCGCCTGCCACAAGGATCTTGACGGCCGCGGGGGGTGTGCTCGCGCGCACGCCCCCGGCGGCCGGCTCAGAGTCTGCGAAGACCATCTCTCACCGCTCGTAGAAGGTTCATGTCCGATTCGTTGCCCGCCGCCATGGCGATCGGCGGCCGGGTGGTGACCTGGCCGCGGGCGACCAGGTCGTCGATGAGGATCTTCGTCACCGACACCGGGAGGTTCAGCCCCGCGGAGAGCTCCGCCACCGCCGCCGAGCCACGGCACTGCCTGAGGATCACGAGGTGCTCGGGCTGCAGACCGCGGGCGGCACTCCGGCCCGGGGCCGGGTCCACGGTCGTGACGATGGTGATCAGGGTGAGGTCGTCGCGGGCCGGTGCCGTCCGCCCCTGGGTGAGGGTGTAGGGCCGGACGGAGAGTTCCTCCGGGTCACCCGCGTCCGCCTCCAGGTCGTCCATCCAGTGGCTCACTCACGTACACCGCCCTCAAGGCTCACGGAGGCGACCCGGGCCTCGGTGCCGAGGCGGCGGCCCACCTGCTGCATGAGGGTGTGCATGGCCACGGCCAGTACCTCGGCCTCGACGTCCTGGGAGGCCACGACCGCGAGGTGGGTGCCGGCGCCCGCGGCGGAGATGAACAGCCACAGGTCGGCCATCTCGACGATGACCTGTTGCACCGGACCGCCGTTGAACAGCTTCCCGGCGCCGCGGGCCAGACTCTGCTGGCCCGTGGCCACCGCGGCCAGGCGCTCGGCGTCCCGACGGGCGATGGAACGGGACTGGCTCACCACCAGCCCGTCGTCCGACAGCACGATCGCGTGCTGGGTTCCGGGAACCTGTTCGACCAGGCCATCCAGCAACCAGTCGAGGTCCTGATGCGTGGCGGTCGTTCGCTGTGTCATGGTCAGTCTTCCGTAGAGGTCCGTCTGCGATGCGGCAGGATCCCGGGGCGATCCCGGTCTCCGGCTCGGTGATCCGCTGTGCCGTCCCGGTGTTCGGCCGGACCGGCGGCTCGTTCGGTCGTGATGTCCCGGTCGGCCAGGGCCGAGTGCGCGGCGAAGGCCCCCTGCCGGGCGATCCTGGACTGGCGCTGGAAGGCCCCGATCGTCGCGCCCGAGCGGGCCGGGCCGCCGACGCGGACCGTCGGCCGCTCCTCGGCTTCGGCCGGCCGCACGTCCGCGGCCGGGTCGCGCAGTTCGTCGACGAGGCTGGCCATCCGCACCCGCTTGGGCAACGGCTCGGTGCTGGGCAGGTGGGGCTCCGGCGCGTCGGGAAGGTGCGGCGCCGTCCCGGTCCGCCCGGGGATCCGCCGCACGCCGCCCAGGGCGCCCCGGCCGGACCCAGGGCGCGGGGCCGTGGCGGGGGCGCCGATGTGCGCGGTGGGCGCGGTCCGCGGCATCGGCGGCACCCGGTCCGCGGACCCGGCCGCTGCGCCAAAGGCCCCGGCCGCGACGCCGACCGGCTCCGGGGCCGGCTCGACCGCGGCGTCGTCGAGGACGAGTTCCTCGGGGATCAGGACGACCACCCGGGTGCCGCCGAACGACGAGGGCCGCAGCTCCACCTGGAGTCCGAGACCCTGCGCCAGCCGGGCCACCACGTACAGGCCCAGCCGGACGTCCTCGGCCCGCGACAGCACGTCCATCCGGGGCGGGTCGGCCATCAGCCGGTTCGCCTCGTCGTACTCCTGGGGCGCCATGCCCATGCCGCGGTCCTCGATCTCCACGGCGAGCCCGCGCCCCACCCGGGACGCGTACACCTCCACGGGAGTCGGCGGCTTCGAGAACGTCACCGCGTTCTCCATCAGCTCGGCCAGCACATGGACCACCAGGCCCACCGCGCGCTCGGCCAGCCAGACCCGGCCCTCCACCTCGATCTGGACCCGCCGGTAGTCCTGGACCTCGCTCTGCGCCGAGCGCAGCACGTCCACCATCAGCACCGGCTTGCGCCACTTGCGCTGCGGCTGGCCGCCGCCGAGGATCACCAGGTTCTCCTCGTAGCGCCGCAGCCGGGCCGTCAGGTGGTCGAGGTCGAACAGGCCCTCCAGCACCTCGGGGTCCTCGTGCCGGCGCTCCAGTTCGTTGAGCTTCTTCATCTGCAGCCCGATCAGCAGCTGCGTACGGCGGGCGATGCGCTGCAGCAGCTTCTCGAACCCGCGGAACTGGCCGACCTGGGTCATCGTGGTGTCCAGCGCGCTGTGCCGGGCGAGGTTGAGCGCCTGCCCCAACTGCCCGAGCTCGTCGTCGCTGTGCGGGATCGGCGGCAGTTCGGCGTCGGGGTCGACCGCCTCGCCGCGCCGCATCCGCTCCACCACGGACGGCATCCGGGTCTGCAGGTCCAGCGCCGCCTGGCGCAGAGCGAAGATCCGCCGCCGCAGCATCCGGGTGAGCAGCAGGCTGATCACGACGACCAGGACGACGGCCGCCGCGTCCAGGGCGCTGGTGACGATCAACTTCATCTGCATCGAGTGGAGTTCGTCCGCGATGGAGGCGTTGATGATGAGCCAGTAGGCCTGGTTGAACTTCTGGAGCTGGGGGGCGATCTGGGTGATCGCGCCGCTCCACTTCTTGGCGAGCGAGGCGGACACGGAGCCGTCGGCGGACGCCGATCCGTGCAGGACGGCCTGTTCGCTCGCGGTCTTCTGCTTCCAGGCGCTGCCCGACATCAACTTGTCGTATCTGGCCGCCTGGTCGGCGGGCAGGTTGGGCAGCACCTTGGCGGAGTAGATGAAGTCCTGGGAGCCCACCAGCTCGGCGAGCTGGCCGCGTTCGTCGTCGGAGAGGTGGCCGGTCGCGGTGGCGCGGGTGACGATCGCGTTCTCGCGCGCGACCATCTCCATGCCCCAGATCGCGTCGTTGGCGGGCCGGATGCGGTAGTCGACGTCGGCCATGCCGAGGTAGCTCATGGTGGAGAAGAGCTTGAGGTCGGCGGAGATCAGCGAGGTGTAGTCGTCGTAGGTCTGCTGCTGCGTGGCGGTGCGGCGGTCGACGGCCTCGCGGTAACTCTCCAGCTTGCCAAGGCTCTTGATCACCGCGGCGACATCGCGGTCGAGGTCGGCGGGGCCGTCCCAGCCGGTGCTGGGCAGCGCCAGGACCAGTTTCGCCGTCGCGTCGGTGCGCTCGCGCTGGGCGGCGAGCTGGGAGCGGTACGTGTTGGGCTGGGCCAACGCGGCGCCGCTGAGCCGGCGTTCCTCCTGGAGGCTGTACCAGACCTGGGCGACCTTGACCGAGGACTGCTGCGCCGAGTCGCTGCGGTTCTTCTGCGTCCGCCAGTCGCTGTACAGCTGCACGGAGGTCGTCGACCACAGGGCCACCAGAGCCACGCAGGGCACCAGCGCCAGCACCAACAGGGCTGTGCGCAGGGATAGTTGACGGCTCCCCCCACCGTCCGTACGACTCTGCCTCTTCGACGCGCGCGCATGCACTGCCACGGATGTCCCCAGCGTGCTCGGAGTGACGGACCCGTTACGGTCCGCTCGACGGGCGAGATGATACCGCTTGAGGAGATTGTGTAAATATGGCCGGACCAGATCGTTCTAGTCATACGGCCGAGGCTCAGCCTACAGCCGTCGTGCGGATCAGGATGCGAAGTCCGAAAACAGATACGCGCAAGGCCCTAGAACGATTTAGTGGCTCCCGCTAACGTGTGCCGCCAGCCCCCCTCACGAAACCCTCACGACGTACCGCGCACCACAGAGGAGCCGCCCCGTCATGTGCCGAGCCGACGAGAACGAACCCTGCCTCCACGACCACCCGTCCCGCCGGAGCCTGCTGGGTGCCGTGACGGCCTCGGCGCTGGCCGTCGCCCCGCTGATCGCCGCATCCGCCGCACCGGCCGCGGCTGCGACCGACACCTCCACCGACGCCGCCGGCGCGGCCCTGTCGCTCGTCCTGCTCGGCACCAACGCCGGGCCGCCGCCGCTGGCGAACCGCTACGGCATCTCGTCCGCCCTCGTCGTCAACGGCAGGACGTACCTCGTCGACTGCGGCCGCGGCGCGGTCACCCAGTACATGCGCGCGGGCCTCTCACTGCCGTCGCTGACCGGCATCTTCCTGACCCATCTGCACGCCGACCACATCGTCGACTACTACGCCTTCCCGCTGCTGGCCGCGGGCGCGGCCGGGACCCAGGGCTTCCAGACGACGGTGTCCGTGTACGGCCCCGGCGCCACCGGGATCTCCTCGACCGTGGCCGGCGCGCCCGGACCCATACCCGGCACCGTCGAGATGACGAAGCTGGCCGGTCAGGCGTACGCCGCCTCGCCCACGTTCTTCATGACGGAGCACGCCGGTATCGACCCGGCCACCCTGCTGGACGTCCACGACGTCCTGCCGCCGGACAGCGCCGGCGCCTCCGCGACGGACACCGCGCCCGCCATGCAGCCGTTCACGGTCATGGAGGACGACAACGTCAAGGTCACAGCGATCCTCGTGCCGCACGGCGCGGTCTTCCCGGCCTACGCCTACCGTTTCGACACCGACCACGGCAGCGTCGTCTTCTCCGGCGACACGGCTCCCACGCCCAACATCATCACGCTGGCCCAGGGCGCGGACGTACTCGTGCACGAGGCCGTCTACCCGGCCGGGCTGCTCGGTCTCGGCCTCCCGCAGGCCCTCGTCGACCACATCCTGGCCACCCACACCGACGTGGCGAAGCTCGGCGCGATCGCCGCCGCGGCCGGTGTCGGCACCCTGGTCGCCACCCACCTCGGCCCCGGCGACCCGGCCACCGTCCCCGACGCGACCTGGCGCCGTCTGCTGCGCGACAGCGCGAGCAGCGCCGGGTACGGCGGTCGTATGGTCCTGGGCACCGACCTGCTGCGCCTGCCCGTGAAGCACACGAGCTGACGGGACGGCACAGGCGCCGGCGGACTACTGGCCCGGCTTACCGACCCCGCTCACTGGCCCCGCTTCTTGCCGTCCAGCTCGTCCCACCACTCGTCGGACTTCGGGTCGCCGGAGGGATCGTCCCACCAGCGGTCGTCCGGCCCCCGCCGGTTCGCGACCATCGCGGCGAACGGCGGGATGACCATGGCGACCACGCACATGGCAACGGCCGCCGGAACCGACCAGATACGCACGACCCCCCAGGCCAGGACGAAGAGCCCGATACAGGTCCCCATCATGGCGAAGTACACGCGCCGCCGCCGAGCCAACATAGGTCCAGGGTAGGCCGGGCCACGCGCGTCCGGCACGGGCAGCGAGGGCCGAAACACCCGCATCGACGCAGGCCCACCGACGCGTCAAGGAGGCACCACGCGACGCCGACCTGCCAGCGTGCCTCCAGGTAGGCCCGGGCATGGCGAAGGGCCGTACTCCGAGGAGTACGGCCCCTGCGGTGTTCAGGTCTCAGACCGCGATCGCGACCTCGGCCAGGCCGCCCTGCTGGGCGACGACCGTGCGGTCGGCGGTGGCGCCGGGGACCAGCGCGCGGACGGTCCAGGTGCCCTCGGCCGCGTAGAAGCGGAACTGGCCCGTCGCCGAGGTCGGGACCTCGGCCGTGAACTCACCGGTCGAGTCCAGGAGACGGACGTAACCGACGACGGGCTCGCCGTCCTTCGTCACCTGGCCCTGGATGGTGGTCTCACCGGGCTTGATCGTCGATGCGTCCGGGCCGCCGGCCTTCGCTCCGCACATGTCTTTCTCCAGATTCAGAGGGGTCTGACCGGAAGGAAGGCCGGTCGGTTGGGAAGAGGGGTCTTACTTGTTGGCGCCGAGCTCGATCGGGACGCCGACGAGGCTGCCGTACTCGGTCCAGGAGCCGTCGTAGTTCTTGACGTTCTCGACACCGAGCAGCTCGTGCAGGACGAACCAGGTCAGGGCCGAGCGCTCACCGATGCGGCAGTAGGCGATCGTGTCCTTGGCGAGGTCCACCTGCTCCTCGGCGTAGAGCTCCTTGAGCTCCTCGTCCGACTTGAAGGTGCCGTCGTCGTTGGCGTTCTTCGACCACGGGATGTTGCGCGCGGACGGGACGTGACCCGGACGCTGCGACTGCTCCTGCGGCAGGTGCGCGGGGGCAAGCAGCTTGCCGGAGAACTCGTCGGGCGAGCGCACGTCGACCAGGTTGTGCGAGCCGATGGCCGCCACGACGTCGTCGCGGAAGGCGCGGATGGAGGTGTCCTGCGGCTTGGCCTCGTAGTTCGTGGCCGGACGCTCGGGAACCTCCTCCACCAGCTCGCGGGCGTCCAGCTCCCACTTCTTGCGGCCGCCGTCGAGAAGCTTGACGTTCTCGTGGCCGTAGAGCTTGAAGTACCAGTAGGCGTACGAGGCGAACCAGTTGTTGTTGCCGCCGTAGAGGATCACCAGGGTGTCGTTGGCGATGCCCTTCGACGAGAGGAGCTTCTCGAAGCCCTCCTGGTCGATGAAGTCACGGCGGACCGGGTCCTGCAGGTCCTTGGTCCAGTCGATGCGGATCGCGTTCTTGATGTGGTTCTTCTCGTAGGCGGTGGTGTCCTCGTCCACCTCCACGATCGCGATCTCGGGGTTGTCCAGGTTCTCCTGGACCCAGTCGGCGTCTACGAGGACGTCGCTGCGGCTCATGCTCTTTCTCCTCCGGGGCAGTTCGGGGCGCACGGATGCCCGTGACAGGGCAGCTGGGAATGCGGAGGTCGGTGCCGTCCGCTCAGAAGGCGCGACAGAGCATGGCGGCGACGCGGCACAGGTCTACTGCCCGCCGCTTCGTGAGAACCGCCTGTCCCCGTGGCCGGAGGACACTCGTCGAACTCTGCATGCGGTCGAGCTTAGGGACGGAAACGCGGGCATGTCACCGGTGTGTCGTATTGTGAGATGCGATCGTCCGGAATGTGGGATGAATCGACGGGGAGGGGCGCCCCCACGGGGCCCCGGCCCCATCCGGTCGCCGTCCCATCTCGGGTACGGACACGGCCGTCTCGCCTGTCGGACGTCGTCCTACCCCGCCAGCTTGACGTTCGAACCCTTCACCGCGATCTCCACACCATCCGCCGCGGCCTTCACCGAATCGAGCTCGATGCCACCGGGCAGCTGGTCGATGGCCTGCTGGAAGTCGGAGGCCTGGCGGAAACGGTCCTCGACGAGGCTGACCCCGGGGAGCTTGGGAAGGTTGTCGGCGTGCACCTGGACGGTGTTGTTCTTGACGGTGACCGCGCTGAGGACGTTCACCTTCTGGGTGCCGATGCCGGGGCCGGTGACGTCGAGGGTGACCTTGATCTTGCCGTTGCCGCCGTCGCCGAGGCCGACGACCTTGCCGGTGAAGCCGAGGCCGATGTCGACGGGCTCCGTCGCCGCGTTCTTGAGCAGCTCGTCGTAGGAGATCAGCGCGGTGCCCGTGGCGGTCTGCGCCGTGGCGGAGCTGTAGTCGCCGCTGAAGGTGACGTCCTTCATGTCGGCGTGCAGGTCGTCGATGCGGATGGTCTTGCCGGCGGTGCCGGTGTCGGCGTCGTAGTCCTTGATGTCGACCACGACGTCGTCCAGCTCACCGGAGGCGACCTGGGTGAGG
This sequence comes from Streptomyces sp. NPDC047081, assembly GCF_040643775.1. Classification (NCBI taxonomy): domain Bacteria; kingdom Bacillati; phylum Actinomycetota; class Actinomycetes; order Kitasatosporales; family Streptomycetaceae; genus Streptomyces; species Streptomyces sp. NPDC047081. The sequence goes on along the minus strand of NZ_JBEYUY010000031.1, from coordinate 61,599 downwards.
AAGGGGAAGCCCTTGATCGAGACGTCCGGGGTGGTGTCCAGCCCCTCGGTGCTGCGCACCTTGTCCGCCGCCTCGTTCTCGGCGAAGTGCACGGCCACGCGGTCGGCGATCACGAACAGGCCGCCCAGGATCACGACGACGATCAGAAGTATTCGCAGGGCGCGCATGCGGTGTTCCCCCCGGAGCAGCGGTCGGCGGAGCGGCGTTTGGGTCGACGGACGGGTAGGCCGTCGACGGCGACACTAACCCCGGGGGCAAGGGGAGCCGGGAAATTGTCGATCATCTGTGACAGAGCTTGACCGGGCGCTGTCACATCGCCGCGATGATCACCGCGAGGTCACGTCACGCGCTGATCGCCCGGCCCAGCATGTACACGGCCGGTGCCGCCGCCGCCAGTGGCAGCGCCACGCCGGCCGTGAAGTGGACGAAGCGGGAGGGGTAGTCGTAGCTCGCGACCCGGTGGCCGATCAGCGCGCACACCCCCGCGCCCGCGCCGAGCAGCGCGCCCTTCGCGCCCAGGCCCGTCATCCCGCCGACCGCGATGCCCGCGCCCGCCGCCGCGAGGACGGAGACGACGACGGACGCCGGCGTGGGCAGCGGGAGGGCGCGGGCGAGCACGGCCACGGCGACCGCCGCCGCGCCTACCGACACCGCGTCCGCGGCCGCCGCGAGGTAGCCCGCCGCGACGATCGACAGCGCCGCCGAGGCGACCGTCGCCATCAGGCCGTACATCCGGGTGTCCGGATCGGCGTGCGAGCGCAGCTGGAGGACCAGGGAGAGCAGGACCCAGACGCCGAGGGTGCCGAGGATCGCCGCCGGGCCGTTCTCCCGCCCCGCCGCGAGCAGCACGACGTCCGCGACCAGCGCGCCCAGGAACGCCAGCGCGATGCCCTGCCGGGCCGGCCACATGCCGTTCAGCCGGAACCAGCCCGCCGCGGTGACGGCCTGGAGGACGACGAGCGGTACGAGGAGGGCGTACGAGCCGACCGCCGCCGTACCGGAGAGCAGCAGACCGAGCAGCGCCGTGAGCCCCGCGGGCTGCATCCCGGGCTCGATGATCGGCGAACGCCCTTCGAGTCGGGCCCGCTGGGCGTCGGTGATACGGGCGTTGCCGGAGAGGGTGGCGGGGCCGTAACCGGAGGCGTCAGGGGACGACTGCTCAGGCGCCGGAGCCGCCTGGACCGGCTGCGCCTGCTGCCACGCAGGGGCCTGATTCCCGTACTGCGCCTGGTCGTTGGGGGCCTGCGGCGGCAGGTATCCCGTCTCCGCCGTCGTGACCGGCGCCTGGTACTGCGTCTCCCAGGTCTGCCCCTGCCACTGCTGCGTGTACTGCTGCGCGGCATACGGGTCGTCGTACGCCTGCTGCCACTGGGGGTCGTAACCCTGCTGGTACGGCTGATCCGTCATCGTCACCCTCCTGCGAACGGCGGGAGCACCTCGACCGTGCCGCCGTCGGCCAGCCGTACCGTCTCATGTCCGCGGGTGCCCACGGGGTCACCGTCGATGAGGAAAGAGCATCGCTGCAGCACGCGCGCCAGTTCCCCGGGGTGTCGCTCGCGCACCGCGTCCAGCGCCTCGGCGAGGGTGGCCGCGTCGTACGGCTCCTCACCGACCCCGGCCGCGGCCTTCGCGGCGGCCCAGTAGCGCACCGTGACCTTTGGCATCCGCTTCCTCAATCAACGATCAACGACGAACAATCAATCGGCTGTGTACGGGGCCAGGCTAGCCCGCCGCTCCGACACTCCAGTCCCCGATCCGGCCGAGCAGCTCGTCGTCGGCCGCGTGTTCGGCGTGGCCCATCGGCTCCATCCACAGGTCGGCGTGGCCGCCGGACGCCTCGTGCAGGGACCTCGGGTGGTCCACCGGGAAGTAGCCGTCCCGGTCGCCGTGCACGATCAGGAGGGGGGTCGGCGCGATGTGCGGTACCGCCTCCACCGGGGACAGCGGGACCGGGTCCCACTCGCGGTGCGTGATCCTCGTACGGAAGCCGTAGCGGCCCACCAGTCGGCCCTCGGGGCGGGTTACCAGCCAGTGGAGCTTTCGCATAGGGGCCGTACCCCGGTAGTACCAGCGAGCCGGTGCACTGACCGAAACCACCGCGTCCGAGGACGCTTCCGTGCGCCCCTCCTGCCCCGACCGGTACAGAGCGGCGTGCCGCAGCACCACCGAGCCGCCCATGGAGAAGCCGACGGTGGCCACGCGCGTGTGCCCGAGCTCCCGGGCCCAGCGCACCGCGGCCGCCAGGTCGAGCACCTCCTTGTCGCCGACCGTGGACAGCCCGCCGGACGCTCCGTGCCCGCGGAAGGAGAACGAGACCACGGCCCCGTACTGCGCGAACGCGTCGACCACCCGGCGCACATGCGGCTTGTCCACGTCGCCGGTGAAGCCGTGCGCCACGACGAACGCCAGGTGTCCGGCAGGCTGCGCGGAGACGTCGTATACAGCTCTCGACGGGTCGTATACGGAATCGATCGTCACGCCGTCGTCCGTGTGTAGAAACGTCCGTAAAGGTGTACGTCTGCTCGTCTCGAAGTTCGGACGAACGGTGGATCGCGCCACATGACCTGCCGGAGTAGTGCTCATGTGGGCTATTCTGCTGGGCAGAGGACTCGGGCAGCGTAGCCCCCGGGTCCTTTTGTGCTTTCGGAAGCGTTGTATACGAAGCGGGAAACTCCAGGTGACCGCCGGTGTACGGGGCCTTCGGGATCGCAGAGCAGGTGATGCACCACACACGTCCTCGCAGGGACCGAGGAGGAACCAGACGTATGAGTTCTCTGCTGCTCCTGACCAATGCCCTCCAGCCGTCGACGGAGGTGCTGCCGGCCCTCGGCCTGCTGCTGCACAACGTGCGCGTGGCACCGGCGGAAGGCCCGGCTCTCGTCGACACCCCGGGTGCCGACGTCATCCTCATCGACGGCCGTCGTGACCTCCCGCAGGTCCGCAGCCTGTGCCAGCTGCTGCGCTCCACCGGACCGGGCTGTCCGCTCATCCTGGTCGTCACCGAGGGCGGCCTCGCGGCCGTCACCGCCGACTGGGGCATCGACGACGTGCTCCTCGACACCGCCGGTCCGGCCGAGGTCGAGGCCCGGCTGCGGCTGGCCATGGGCCGCCAGCAGATCGTCAACGACGACTCCCCGATGGAGATCCGCAACGGCGACCTGTCGGTCGACGAGGCGACGTACAGCGCGAAGCTGAAGGGCCGGGTCCTCGACCTCACCTTCAAGGAGTTCGAGCTCCTCAAGTACCTCGCCCAGCACCCGGGCCGCGTCTTCACCCGCGCCCAGCTGCTCCAGGAGGTCTGGGGCTACGACTACTTCGGCGGCACCCGCACGGTCGACGTGCACGTACGACGGCTGCGCGCCAAGCTCGGCCCCGAGCACGAGTCGCTGATCGGGACCGTCCGCAACGTCGGTTATCGATTCGTTACGCCCGAGAAGGCCGACCGCGTCTCCGACGAGGCGAAGGCCAAGGCCGACCGGGCAAAGGCGGAGGATGCGGACGAGACGGTCGCCCTGGACGCGGCCGAGGTACCGGCGGAGGCATAAGGAGCCCCCGGGCAGGGCATTGCTTCCGCACACGAGGTACCCGTGGAAGCTTCCGCTCGCCCTGCCCGGAGCGGGTATATCCGCGTAGACTCCGCGCGTGGCCAAGGTGACTCGGGATGATGTGGCGCGGCTGGCGGGGACTTCGACCGCCGTCGTCAGCTATGTCATCAACAACGGACCCCGGCCGGTCGCCCCGGCAACGCGCGAGCGTGTACTCGCCGCGATCAAGGAGCTGGGGTACCGGCCCGACCGGGTCGCCCAGGCGATGGCGTCCCGGCGCACGGATCTCATAGGCCTGATCATCCCGGACGCCCGCCAGCCGTTCTTCGGCGAGATGGCGCACGCGGTCGAACAGGCCGCGTCCGAGCGCGGCAAGATGGTCCTGGTCGGCAACACCGACTACGTCGCCGAGCGCGAGGTCCACTACCTGCGCGCCTTCCTGGGGATGCGGGTCTCCGGGCTCATCCTCGTCTCGCACGCCCTGAACGACCAGGCCGCCGCCGAGATAGAGGCCTGGGACGCCCGGGTGGTGCTGCTGCACGAGCGGCCCGAGGCCATCGACGACGTCGCCGTCGTCACGGACGACCTCGGCGGCGCCCAGCTCGCCGTCCGTCACCTCCTGGAGCACGGCTACGAGTACGTCGCCTGTATGGGCGGTACGGCCGAGACGCCCGCCGTCGGCGACCCCGTATCCGACCACGTCGAGGGCTGGCGGCGCGCGATGGAGGAGGCCGGGAAGCCGACCGAGGGGCGGCTGTTCGAGGCGCCGTACAACCGCTACGACGCGTACCGGATAGCGCTGGGGCTGCTCTCGGGGCCGCAGCGGCCGCCGGCGGTCTTCTGCTCCACCGACGACCAGGCGATCGGCGTCCTGCGCGCGGCGCGCGAGCTGCGGCTCGATGTGCCGGGCGAGCTGGCGGTGGCGGGCTTCGACGACATCAAGGAGGCGGCGCTCACGGATCCGCCGCTGACGACGGTCGCGTCGGACCGTAGCGCGATGGCTCGGGCGGCGGTGGATCTCGTACTTGATGACGGGCTGCGGGTGGCCGGCTCGCGCAGGGAGCGGCTGAAGACTTTCCCGTCGCGGTTGGTTGTTCGGCGTTCGTGCGGGTGTGAGTAGGCCGTACGCCGTCTGACGGTTGTGTGTGGCTGGTCGCGCCCCGCGGCGGAGCCGCAAATTGATGCAGCCCCGCGCCCCTTTGGGGCGCGTCTCCATGAGGGGTGTCTGAGAGGTCCCGCTCAGCCGCCAGTACTGGCTTTATATCGGGCATACGAGGTTCTGGCGGGCTTCTCAGCGGGCGCTCAGGAAGCTCTCATGGTCGGGCGACAAGCTCTGTGACATGACCGAGAGCTTCCGCCGCGACGGCGAGTACGAGCAGTACGAGAACCCTTACCAGGGCGCCCAGCAGCACTCCTCGCCCGTGAACCCGGAGTGGCCGCCGCCGCCGGCGTTCCAGCCCGCGCAGCAGCAGCCCGCGCAGCACCCGCAGCCCGTGGAGCCGGTCACCGTAGAGCCCGGCACCACGGTGTGGCCCGCCCAGTCCTCGCACGCCGCGGCGCCCGCCGGCTTCACCGCCGAGGGCAGCGGCGGCGACGGCAGCGGCGGCGGTACGGCCGTGCTGACCGCCGTAGCGGCCGAGCCCGCGCCCGGCGCCGCGCCGGCCGCGAAGAAGCGCGCCCGGGGTCCCTTCGCCCTGCTGGCCGCCGTCGCGATAGTCGCCGCGGCCGTCGGCGGCGGCACCGCCTACGCCTTCCAGGAGCTGACCGGCAACGACACCGTCGCCACCAGCTCCACGACCACCAGCGTGGTGCCGTCCAGCAAGAAGGGCGACGTCGCCACCATCGCCGCGGCCGTGAGCCCGAGCGTCGTCGAGATCAGCGCCACACTGAGCAACGGCTCGTCGACCGGCTCCGGCGTGATCATCACCAGCGGCGGCGAGATCATCACCAACAACCACGTCATCTCCGGCGCCACGTCGATCAAGGTGACGACCAGCACCGGGAAGTCGTACACCGCGAAGGTGGTCGGCACCGACAGCAAGAAGGACCTCGCCCTGATCAAGGTGGAGGGCGCCTCCGGCCTCACGGCGGCCACGCTCGGCGACTCCTCCGGCCTCCAGGTCGGCGACACGGTCGTCGCGGTCGGCTCCCCCGAGGGTCTGAGCGGCACGGTCACCAGCGGCATCGTCTCCGCCCTCAACCGTGACGTCACCGTCGCGACCGACGAGGGTCAGGACCAGAGCCAGCAGGGCCAGGGCGGCGACGGCCAGTGGCCGTTCTCCTTCGGCGGCCAGCAGTTCAACGGCGACACGGGTTCGTCGACGACGACCTACAAGGCGATCCAGACGGATGCCTCGTTGAACCCCGGCAACTCCGGCGGCGGACTGTTCGACGCCGCGGGCAATGTCATCGGCATCAACTCCGCGATGTACTCGGCCAGTTCGTCCTCGTCCGGCTCCTCCTCGGACGCCGGCAGCGTCGGCCTCGGCTTCGCCATCCCGATCAACACCGTCAAGTCCGACCTGGCCACGCTGCGGGCCGGCGGCACCGACAGCTGACCCACCGGCCCCACCGACCACACAGGGAGTACGTCATGATCAAGCAGGTTTCGCACACCGTCACCGGCACCGACCCGGCCGGCTTCGCGCTGGCCCTCGAAGTGGCGTACGAACTGCACGCGCCGGCGGCCCGGGCCCCCGAGGTCGCGCCCGCCCTCGCCGCCGGGCGCCGCGCGAGTGCGGCACGTGGCCGCCGCCGCACGGCAGCCGCCCGCGGCTGAGCCGCCTCCCCGCGCTCCGCCTTTACGCGCCCGCCGGGAAACATGCGAGGCTGAAAGCCGTCAGTAGTACCAGCCCCATGTCGTCCCACCGCACCCGAGGAATCCACGCCCATGAGCCCCGCCGATGGCGACCGTGAACCCCAGCGCATCCTGATCGTCGACGACGAGCCGGCCGTGCGCGAAGCACTTCAGCGCAGCCTCGCCTTCGAGGGGTACGACACCGAGGTCGCGGTCGATGGCGCCGACGCGCTGGAGAAGGCGACCGCCTACCACCCCGACCTGGTCGTCCTCGACATCCAGATGCCCCGCATGGACGGCCTGACGGCCGCGCGGCGCATGCGGGGTGCGGGCACGACGACGCCGATCCTGATGCTGACGGCGCGGGACACGGTCGGGGACCGGGTGACCGGGCTCGACGCGGGCGCCGACGACTACCTGGTCAAGCCCTTCGAGCTGGACGAACTGTTCGCCCGGGTCCGTGCGTTGCTGCGGCGCAGCTCCTACGCGGCGGCGGCCGTCGCGGGCGTCGAGGAGGACGAGGCACTGACCTTCGCGGACCTGCGCATGGACCTCGCGACGCGTGAGGTGACGCGGGACGGGCGGCCGGTGGAACTGACCCGCACGGAGTTCACGCTCCTGGAGATGTTCATGGCGCACCCGCGCCAGGTCCTCACGCGCGAGCAGATCCTGAAGGCGGTCTGGGGCTTCGACTTCGAGCCGTCCTCCAACTCCCTCGACGTGTACGTCATGTACCTCCGCCGCAAGACGGAGGCGGGCGGCGAGCCGCGCCTGGTGCACACGGTGCGGGGCGTCGGGTACGTGCTCCGCCAGGGCGGCGCGGAGTGAGGAAGGTCCTGCGCCGCTTCCAGACCCTGCCGATCCGCTCCCGCCTGGCGATGCTGGTGGCGGCGGCGGTGGCGTTCGCGGTGGCTGCGGTGTCGGTGACGTGCTGGTTCATCGTGCAGGGGAAGCTGTACGACCAGGTCGACAACGAGCTTCAGAAGGGCGCCCAGCGTCCTGTGAACGCCGCCCAGGCGGAAGCGCTCCTCCGCGTGTGTCCGCAGGAGGCGACGGAGCCCACGGACTCGAACTTCGGCGACCTGCGGGGGCGGGACAACAACTACACCGAGCTCGTCAAGGCGAACGGCAAGGCCTGCGTCTCGTCCGACTCCGCCGGGGCGGTGAAGACGACTTCCAGCGACAAGGACGTCATCAAGCGCGCCGCGACCGGCAAGGGCGTCTTCCGCAACGGCACGGACTCCGACGGTAACGACGTCCGCGTGCTGACCATCCCCTTGGTGGTCAGTCAGGGTCTGGGCTCCTCGCCCCAGCTGTACCCCGACACCGCTCTGCTCATGGCGATCCCGCTCAAGAACACCGAGAAGACCCTCAACGACCTCGCCCTGATCCTGCTCCTCGTCTCCGGCATCGGAGTCGTCGGCGCCGGTGCCGCCGGGCTCTTCGTCGCCCGTGCCGGTCTCCGCCCCGTCGACAAGCTCACCGAGGCCGTGGAGCACGTCGCCCGCACCGAAGACCTCGGCATCCGCATCCCCGTCGAGGACGACGCCGAGGACGAGATCGCGCGGCTCTCCCGGTCCTTCAACTCGATGACCTCCTCGCTCGCCAGCTCCCGCGAGCTCCAGCAGCAGCTCATCGCGGACGCAGGCCACGAGCTCCGCACCCCGCTCACCTCCCTCCGTACCAACATCGAACTCCTGACCCGCAGCGAGGAGACCGGCCGCCCCATCCCCCCGGCCGACCGCAAGGCACTGCTCGCCTCGGTGAAGGCCCAGATGACCGAACTGGCCTCCCTGATCGGCGACTTGCAGGAGCTGTCGCGTTCGGAGGGCCAGCGGGGCGAGCGCGTCCAGGTGGTCTCGCTCCAGGACACCGTCGAGGCGGCCCTGCGCCGGGCACGGCTCCGCGGGCCCGAGCTGACCATCACCGCCGACCTCCAGCCCTGGTACGTACGGGCGGAGCCCTCCGCGCTGGAGCGGGCGATCGTCAACATCCTGGACAACGCGGTGAAGTTCAGCCCGGAGGGCGGCACGATCGAGGTCCAGCTGGACCACGGCACCCTCACCGTCCGCGACCACGGCCCCGGCATCCCCGCCGACGAACTCCCCCACGTCTTCGACCGCTTCTGGCGCTCCCCCAGCGCCCGCGCCCTCCCCGGCTCGGGGCTGGGCCTGTCGATCGTGGCCCGCACGGTGGAACAGGCCGGCGGCGAGGTCACCCTGTCCCGCCCGACGGACGGGGGCACGATGGCGACCGTACGCCTGCCGGGGGCCCCGACCCCGCCGCCGGAGAGTCCGTAACCCCGCCGAACGGGTGAAACGGGGCATACCCGGGCAGCCGTTGGGGATGGTGATCTTGGCCAGCTCGCCTCATCACCTCCCCGGGACTCTCCACATGCGTCAACTCCTCGTCGCCACCGCCGCGTTCGCGGCACTTCTGCCGACCGCCGCGCCCGCCGCCGCCCACCCCGCCGCCGTACCGCCGGGGCAGGTGCACTTCTGGTCCGAGCCCGACCAGATGGGAGCGGGCGGCGCTTGGGCGTACTCACCGCCCGGTTACCGCGAGGCCGATGCGCGGGTGAAGCGGCACGCGTACTCCTTCGACTCGCACGCCGGCGTCAGCGTCTACGCGATCAGCTACCAGAGCGGCGGCACCTGCCTCTACCGGGAGATCCGGCCGGACGACTACGACAACAACTGGACGGCCTGGGCGACGAAGTTCGACGGCGTCAGCGATACGACCATGGGGTGCGAGCGGGGCTGACCCGCCGATGCTCCTCGCGCGCGCCCTCGCGCTGCTGACCGCTGGGCTCCTTCTCACCGCCTGTGCCGGCACCAGCCCGTCGTCCCCTCCGGCCCGGCCCTCCCCCGACGACCTCATCAAGGCCGCCACCCAGCTCCTCACCGAGGACTGCCTCACCCGTCAGGGGATCACCCCGCCGCGCCCGGGACAGGGGCCGGCCTCCCAAACCGCGCAACAGCGGGTCGCCGACGCGCTGTTCGGGGCCGGGCCCGCCGAGCTGTCCCTCACCCTGCCCACCGGGTACGTCGTCCGCGCCCACACCGACGGCTGTCTCGCCGCCGCCAACCAGCGGCTCTACGGCGACCAGCGGCGCTGGTTCCACGCGTCGGTCATCGTCAACAACCTGCGCCCCGAGGCCGACCGGGCTCACCTCACCCTCGACCGGGTCCGCGCCCGGCACCGCGCCGAACTCGCCGACTACCGGCGGCTGCGCGCCCACGCCGTACGCGAGGCCACCGCCCTCCTCAACCACACCGATCAGCCATCGACAGGAAGCACCCGACCGTGAAGCGTCTCACCGCCCTGCTCACCGCCACCCTCCTCTCCACCGGCGCCGTGCTCGCCACCTCCGCCGCCGCGCAGGCCGTCCCCTGCGGCAGCGGCAACTTCTGCGTCTGGACGGACGCGAACTTCACCGGGCTGAAGATCGAGCACAGCGGCGACGACCACTGGTGGGAGGGGGACATGGCCTGGCACGACTCGTCCTGGGCGAACCACGGCATCTCGGGCCCGGGCGTGAAGGACCACGTGCAGGTCTACTCCGCCCGCGAGCTGCTGGGCCACGTCACCCTCTGTCTGGCCCCGGGCCAGGAGGTCGGCTACAACGCCGCCGCCAACGACCAGGGCGCCTCCCACACCTGGACGATGGGCTGCTGAGAAACCCCGGACACCCCGGCAACCTTTCCGTGCGCGGTGACCACCCCTGACCGGTCCCTGTCACCCGCACGGAATGGACGTACCCCCCATGGCCCAGCACAGACGGCGTCGTACCGCCCTCGCGATCGCCATCCCCGTCGCCCTGACGGCCGCCTCGGCCGCCGTCTACGGACTGCTGCCGGGCTCGCAGTCCAAGGCCTCCGCCGCGACCGCGCCCGCCTGGGCCACCGCCACCGCCGACGGCTTCGCCTCCGTCAACGCCCTTGGGCAGAACGGGACTTACGGGGGGCGCGACGGGAAGACCGTGACGGTGAAGACGCTCGCCGATCTCGAGAAGTACGCCACCGCCGCCGAGCCGTACGTCATCGTCGTCGCCGCCACGATCAACATGGATCCCGTCGGGAAAGAGATCAAGGTCCAGAGCGACAAGACGATCGTGGGGTCCGGGACCTCCGGGCAGATCGTCGCCGGCGGGTTCTTCCTCGGCCAGGGCGTCCACAACGTGATCATTCGGAACCTCACCATCCGGGACGCGTACCAGGGCGTCTGGAACGACAAGGAGCACGACTACGACGGCATCCAGATGGACGGCGCCCACCACGTCTGGATCGACCACAACGACATCCGGCACATGGCCGACGGGCTCATCGACAGCCGCAAGGACACGACGTACCTGACCGTCTCCTGGAACAAGCTCAGCCAGGAGAACAAGGCCTTCGGCATCGGCTGGACCGACAACGTGACCTCGGACATCACCATCCACCACAACTGGATCCGCGAGACCGAGCAGCGCAACCCGTCCACCGACAACGTCGCCCACGCCCACCTGTACAACAACTACCTGGAGGACGTCGCCGGGACCGACATCACGTCCTCCTACGGCAACTACTCCCGCGGCAAGACCAACATGCTGCTGGAGAACTCCTACTTCCAGGGCATCAACAACCCTGTGATCAGGGACAGTACGGCCACGCTCGTACAGAAGGGGAACGTCTTCTCCGGGACGAGTGGGAGGAACGAGAGCGGGGGCAGCGGGGCCGCCTGGGATCCCAAGAGCTATTACCCGTACACCCTCGACAAGGCCGCCGATGTGCCGACCCTTCTCAAGTCCGGTGCCGGGCCCCGTACTTCCATCGGTACGACCGCCACGACCACCTCCGCCTCCGCCACCACCCTCACCGTCGCCCAGGACGGGTCGGGGCAGTACAGGACGGTGCAGGCCGCCGTGGACGCCGTGCCCGCCGACAACCCCTCCCGGGTGGTCATTTCGGTCAAGCCGGGAACGTACCGCGAGGTCGTCAAGGTCCCGGCGAACAAGCCGCACGTCACCATCCAGGGTGCGGGCGGCAGCCGTAAGGACACGGTGATCGTCTACGACAACGCGGCGGGGACGAAGAAGGCCGACGGGTCGACCTACGGCACGCCCGGCAGCGCCACGGTCTCCGTGCTGTCCGACGACTCCCAGCTGCGCAACCTGACCGTCACCAACGACTTCGACGAGGCAGCGCACCAGGACATCGCCAACCAGGCGGTGGCGCTGCTGACGCAGGCGGACCGGATCTTCCTCGACGGGATCATCGTCAACGGCGACCAGGACACGCTGGAGATGGAGACCGCGGCCGCGGACAAGCTCGGCCGGGTGTACATCGCCAACTCCTACATCACCGGCAACGTCGACTTCGTCTTCGGGCGGGCCACGGCCGTCGTGGACAAGTCCGTCATCACGCTGAAGAAGCGCTGGAACGGTACGTCGGCCGGCTATGTCACCGCCCCGTCGACCGCCGCGAACCGCAAGGGCATCCTGATCAACAGGTCGACGGTCAACGGGGATGTCTCCGCGGCCTCCTTCTACCTCGGGCGCAACTGGCACCCCGGCGGCAGCACGACGGTCGACCCGCAGACCACGGTCCGCAACTCCACCCTGAGCGCCGCGATCAAGTCCACCCCCTGGTCGGACATGGGCGGCTTCTCCTGGAAGGACGACCGGTTCGCCGAGTACAAGAACACCGGGGCGGGTTCGGGCGCGGCGAGCGGCGACCGGCCGCAGCTGACCGACGCCCAGGCCGCGGACCAGGAGGTCGCCGACTGGCTGGGCGACTGGACACCGTCCGCGTCCTGACCCTCACAGCTCCCCGCCCTACCATCGCCTCGGACAAGAGGGGGAGGGCACATGGGCGGGGACGCCGGCGGGATAGAGCGGGTGTACCGAAGACGGCGCGGGCTGCCGTGGCTGCAGTTCGGTCTGCTGGGGGTGATCTGTGCCAACGCCTTCTTCCAGGCCGTCAACTTCGAGGATCCGAACGCCCGTCTCGACGGGCCGCCCGCATGGCTGCCGTTGACGGCCGGGCTGCTTGTGACGGCCACCATCGCCCGGGTCGGTCTGGAGCAGCTGCGGGCGCACACCCGGGTCACGGCCGCGGGCATCACCGTCCAGGGGCGCCTGCGGTCGCGCTCCTGGGCCTGGCACGAGGTGTACGACATCCGGGTCGAGCCCGCCCCGCGCGGCAACGGCCGGCTGGGCCCCGGGTGGCTCACCTACCTCTACGACAACGAGGGCCGCCGCCACCTGCTCTGGCACCTCGACGACCGGCAGCTGACCGACCCGTACGCCGAGGTCTCGGAGCTGTGCCTATCCGCGGCCCCGTATCGCAGTCTGATCTGGGAGCCGCGTCCCGCGGTCGAGGAGCGGATCCGGCGGGGGGTCGCGCGGCGCAGAGGCTGGACCTGGGCCTTGTACATCTCCCTCGCCGTGCTGCTCGCGATGTTCGTGGTCGACTTCTGGACGATCGTCGACGGGCGACCGGACCACCCCTTCCTCCTCCTCGTCTGTGTCCCCCTGGCCTCCTTCGCCCTGCTCGGCACCCTGCTGAGCCGCTTCTGGCAGCCACGCGGTGGGTATCCCCCAGCTCAGCCATAAGCCGTTGCCAGGTCCGGCACAGCGCACCGTCACACCGTGTTGAGATGGCGCGGAAGACAACTGTTCTACTGGCCGACGACGACGAGGCCGTGCGGGAGGGGATCGGGCGGCTGCTCCGGTTCGAGGGGTACGACACCCTGCTCGCCGGGGACGGGCGTACCGCCCTCGACCTGCTCGGGGTGGCCGAGGAGGCGCCCGATCTCGTGCTGATGGACGTCACCATGCCCGGCCTCGACGGGCTGGCCGCCACCCGGCGCATCCGGGCCTCCGGGTCCACCGTGCCGATCCTGATGATCACCGGGCGCGATGCCGTGGGGGACCGGATCGTCGCCCTCGACAACGGCGCCGACGGGTATCTCATGAAGCCGTTCGCCGCCGAGGAACTCCTCGCGCGGGTACGGGCGTTGCTGCGCCGCGTGCCCCGGCAGCCCGCGGAGGCCGTCCCCGATCACCGGCTCCGCTTCCAGGACCTCGCCCTGGACCCGCGCACCCGCACCGTCACCCGCGCCGACCACGCCCTCGACCTCACCAGGACCGAGTACTCCCTGCTGGAGTACCTGCTGCGGCACGCGGGCAAGGTGCTCAGCCGCGGCCAGATCCTCAAGGACGTGTGGGGCTTCGACTTCGAGCCGACCTCCAACACCCTGGACGTGTACGTCATGTACCTGCGGCGCAAGACGGAGAGCCGCGGCGAACCGCGGCTCATCCAGACCGTGCGGGGACTCGGCTACACCCTCAGGGCTACCACCTGAGGATCATCGTCTCGTCCACCGCCGGCGGTGCGTCCGCCACCGCGTCCGGCAGCGGCTCGGCGAGCGCCGCGTAGGCGCCCTGCCGGGCGAGCAGTTCCTTGTGCGTGCCCGACTCGACCAGGCGTCCGCGGTGCACGACCAGGATCCGGTCCGCGTCCGGCGCGAGGCTCAGATCGTGCGTGATCATGATCGTCGTACGGCCTGCCATGAGCTTCCGCAGTGGCGCGACTACTTGGCGGGCGGCCACCGCGTCGAGCCCGGCGGTCGGCTCGTCGAGGACGAGGACCGGTGCGGCGCGCAGCATCGCGCGGGCGATGGCGACCCGCTGGAGCTGGCCGCCGGACAGCGCGGCCGTGCCGGGCGCGATGTGGGTGTCGTAACCCTCGGGAAGTGCGGTGATGAAGTTGTGCGCCGCCGCCTCCTGTGCCGCCCGCTCGATCTCCTCGTCGCTCGCGCCGGGGCGGCCGCAGGCGATGTTCTCGCGGATGGTGCCGTTGAGGATGAGGGTCTCCTGCGGGAGCAGCGCGACGTTCTCGCGCAGGAACTCCAGTGACACGTCGGTGAGCGGGACGCCGTCCAGGGTGATGGTGCCCTGCGCGGGGTCGTAGAAGCGGGTGAGGAGCTTGGAGAGGGTGGACTTGCCGGCGCCGCTGGAGCCGGTGACGATCACCAGCTCGCCGGGGCTCGCGGTGAAGCTCACGTCGCGCAGGGAGGCGCGGCGCGACTCCGGGTAGCGGAAGGAGACGTCGTGGAAGGCGACCCAGCCGCGCACGGGCCAGGCGGCGACCGGTTCGGCGGGGTCGGTCACGGCCGGCTCGGAGTCCAGGATGTCGTTGAGGCGCTGGGCGCCCGCGGTGGCCGCGGTGAGGGTGAGGCCGAGCTGGCCGAGGCTGCGGACCGGCGGGTAGAGGTAGCCGATGAACGCGGCGAACGCGAGCAGCTGGCCGAGGCTCATCCGGCCGGCGGAGATCTCCCACACCCCGAGGCCGATCACCGCGAGCACGCACAGCGTCTCGACGACCTCGACGAACTGCTCGTACATCTCGCTGAGCCGTGCGCCGCGGACGGACGCCTTCATCCACGCGCGTGCCTCGCGGTCGAGCCGCTTCTCCTCGTCCGCGCGGCGGTTGTACGCCTGGGTCAGCACGATGTTGCCGAGCGACTCCTCGACCACGGAGGTGATCGCGCCGTCGGCGACCCGCTCGTCCTGCGAGGCCGTGCGGATACGGCCGGAGAAGCGGCGGGCGGCCAGGAGGAAGAGGGGGGCCAGGACGAAGGTCGCGAGGGCCAGGTCCCAGCGGAGATAGAGGGCGGCGGCGGAGTAGAAGACCGCCGAGAAGGCGGCGGAGACGGTGCCGACCACGCCGGAGACGACCATCTGCTCGATGGCCTCGACGTCACCGGTCAGCCGCTCCACCAGGTCGCCCTGGCGGTGCTTCTGGAAGAAGTGCGGGGGCAGGTCCTGGACGTGCCGGAAGACCTTCGCCCGCAGCCGCAGGACGAATCTCTCCGCGGTCCAGGTGGCGAGCGAGTTGCCGAAGTAGCCGACGAGCGCGCCGAGCGCGGCCACGCCCAGCCAGGCGCCGGCCGGGCCCCAGAACGCGGTGATCGAACCGGCCTCCAGGGCGTTGTCGGTCAGCTGCGCGAACAGCAGGATCGAGGCGGTCTCGGCGAGCGCGGAGACCACCACGCAGGCGACGATCGCCGCCAGCCACTTGCGGTCACCGCGGGTCAGCGGCCAGAACCGGCGGAAGGCCTCACGGACCTCTCTCATGATCAACTCCCTTCGGGGGCACGGTGGGTACGGCATGGCCGAGGCGGGGCCACCGGGCGCGAGCGCGCTAACCGGTGGCCCCGCCTCACGGGACGGCTCAGCCCTGGTGGCCGACGGGGCGGCGCTTCGGGGCCTTCTTCGGCGCGGGCTTGGGGGCGCGCTTCGCGGCCGGCGCGGCCTTCTTGCAGTCGTTCTTCTTGACCGGGGCGATCTTCTTGAAGCTCATGTCTGTGTCCCTCGCTACTGTTCTGCAACAGTCCTTCTACCGATCTGCTGCAATTGCCTGTGATTTACGTGGGTAAATTCTGCGTCAGTGCTTGTGCTCGACCGGGCGCCGCTTCGGAGCCGGCTTCTTCGGCGCGGGCTTCTTGGGCGCGGGAGCGGGCTTGCGGGACTTCTTGACGGGCACGATCTTGTGGAAGCTCATGATGTTTCCCTCCCTGTTTTCTTTACGATCTTCTTGACGGGTGACTTACTTGTGGCCGACCGGGCGACGCTTCGGGGCCGGAGCCGGGACCGCCTTCTTGACCGGCTTCTTCTTCGGGGCCGGGGCGGGCTTGTGGGCCTTCTTGACCGGGGCGATCTTGTGGAAGCTCATCGTGCTCTCCTTCGTTTCGGTGTCGTCCGCGCCGTTCGCTTTCGACATGGAAAACATTACGGCATTTCCGAAGCCGAAAAAGCCAAATCGCCTTAGACGTCAATAAGGATCGATGTGAGTCGCCTCTGAATTTAAACTGCTACACGAACCCCGGAACTGAAACCGCGCTCACACAGAATTTACGGGGGAAAAGGGAACGGCCGCCGGTCCGTGACCGGCGGCCGTCTGCGGGCGGGGAGGGGCGTCACGTCTCCGTGCGGTACATCAGGTCCGTCTCGTACGTGGTGAAGCCGAGCCGCTCGTACACCGAGACCGCCGCCTTGTTGTCGGCGTCGACGTACAGCATCGCCGTCGGCAGCCCCTGCGCCTCAAGGTGCCGCAGCCCGATCGTGGTGAGCGCCTTGCCCAGCCCCCCGCCCTGCACACCGGGCCGCACGCCCAGGACGTACACCTCCCCCAGCCGCTCCGCCGCGTGCACCTTCGTCCAGTGGAAGCCGACGAGTTCCTCGCCGCGGAAGGCGAGGAAGAAGCCGGCCGGGTCGAACCAGGGCTCGGCCTTGCGGGCGTCGAGGTCCCGCTGGGTCAGCGAGCCCTGCTCGGGATGGTGGGCGAAGGCCGCCGCGTTCACCGCGAGCCAGGCCGCGTCGTCCTGCCCGGGCACGAAGGTCCGCACGGTCACGTCCAGCGGCAGCACCGGCTCGGACAGGTTCAGCCCCTCCAACGGCCGCCGCATCTGCCGCAGTTCACGGAAGAGGGTCAGCCCGAGGACCTGGGCGAGGTGCCGGGCGGCGGAGTGGCCGCCGTGCGCCCACACCCGCAGCCGCTTGCCGGACGCGGCGAGCAGGGCCGAGCCCAGCGCCCGCCCGTGCCCGTGCCCGCGGTGCGCGGGGTGCACGACCAGCTCGGCGGCCGGCGCCTCCACGGGATCGGTGTCCTCCAGCTGCGCGTAGCCGACGAGTTCCTCGCCGACCGTGAGCAGCAGATGGGAGACGCCCTCCCGTTCCCCGCCGCGCAGTTGCAGCCGGCCCTGCTCGGACACCGCCTGTTGGCCGTCGTTCTTCATGGCCTCCGCCAGCAGGGCGAGCACGGCCTCGGTCTGCCCGGGGGAGAGCGCGGAGTGGGTCTCGATGGAGCGGGTCCGGCCCGCGCTTGCGGTGTCGTCGCTGGTCATGCGTACGAGGGTAAAGGCGCCGGCCGACAAAGTGGGGGCGGGCGACGAACCGAACGTAAAGGCAAAGCGGAGGGCAAAGGGAAACCAGGATGTAACCAAGAACCCCCTGTCGCGCTACGCGCGTTGACCCTAGGCTGCCGCCGGACGGGGCCATGACACTCAGCAGACCCAGAGGGGGCTGCCGACCCACAGGGGGGCGTATGCCAGCCACCACCCAGCCGTATCCGCGCCGCAGACGGACCTACCGACTGCTGGCCGCGGCCGCCACGCTCGCCACCGCCGGTGCCCTCGCGGCCGCGCTGCCGGCGGACGCGCACGAGACGAAGGGCGGCGGCCATCTCCCGAGCCGCTACCAGGACGTGCAGCTGCTGTCCTTCAACGACCTGCACGGGAACCTCGAACCCCCGTCGGGTTCGTCGGGCCGGGTCACCGAACTGCAGGCGGACGGTACGACGAAGACGATCGACGCCGGTGGTGTCGAGTACCTCGCGACGCATCTGCGCGAGGCCCGCAAGGGCAAGGCGTACTCCATCACCGCGGCGGGCGGCGACATGGTCGGCGCCTCCCCGCTGATCTCGGGTCTCTTCCACGACGAGCCCACCATCGAGGCGCTCAACAAGCTGGACCTGGACGTCACGAGCGTGGGCAACCACGAGTTCGACGAGGGCGCGAAGGAGCTGGCCCGGCTGCAGAACGGCGGCTGCCACCCCACCGCCGGCTGCTACACGGACGAGGAGTTCGAGGGCGCGAACTTCCCGTACCTGGCGGCGAACGTCCTCGACGAGAAGACGAACAAGCCGATCCTCAAGCCGTACTGGGTCTGGAAGAAGAAGGACGTCAAGGTCGGCTTCATCGGCGTGACGCTGGAGGACACCCCGGGTGTGGTGTCCGCGGAGGGCGTCAAGGGCCTGAAGTTCAAGGACGAGGTCGAGACGATCAACAAGTACGCGCGCGTGCTCCAGGCGCAGGGCGTGAAGTCGATCGTGGCCCTCATCCACGAGGGCGGGCTGCCGGCCTCCGGCTCCTACAACTACGACTGCGACTCCGGGAGCGCGGGCAGCGGCATCTCCGGCCCGATCGTGGACATCGCGAAGAACATCTCGCCGTCGGTCGACGCGCTGGTCACCGGCCACACGCACGCGGCGTACGTCTGCACGATCCCGGACCCGGCGGGCAAGCCGCGCATGGTCACGTCGGCCGCTTCCTTCGGCCGCCTCTACACGGACACGACCCTGACGTACGACCGTTGGACGGGTGACATCGCCCGTACGTCGGTGAAGTCGGCGAACCACGTGGTGACCCGGACCGTCGCCAAGGCGCCGGACCTGACCGAGCTGATCGCCAAGTGGAACACCCTGGCGGCCCCGGTCGGCAACCGCGCGATCGGCTACATCTCGGCGGACGTCGCCAGCACCGGCACGGAGTCGCCGATGGGCGACCTCATCGCCGACGCGCAACTGGCGTACGGCAGGAAGCTGGACGCGGAGACCGACCTCGCGCTGATGAACCCGGGCGGGGTACGGGCGGGTCTGACCTACGCGGCGAAGGGCAGCGAGGGCGACGGCGTGGTCACCTACGCCGAGGGCTTCACGGTCCAGCCGTTCTCCAACACGGTGAACCTCCAGGACTTCACCGGCGCCCAACTCATCCAGGTCCTGAAGGAGCAGGTCAGCGGCACGAACGCAGCCTCCCCGAAGATCCTCCAGCCGTCGGCGAACCTGACGTACACGCTGGACCTCACGAAGTCGGGCGCGGACCGAGTGGTCACCGACTCCGTCAAGCTGAACGGCACGGCGATCGACCCGGCCGCCACCTACCGCGTCGCGACGAACAGCTTCCTCGCGGGCGGCGGCGACGGCTTCACGACGCTCGGCCAGGGCACGAACGACCTGGTCGGCGGCGACGACCTGGCCGCGCTGGTGGAGTACCTGACGGCCAACTCGACGGCGAGCAGCCCGCTGGCACCACCGGTGGCGAACCGGATCACGGTCGTGCAGTAGCGGCAGGCACATCGGAACCACGAGAGCCTGTGACCGGGGATGCGGTCACAGGCTCTCGTGCGTTCGCTGGCATGTCAGCCAGGACGAGGGGCAGGCGCTGCCGTGATCGCCTCGGTTCTCATCCGAGACTGTTCGTCGCCGCCTTGTACTCGGCGGCCTGCTCTGGGGTGAGGTAGTGCGACACCCTCACGAGCACGGTCCCGTGGACCGCACCACCCCGCTCGACGGCGCCCTTCTCGGTTCCGCTGACGTCGCCGGCCTTGATCCGGCTGTCGGTGAACGTCACCTTCGACGTGTACTGGCCGGGCCGACCCAACAGGTGGTTCGGGTCGTTCGCGGCGGCGACGAGCAGAGAGATGGTGATGCGGCGCATGGCTGTTCTCCGAGGTTCAAAAGCGGCAGGGCCGGTGGCGTGAGTGTTCACATCCAGGGGGCGGGTCCGGTGCGGGTCGCCCATCCCGCAAGCGCGCCGAGGTCGAAGAGCCGGATCCCGAGGCGAACGCCGTAGTCGGCGGCCGGACGTGTGAACACGGAGGTCGTGACGATCGCGGCCACCTGCGCGCCGTGCACGCTGTAGCAGGTGCCACCGAACCGTTGGAGATCCGGACTGCCGACCTTCGTGGTGGGTCCGTACCGCTTGCACTGGATCACGATGCGGCGTCCGTCCGGGGAAACGGCGACGACGTCCGCGCCGAGGTCGCCGGCGCCACCCACGACCTGGACTTGGTGACATCCGTCGCGCCGGCACAGGTAGGCGATGGCGTGCTCGAACTCGCGCGGGTCCATGGCGTGGTAACGGGCGATCTCCATGGATTGCATGGCGCGTACGCGCTTGAACTCGGAGGTGCGCCGAGCCTGGTCCCTGCCGATTGCGACGCCAACGCCAGTGAAGGCCAGCAGCATCAAGAAGGCGATGCCGCCGTGCCCGTTGGCCGCCACCCCCAGGACCAGGAACGCGGGGAGACCGATAGCGGCGACAACACCGCAGCCGGCCCACCCCGACGATCCCGATTGTGCTGCGCGGCGTACGGACGCCCCCATGGGTTTTCCCCCCGAGATAGTGCTGACGAGTGCGCTGGCTACGCGCCGCCGCTGAGGGTGGCCGCGGCCTGTCGACGCTGCCGCTCACGTAGGAAGAAGCTCCATTCCCTCATCCCGCCTGAGTCGTGACGTCGGTGATGTCCACGGACACCTTGGTACCCGCCGAAACAGTGCTGATCAGAGACTGCGAGTAGTTCAGGCTCGTCTGGTCCGACAGCTCGGCCGTCTCGATGACCGGACCGGACTCATCGCCGTGGATCTCATAGGTGATCTCGTACACCGCGCTGGGGTCGATGCTGTTGCTGTCGCCCAGGTACGTCAGGTCCGGCTCGACCGTCAGATTGCAGCCGGCCGACCCGAAGCACTGGCGCTTCTTCGTCTTCAGCTCGATCTCGAAGCTCTCGGCGGTGACCTCGTCATACGACGGCGACGGGGACGGTTCCGACGCGGCATCGATCGCGGGCGCGCTCGACGACGCAGCCGCGGCAGCCTTGCCACCGCCGTCGTCTCTGGACTGCACGACCACGATCCCGGTGCCGATGACCGCGGCGATGACGGCGGCTGCCGAGCCGATGATGACGAGGTTCGTACGTGTTTTCTTCGGTGCCGATTCCGGTGCGGGCGGCAGGTAGTCAGGCATGGGTGGTGGCGTGCCGTCAGTCATGGTCCCCCCAAGGACGTGATGTGCAGGAGGGCATCATGCGCGTGTGGATGGGTGTCTATGGGGCGTGCGGCCGAGATATAACCCGGACGAGTGCGGATGCGGACCGGATCGGTCGGGCCGGATGACGAGGACGGCTCGATCGAGAGGTCCTCGGCCGCATACAGATCAGCCGTCGTATCCGCTTCTTTTCGATGGCCTTGCTCAGGCGTCAGCCGTAAATCGTCCGGCACCGGAGGAGGCGGGACCACTGCGCAACCGCCTCCGTCGCACCGGCTCCCCCAGGCACGCCGCCCACACCAACACGGCCGCCGCCAGCACCACCCCCCACCGTTCATGCGACGCCTCCCACCTCTTGTCCTGCGGGAAGACGAACAGTGCCCAGCGGGCCGGTAGGAGCAGGGGGCCGACCACGGCCGTGAAGAGCAGGGCCGCTGCCACCGAGGGGCCCGGGCGGGGTTCGTCCGTCAGGCGGATCGCGAGGGCTCCCGCGGCGAGCGCCAGGGCGCAGGCCGCGCCGGCCTCCAGGGTGACGGGGCCGACCGGAGGGCGCAGGTCGGACGGGACGAGCAGGACGACCGCCGTCCACCAGAGGACGGTGACCGGGGTGACCAGGGCGACCCGGAGCCCGGTGCGCAGAGGGCGCCGGGTCGGTGCCGCCGCTGTGGTGTGGCGGGCCGGGTCGTCCAGGAGGAAGGTCAGGCCGAGGGCGTGGGCGAGGGCGGCGGTGCGCAGGAGGGTGAGTGCGGACCAGCCGGTGAGCGAGTCGCCGTAGAGCCGTAGCAAGCCCGCGAGCAGCAACCCCAGCCCACTACCCGCCGCGAGCGCCCGCCACGGCAGGGTCCGCAGGACGGGGAGCGTCAACTCCCTTATGACGGACCACACTTCACCGGCCCCGCGTTCCTCCCTCAGTCGCACTTGTCCGCCTCCTTCGGCCCCGCGACCCCCAGCAGCTCCGCCACCCGCGCGCTCGTCACCTTGGGTGTCGTCAGCTCGGCCCAGTGGGCCTTCACCTTCGCGGCCACGGACTCCTGCGGCTTGCCCAGCAGTTGTCGTACGACATCCGTCTGGCCCGCCGTCATCTGGAGCGGGTCGGTCGGGGAGAGGACGATCGCCGAGCCCGTGATGCTGTCGTCGAGGCGGACGTCGCGCAGGGACTGGATCGGGTCGGGCTGCCAGGACAGGGCCAGCCACATCACCGTGACCATGCGGCCGTCGCACATCGCGCCCGTCGCCTTCTCGCTGCCCGTGACCAGCACCGAGGAGACCGCCGCCGAGAACTCGGGGACCCGGTTGCCGCCCCACCTCGTGCCGACCGTGACCTGGTACGGGTTGGCCGACGGGTCGATCGCGCCGTCGGAGGCGAGGCCGTCCGTGGCGTAGATCCGCTGCCGGACGAGGACCGGCTGGGTGTGCGCCTTGCCGCCCGCGAGGGACTGGACGTGCCGCACGACCGAGGCCCAAGTGGCCGTCCGCGGCTGCCATTCCGGGAAGGAGCAGTACGTGGAGCCGTCCCGGTTCACGCAAGTCTGCTGTTTCTCCGGGTTGTTCGTGGCCGCCGCCCGTGCCACCACCGTCCTCGCCGGCATGGCGGCCGTCTGCGCCACCCCGCCCGTGATCGCCAGCGCCAGCGCCGCCGCCACCGCGCCCCTGAGCGTCCAGCCGCGGCCGCCCCCGGCGACCACCGCGAGCAGGCCCGCCGTCAGGCCGAGGCCCAGCAGGTACAGCGCGTGCCAGCCCGCCGGGCGGCCCATCAGGTCCGACGGGATGGAGCCGCTGCCCATCTCGTCCACCACCGGCGCCAGCCAGCGCGTCCCCCGCTCACCGGTCCCCCCGGGAAACGCCCCGGCGAAGAACAGGAAGAAGAACAGCACGATCGTCAGCGGCGCCGCGAACCCCGACGGGATCAGCCGCGCCAGCAGCACCCCGATCGCCCCGAACAGCAGCACGAGCAGCGGCCCCACCACCAGCTCGGCCACCGAACCGGTCCCGACCGCGCCCGGCCGCAGCGCCTCCCACCCGAACTGCCCCACCACACCCACGGCGACGAGCAGCACGGCCGGTACGACGGACAGCACATGGGCCGCCGTACGCCGCCAGGGCATGAGCACCAGGACCCCGAAGTGCCGGTCCGTGTCGTGCCGGCGCGAGCGCAGCACGGCGTGGTTGGCGCACAGCATCACCGCGAGGCCGACCAGCAGCGGTCCGCTCTGGGTGGCACGGTCGGCGTTCTGCAGGGCGGGGAAGCCGTCCTCGAACTTCGGGGCGCGCCACACGATCCAGGCGACGTAGGCCGCGAAGGCGAGCAGCATCGGTATGCGCGTGAGCAGTCGCCGCGTCTCGAACAGCGCCAGGTCGAGCATCGCCGACGTGGGTCTGCCGGAGCGCGCCGCCCGCTCCGTCGCGCGCGCTTCTTCCAGTACCGCGCTCATGCCGCCACCTCCGCACGGACGCCCGCGTCGTCGAGGGTGAGCAAGTAGCCGTCCTCCAGGGTGGGTTCGGCGAGGTCCGCGCCGGTGGGCGGGTGGCCGACGTTGCGGAAGGAGCCGGTGCCGGTGCGCCAGCCGGCCTTCGCGCCGGGGTCGCGTTCGCTGCTGTTCCAGACGCGGCCCGCGGCCCGTGCGGTCAGCTCGGCGGGCGTGCCGTCGAAGCGGATCGCGCCGCCCGCCATCACCAGCACGCGGTGGCAGAGCATCGCCACGTCCTCGGTCTGGTGGGTGGACAGCAGGACGGTCCGGCCCTCGCCGGCCTGCGCGATCAGCTCCCGGAAGCGCATGCGCTGTTCGGGGTCGAGGCCGACCGTCGGCTCGTCCAGGACCAGGAACCCCGGGTCGCCGACGAGCGCGGCGGCCAGCGCGACCCGCTGCCGCATACCGCCGGACAGCTTCTTGATGCGCTTGCCGCGTACGTCGGAGAGGTCGACCCGGTCGAGCACGCGCCGCACCTCGCGGTGGCGGGCGCCCCGGTCGGTCAGCTCCTTGAGGATCGCCACGTAGTCGACGAACTCGAAGGCCGTGAAGTCCGGGTGGAAACCGGGGGTTTGGGGCAGGTAGCCGAGCCGCCGCCGCACCTCCTGCCGGCCGGCCGCCGTGCCCGGGTCCTGGCCGAGCACGGTGAACGCGCCGCCGTCGGCGGGCACGGCGGTGGCCAGCACACGCAACAGGGTCGTCTTTCCGGCGCCGTTGGGGCCGAGCAGGCCCGTGACGCCCGGTGTCAGCCGCAGCGACACGTCGTCGAGGGCGCGGGTCGCGCCGTAGCGCAGACTCAGCCCTGAGGCGGAAACGGTGGTGGTCATGCGGTACTCCCCCAAGAGTGGTCGGAAAGGGCGGGCGCGACGCCGGTCATACGGCGCTCCCCCGAAAGCGGTCGAATCGGTCCCGTACGAGAAACAGCAGGCCGCCCGCGAGCACGGCGACCGCCGCCGCGACCCCCTGGCCGGCCGCGGTGAACGGCGCGAGCGTGGCGCCGGAGCCGGCGGCCTTGGCCGCCAGCAGCACCGCGACCCACACCCCGCCGACCAGCGACGGCGCGAGCACCGGGCCGAGCCGGGCGGACAGCGCGAGCCCGGTCGAGGTCAGCGCGAGCGCGGGCAGCAGCCAGGCCAGGGCGCCGAGGCCGTAGCCGGGCAGCGCGAGCGTCGCGAGCCCGCTGAGGCCGAGCACGGCGGCGAGGACGGCGACGGTACGGATCATCAGCAGCCGGAACCCGTGCACCGGGGCGACCACCGCCATCTCGTACGTCGGGTCCAGCGCGGGTCCGTACGACAGCGCGACCCCGGCGAGCGGGAGCAGCGGCGCGAGGGCGAGGAAGACGGTCGGCGACGCGGAGTTGCGGGCCGAGTAGGCAGCCGCGACGGACATCACCAGGACCGCGACGACCGAGCCGAGCCAGGAGCGGCGCAGCACCGGCGTCGCCGCGAGCAGCCGCGCGATGTGGTCGGCGACCCCGACCCGCACCAGCGCCCGCTCGAACAACCCCGGCCGGGGAGCGTCGAGTTCGGCATCCAGCCGCTCCCAGCCCGCGTCGATGGACACGGGATCACTCACGGAGGCGAGCACTCCCCGGCACTCGGCGCACGCGACGAGATGCGTGTCGGCGGACCAGAGCAGCGGAGCCGCCAACTCGCCCTGGGCGTAGGCCCGTAGATCCTCGGCTTCCACATGCCACGTCATGCCGCCACCTCCCGCACCCGCGCCGGGCCGCGCAGACCTCGTACGTACATCTGCCTGCTCATGCCAGCGCCTCCCTCAGCTGCTTGCGGGCCCGCATCGCCCGTGTCTTGACCGTCCCCGGCGGAATCCCCAGCAGGACGGCCGCCTCGCGGGTGGTCAGCCCGTCGATGACCGTCGCCTGGAGGACCGCCCGCAGCTCCGGCGAGAGCCGGACCAGGGCGCCCGCGAGGTCCCCGTGCTCCACCCCCGCGAGCACGCGCTCCTCCGCGGACGCCTCGTCCCGGTGCCGCAGCCGCGCCAGCGCCTGCCGCAGCCGCCCCCGCGCCCCGTCGCCGCGCAGCGCGTCGACGAGCCGCCGCGCCCCGATCCGCCACAGCCACCCGGCCACGTCGCCGTCCTCGCGATAGCGGGCCGTGCCCCGCCATATCGCCAGGAACGTCTCCTGTACGACGTCGTCGACGACCCCCGCGTCGGCGCACCGGCCGCGCAGCCGGGCGGTCAGCCACGGCGCGTACCGCCGGTACAGCTCCTCGAAGGCGCGCCGGTCCCCGTCCGCGGCGGACCGCAGCAGTTCCCCGTCGCTTCTCGTTTCGCTCACGTCCCCTCATCGGATGGGCCCGGCGGATCGGTTCACACGATCTCGCTTGACTTTTCCAGAGCCCTTCCACCACCCTTTCACTACTCAATTAGTGAAAGGGTGGTTGTACGAGTGGTCGAGTACCGCATCGACCGGCGCTCCGGCGTCGCCACCTACGTCCAGATCGTCCAGCAGACCAAGCAGGCCCTGCGTCTGGGCCTCCTGGAGCCGGGAGACAAGCTGCCCACCGCGCGCGAGGTGGTCGAGGCCACCGCCATCAACCCGAACACGGTCCTCAAGGCCTACCGCGAGCTGGAGCGCGAGGGCCTGGTCGAGGCCCGCCGCGGCCTCGGCACCTTCGTACGCCGCTCGCTCGGCACCGCGACCCCGGCCGAGTCCCCCCTGCACGGGGAGCTGGACGCCTGGGCCGCCAAGGCCCGCGAGTCCGGCCTCGACCGGGAGGACGTGGCCGCGCTCTTCACCGCCGTACTCGAGAAGCACTTCACCGACAAGCACAGCCTGGGGGACCTTTCATGACCGACACCGCCGGCTTCGCCCTGGAGGCGGCCGCCGTGGGCAGGCGCTTCGGCGCGCGCTGGAAGTCGCCGGCCTGGGCGCTGCGCGACTGCACCTTCCGGCTGCCCGCCGGCCGGGTCTGCGCGGTCGTCGGCCCGAACGGCGCCGGCAAGTCCACGCTCCTCGCCCTCGCCGCCGGCCTGCTGGTCCCGACCGAGGGCACGGTCACCGTGCTCGGCACCGACCCGGCCTCGGCCCGCACCCGCGTCGGCTACGTCGCGCAGGAGAAGCCGCTGTACCCGCAGCTCACGGTCGCCGAGACGCTGCGCCTGGGCGCCGACCTCAACCCCGGCCGCTGGGACGTGGCGACCGGCGAGCGGATCGTGGCCGACGGCGGCCTCGACCCCAAGGCGAGGATCCGCGCGCTCTCCGGCGGCCAGCGCACCCGCGTCGCGCTCGCCCTGGCCCTCGCCAAGAAGCCCGAACTGCTGCTCCTGGACGAGCCGATGGCCGACCTGGACCCGCTGGCCCGGCACGAGCTGATGGGCGTGCTGATGGCGACGGCCGCCCAGTACGGCACCACGATCGTCATGTCCTCGCACGTGGTCGCCGAGCTGGAGGGCTCCTGCGACCACCTCCTCCTCATCGGCGGCGGCCGGGTACGGCTGTCCGGCGAGATCGACGACCTCCTCGACGCGCACGTGCGCGTGTCCGGCCCCGCGGAGACCTCCCTCGACCCGCACACGGTCGTCGAGTCCCGCACCACGGGCCGCCAGCTGACCGCCCTGGTCCGCCCGTCCGGCCCGCTCCCGGAGAGCCTGCGCGCCGGCCCGCCCTCCCTGGAGGAGCTCGTCCTGTCCTACCTGCGCAATCCCCAGGCCTCGGGCACCACCCCGGCCGAGCACGAGAAGGCCGCGATATGACCGCCCTCGCCGCCCTCGCCGCGCCGCGCACCCCGGCCCCCCGCCTGTCCCGCTGGCTGCTGCGCCTGCACCGCCCGGCCCTGTACGTGTTCACGGGACTGGTCGTCGTACTGGCCGCGTCGCTGCTGTGGCTGTGGGGCCCGCTCACGGACGCCGCCGCCGAGGGCTGGCGGCAGTGGAACGCGTGCGGCGACCACCCGCGCTGCTCGTACGACCAGGACGCGATCCTGCGCTACAAGAAGGTCTACGACGTCGTCACGCTGGCCATGTTCCTGATCCCGTTCCTGGTCGCCGCCTGGGCGGGCGCCGCGCTGACCGGCGGCGAGCTGGAGAACGGCACCGCCGAGCTGACCTGGACCCAGGGCGTGACCCCGGCCCGCTGGCTCGCCGCCAAGCTGGCCCTGCCGGCCGCCCTGGTCACCGTCGGCACCGGCCTGCTGGTCCTGCTGCACCACCTGATGTGGTCCGCGGGCGAGGGCCGTGTCGACACGCAGAAGTCCTGGTACGACACCCTGACCTTCGCCGTCAACGGCCCCGGTCTGGTCGGTCTCGCCCTCGCCGGTCTGGTCGTCGGGGCGCTCGCGGGCCTGGTCGTGCGCCGGGCGCTCGCAGCGCTGGGCGTCGCGCTGGCCGCGATGGCCGCCCTGTGGTTCGCCACCCTGTCGGCGCTGCCGTACCTGTGGCCCGCCGTCACCACCACGGGCGACTTCGACCACGGCTTCTCCGTCGACGGCATCCACGTCGACTACGGCCTCGTCACCTCCACCGGCGGGCACGTGCCCGCACCCGACTGCGGCTACGCCGGCCGCGAGACCTGCGAGGAGGTGTACGCGCGGCTGCACGCCGTCGGCATCTACAACGAGTACCACCCCCGCTCGCACTTCTGGCCGCTGCACCTGGTGGAGACCGGCCTGCTGCTCGCGCTCGCCGCGCTGCTGTCCCTGCTCGCCTTCCGCCTGCTCGCCCGCCGGACCGCGGTGGCCCGCCCCCGCGGGGAGCAGCCCGTACGCGCCCGCGAGGAGGCCGCCGTATGACCGCGCTCGCCCTGCCCGGACTGCCCCGCACGGTCCTGCGGCTGCACCGCCCGGCGCTGATCGTGTGGGCCGCGTTCGTCGCCGCCATGGTCGGCTGGCTGGTCTGGCTCAACACGGTCACCTCGGACGGGGCCGAGCAGGAGATGGCGTACTGCGAGCACCACAGGACCTGCAACATCCTCACCGTGCTGAACTACAGCGAGCGCACCGGCTACATCGGCACCCTCGTCTGCTACAGCTTCCTCGCCGTCGCCGCGTGGGCGGGCGCCGCGCTGATCGGCCGGGAGCTGGAGTCCGGTACGGCGAAGCTGGCGTGGACGCAGGGCATCACCCCTGTCCGCTGGCTGACCGCCAAGCTGGCCCTGCCCGCGCTGCTGCTCACGCTCGGCGGAACGGCGCTGGTCCTGGCGTTCCGCTGGGGCTGGAGCGCCCACCGGGACCTGATGGGCGACGACTGGAGCTCCGCCGACGTCTTCGTGGCCCGCGGCCCGGCGACGGTGGCGTACGGCCTGTGCGCCCTCGCGGTCGGCACGCTCACCGCACTCCTGATCCGCCGCACCCTGCCCGCCCTCGGCGTCTCCCTCGCCGCGATGTGGCTCCTCAACCTCGTCCTGGAGCGCTACCGCGGCTCCTTCTGGCCGTCGGACACCCGCACCTCGGCCACCCGCTTCGACCTCCAGAACGGCCTCTGGCAGCTGACCAAGGGACATGGCGCCGACGGCTATTACGTCACCTACCACCCGCAGTCCCACTTCTGGCCCATGCACCTCGTGGAAACCGGCATAGTCCTCGCCGTGGCCGCCCTCGCGACGGTGCTCGCCTTCCGGCTGCTCCCCCGCCGCACCGTGTGACGCAGCCGATCCGCGTACGTCCTTTCCACGGGGGGACGGACGTACGTACCCTCGGGGGCGGCTCCCAGCCCGGTGTTACGCCGGTCCGGCCGGCGTAGACGCCCGGGAGCCGCTCCCCGATATCCCGCACGCCATGTCGCCGTAACCAACGGTTCAGACGGGCTTGCGACGCTCGGCCAATGACGCCCTCCGTGCCAGAGCCTTCGCCGCCCTCCGAGGGGACCGCGGGGAACGGGGACGCCCTCAGGACCGTGGCCGCTCTCCCGCCCGCCGCCTCCGACGCGCCCGTGACGCCGTTGGCGCGGAAGAATGGGTCCATGAGTCAGCCAAACGCCCAGGCACAGGTCCAGCACGCACAGCCCTCCGTGGGCTCCATAGCCGCGCACCGCCCGCACACGGTGGCCGCCGCGGTCTCCGACCTGGAACCCGACATCGACGCCGACCTCGATGCCTACGAGGAGTCCCAGGTCGACGGGGTACAGCTGCCGCAGGGCCGGTTCCTGGACCGGGAGCGCAGCTGGCTCGCCTTCAACGAGCGTGTCCTCGAACTCGCCGAGGACCCGGACACCCCGCTGCTCGAACGGGCCAACTTCCTCGCGATCTTCGCCAGCAACCTGGACGAGTTCTTCATGGTCCGGGTGGCCGGTCTGAAGCGCCGTATCGCCACCGGGGTCGCGACCCGTTCCGCCTCCGGCCTCCAGCCCCGCGAGGTGCTGGAGATGATCTGGGCCCGCTCCCGCGAGCTGATGGCCCGGCACGCCGCCTGCTACCACGAGGACGTCGCCCCCGCGCTCGCGGAGGAGGGCATCCACCTGGTCCGCTGGAGCGAGCTGACGGAGAAGGAGCAGGCGCGCCTCTTCACGCTCTTCCGCCACCAGATCTTCCCGGTGCTGACCCCTCTCGCGGTCGACCCGGCGCACCCCTTCCCGTACATCTCCGGCCTCTCCCTGAACCTGGCCGTGGTGGTACGCAACCCGGTCACCGGCCACCGGCACTTCGCCCGCGTCAAGGTCCCGCCGCTGCTGTCCCGCTTCCTGGAGAGCTCCCCCGGCCGTTACGTGCCCATCGAGGACGTCATCGCCGCGCACCTGGAGGAGCTGTTCCCGGGCATGGAGGTCCTGGAGCACCACGCCTTCCGGCTGACCCGGAACGAGGACCTGGAGGTCGAGGAGGACGACGCCGAGAACCTGCTCCAGGCCCTGGAGAAGGAGCTCATGCGACGCCGCTTCGGACCCCCGGTGCGTCTGGAGGTGGAGGAGTCCATCGACCGCGAGGTCCTCGACCTCCTGGTCCGCGAGCTGAAGATCTCCGAGGCCGAGGTGTATCCCCTCCCGGGTCCCCTGGACCTCACGGGCCTCTTCCGGATCGCCTCCCTCGACCGACCCGAGCTGAAGTACCGCAAGTTCATCGCCGGCGTCCACCGCGACCTGGCCGAGGTCGAGTCGGCGTCCGCGCCGGACATCTTCGCCGCCCTGCGCGGCCGGGACGTCCTGCTGCACCACCCGTACGACTCCTTCTCCACCTCCGTCCAGGCCTTCCTGGAGCAGGCGGCGAACGACCCGGACGTCCTCGCCATCAAGCAGACCCTGTACCGGACTTCGGGCGACTCCCCCATAGTCGACGCGCTCATCGACGCCGCCGAGTCCGGCAAGCAGGTCCTCGTGCTCGTCGAGATCAAGGCCCGCTTCGACGAGCACGCCAACATCAAGTGGGCGCGCAAGCTGGAGGAGGCGGGCTGCCATGTCGTCTACGGCCTGGTCGGCCTGAAGACCCACTGCAAGCTGTCCCTGGTGGTCCGTCAGGAGGGCGACACGCTACGGCGTTACAGCCACGTCGGCACCGGCAACTACCACCCGAAGACGGCACGCCTGTACGAAGACCTCGGCCTGCTCACCGCCGACCCCCAGGTGGGCGCCGACCTGTCCGACCTGTTCAACCGCCTCTCCGGCTACTCTCGCCGGGAGACGTACCGCCGCCTCCTGGTCGCCCCGAAATCCCTGCGGGACGGCCTGATCGCGCGGATCAACAAGGAGGCCCAGCACCACCGTGCCGGGCGTCCCGCGTTCATCCGCATCAAGGTCAACTCGATGGTCGACGAGGCCCTCATCGACGCGCTCTACCGCGCGTCCCAGGCCGGCGTGCCGGTCGACGTCTGGGTGCGCGGCATCTGCGCGATCCGCCCCGGCGTGACCGGCCTGTCGGAGAACATCCGGGTCCGCTCGATCCTCGGCCGCTTCCTGGAACACTCCCGGATCTTCGCCTTCGGCAACGGCGGCGAACCCGAGGTGTGGATCGGCAGCGCCGACATGATGCACCGCAACCTCGACCGCCGTATCGAGGCCCTGGTCAGGGTTACCGACCCGGCCCACCGCGCAGCCCTGAACCGGCTGTTGGAGACCGGCATGTCCGACACCACCTCCTCCTGGCACCTCAGTGCGGACGGCGAGTGGATCCGGCACGCCACCGACGCGGACGGCCAACCCCTGCGGAATATCCAGGAGATGCTCATAGACGCCCGGAGGCGCCGGCGTGGCACAGCAACACCTTGACCCGACGGACCCCACGGCCGGGCCCGCCCCCACCGGTGACGCCCTCGCGGGCTACCTGCGGGCCCAGGCCACGGAGTTCCTCCGCGCCCTGCGCCTGCACCGCGAGTCCGGTACGGCGGCAGGCGGCACGGACGAATCCGTCGACGCGGCCCGCGCCCTGCGCCGCTCGGTCCGCCGCATCAGCGGCAGCCTGCACACGTACCGGCCACTGCTGGACACCGACTGGTCGGAAAGCCTGCGCCCGGAACTGGCGTGGCTGTCCGGCACGTTGACGATGGAGCATGCGTACGCGGCAAGGCTGGAGCGGTTGCTGCTGGCACTGCACAGGCTGTCCGGGGCGGCGGTCTTCCCCACTCAGACCAGCGCGGCTGTGGGCCCACTGAAGACGGCTCAAGGCAATGCCGGTCCCCCCAGCCCGCCCACAGCGGACCGCGGCAACCTCACGGTCGGCGCGGCAAAAGCAGGCGCCCTGCTCGAACGCCAGCTCACCCTCGCCCGCACCCGAGCCCACAGCACCGCCCTCCAGGCCCTCGGATCCAGCCGCTTTCACGCCGTCGCGGACAAGATCGCCGTGCTGGCCAGCGAGGTCCCCCTCACCCCCACCGCCGCCACCACGAACCTCCACCCCCTGGCCACCGCCGCCGAGGAACGCCTCACGGACGCCATCGCCGCCCTCCCCCTCGTCACCGCCGGCCACCCCTACAACGCCGAGGCCCTCATCCACGGCCTCTCCCCCGACCCGGCCCCGCACCCCCAGGACGCCCCCTGGCACCAGGTCCGCCTCCTGCTCCGCCTGCACCGCTACGCCCGCGAGGCACTCCACGGCGAGAACGCCCCCGTGGACGTCCGCCTCCTCACCGCAGGCCAGGCCCTGGACCGCCACCGCGACGCGTCGGAGGCGGCGGCAGCCGCGGCCTCGGCGGCCCGGACCCCCCGTATCGCCCCGGCTACCGCCTACGCGCTCGGGGTACTCCACGCGGATCAGCGCCACGAAGTGGAGGCGGCGCGGTTCGCGTTCCAGCAGTGCTGGCAGAAACAGGTGGTGAGTACGTGACGGCGACCCCGGAAGGCAACGACACCCTCATCCAGGCGGCCGGCTGCATCCTCTGGCGCCGCTCCCCCGTGGACGGCGAGCTGGAGGTCTGCCTGGTCCACCGGCCGAAGTACGACGACTGGTCCCACCCCAAGGGCAAGCTGAAGCGCGCCGAGGAGCCGCTCGCCGCGGCCCTGCGCGAGGTCGAGGAGGAGACGGGCTGCACGGCGGAGCCGGGCGTGGAGCTGTCCACGGTCCGGTATTTCGCGGGCGGCCGTCCCAAGCAGGTGCGTTACTGGGCCGCCGAGGCGGTCTCCGGCGGCTTCACCCCCAGCACGGAGGTGGACCGCATCCTGTGGCTCTCCCCCGCCGCGGCCCGTAGCCGTCTGACCCAGCACCGCGACCGCACCCTCGTCGACGAGCTGCTGACGGCGCTGCGTCACGCCTGAAGCGTGGTCAGGTGCACCGCGGCGTCCGTCCGGGCCTGACTACGGGCTCTGCGCGCCGGTCCCCGCCACCCGCAGCTGCACCGCGCAAAACAGAAGCGGCCTTGTTCGACGGTCGTCGTCGCGTGTTCCTGCTGCACCACTCCGACAACGTTACCCAGCCCGAGTGCTGCATCAATCAGCTGCCTCCGGCAGCGGTGCCCGTATGTGCGTGACGGCCCCTGCCCACCCGTCGTTAACCGGAGCGACAGGGCGGCTTGGGGGTAGGCAGGCGATGGCGGAGCGGCAGCACAGGGTGGGCGGGGCGGTCGCCGCGGGGATCGCCGTCTGTCTCGGAGCGGCCGGATGTTCCGGCGGAGCGGCCGCCGAGGACTCCCGCGGCTCCGACGCCGTGCAGGTGCTGCACCGGGCCTCCGGCACCCTGGTCGACGCGGGCACTTCGAAGGCGACGACCTCGATGGAGATGGCCACCGGCGGCACCCGCGTCACCATCCGCGGCCAGGGCGTGTACGACTACCGGCGCCGGCTCGGCCGGCTGTGGGTGCGGTTGCCGCAGGACCCGGCCGGCAGGGCCGAGCACCGCCCGATCACCGAACTCCTCGCGCCCGGCGCCCTGTTCATGAAGAACCGGGGCGCCGGAGTGCCCGCCGACAAGTGGGTCCGGGTGGACACGGCCGCCCTCTCCGACGGGAACCTGGTGACCGGCGGCGCCACCGATCCCTTCGCCGCTGCCGACTTGCTGCGCGGGACGCATACGGCGACGTATCTCGGGAAGACGCGGCTCGCGGGGGTGCCGGTGCGGCACTACCGCGGGACGACGGAGCTGCCCGCGGCGGTGGTGAAAGGGTTCGCCAGGAAGGCGGTGCCGTTCGACGCCTACCTCGACGAGCAGGGCCGTATCCGCAAGATCCGGCATGAGTTCAGCTTCGTCAGCGGACGGCAGAAAGGCACGGTCGTGGTCTATTCGACGACCTTGCTGTACGACTTCGGGACCCCCGTCGACGTACACCTGCCGGCCTCGAAGGACATCTACGCGGGGAAGATCGCGGAATAGCGAGTGGGCGTGACGGGCGTCAAGAACTAGCCCGTCCGTGCCATGCGCGGTGTGTAGGCCGCTCCCTACTCTAGGAAGTCGGTGACGGCAGAGATGAGGTGACGCACGTGGCTCCGGTCGGCGGTACGGCAGTTCAGGACCACGTGGCCCTCGCCGAGATCGAACTGTGCGGAGAGCTGATCATCGCGGCCTCGGCCGCCGAGGAGCGGCTCAGCCTTGCGAGCATCGACGAGGTGCTGAAAGTGGCCGAAGAGCGTGAGGCCTCCGGCGACTAGCCGGAGGCCCCCCTTCGCAGCTCATCGGGACATACGTCACGTGCGCAGCAGGCGTGCGATCGCCTTCGTCGCCTCCTCGACCTTCGCGTCGATCTCGTCACCGCCCTTGACCGCGCCCTGAGCGGAGCTCTCAATGGCTGCAGTGGCGACGCAGTGCCGCAGGTGCTCCTCCAGGAGCTGCAGCGCGAAGGACTGCAGGGCCTTGGTGGAGGCGGACACCTGGGTGAGTATGTCGATGCAGTAGACGTCCTCGTCGACCATCCGCTGCAGGCCACGGATCTGGCCCTCGATCCGGCGCAGCCGCTTGAGGTGCTCGTCCTTCTGCTTGTGATAGCCGTGCGTGGTGGTTCCGGAGGGCGCCGTGGCGCCGGCCTCGGTCGTCGTCATCGCGTCCTCCCGCAACTCAAGGGGACATATACCCCAGGTGGGTATATGGTATCGAACTTTGCTGGGTATAGGGCCTTTGGCCAACGCCGGAACCGCAGCCCCGTACCGCCCCCGTGCTGATCACTCTGCCCGATGGGCGACACTGGACGACGGCCCATTAGCCGTGGCCGGATGATGCACTTAGCATCAGCCTGACCGAAACCGATGCAATCCGAGGACCCCTTGTGCGCTTTCGTCTGACCCCCAGGGAGACGAGCTTCTACGACATGTTCGCCGCATCCGCGGACAACATCGTCACGGGCTCGAAACTCCTGATGGAACTGCTCGGGGCGGACGCCTCCGCCCGGGCCGAGATCGCAGAGCGTATGCGGGCCGCTGAACACGCAGGTGACGACGCCACGCACGCGATCTTCCACCAGCTGAACTCCTCCTTCATCACACCCTTCGACCGCGAGGACATCTACACCCTCGCGTCCTCCCTCGACGACATCATGGACTTCATGGAGGAGGCCGTCGACCTGGTCGTCCTCTACAACGTCGAGGAACTGCCGAAGGGCGTCGAGCAGCAGATCGAGGTCCTGGCCCGGGCCGCGGAGCTGACCGCCGAGGCCATGCCGAACCTGCGCACCATGGATAACCTCACCGAGTACTGGATCGAGGTCAACCGCCTGGAGAACCAGGCCGACCAGATCCACCGCAAGCTGCTCGCCCACCTCTTCAACGGCAAGTACGACGCCATCGAGGTGCTGAAGCTCAAGCAGATCGTGGACGTCCTGGAGGAAGCGGCGGACGCCTTCGAGCACGTGGCGAACACGGTGGAGACCATCGCCGTCAAGGAGTCCTGAGGCGTCGATGGACACCTTCGCCCTGGTCGTGACCATCGCGGTCGCGCTCTTCTTCACGTACACCAACGGCTTCCACGACTCGGCGAACGCGATCGCGACGTCCGTGTCGACGCGGGCGCTGACCCCGCGCGCGGCCCTCGCCATGGCCGCGGTGATGAACCTCGCCGGCGCCTTCCTCGGTTCCGGAGTCGCCAAGACCGTCAGCGAGGGCCTGATCGAGACGCCCGAGGGCTCGCAGGGGATGGGCATCCTCTTCGCGGGCCTGGTCGGCGCGATCACCTGGAATCTGATCACCTGGTACTTCGGCCTGCCGTCCTCCTCCTCGCACGCCCTGTTCGGCGGGCTGGTGGGGGCCGCGCTCGCGGGCGGCACCGAGGTGATCTGGCACGGCGTGATCGACAAGGTCATCATCCCGATGTTCCTCTCGCCGGTCGTCGGCCTGCTCGCCGGCTATCTGGTGATGACGGCCATCATGTGGATCTTCCGGAAGGCCAACCCGCACAAGGCCAAGCGCGGCTTCCGTATCGCGCAGACGGTCTCCGCGGCGGGCATGGCACTCGGCCACGGCCTCCAGGACGCCCAGAAGACGATGGGTGTCGTGGTGATGGCACTGGTGATTTCCGGCCACGAGACGTACGGCGACCCGATCCCGGTCTGGGTCAAGATCGTCTGCGCGGTGATGCTCTCCCTGGGCACCTACGCGGGCGGCTGGCGCATCATGCGCACCCTCGGCCGCAAGATCATCGAACTCGACCCCCCGCAGGGCTTCGCCGCGGAGACCACCGGCGCGGCGATCATGTTCACCACGGCCTACCTCTTCAAGGCCCCGGTCTCCACGACCCACGTGATCACCTCGGCCATCATGGGTGTCGGCGCGACGAAGCGCGTGAACGCGGTGCGCTGGGGAGTCGCCAAGAACATCGTCATGGGCTGGTTCATCACCATGCCGGCGGCGGCCCTGGTGGCGGCCGGCTCCTTCGGCCTCGTGAACCTGCTGTTCCTGTAGTTCCAGCAGCCACTCCGGTACGACGACGGGCCCGCCCCCGGGAGCCAGGGGCGGGCCCTTCATCGTCCTCGCGGTGGCACCGCCATGCAGCACCGCGAGGGGTCCTTGCGCCGATACGGCCTCGGCTCAGCCGAAGCGGCCGGAGATGTAGTCCTCCGTGGCCTGGACCGACGGGTTGGAGAAGATGCGCTCCGTGTCGTCTATCTCGATCAGCTTGCCGGGCTGCCCGACGGCGGCCAGGTTGAAGAAGGCCGTGCGGTCCGAGACACGCGCCGCCTGCTGCATGTTGTGCGTCACGATGACGATCGTGAAGCGCTCCTTGAGCTCACCGATCAGGTCCTCGATCGCGAGGGTGGAGATCGGGTCCAGGGCGGAGCAGGGCTCGTCCATGAGGAGGACCTTGGGCTCGACCGCGATCGCCCGGGCGATGCACAGACGCTGCTGCTGACCACCGGAGAGACCGGAACCCGGCTTGTTCAGGCGGTCCTTGACCTCGTTCCAGAGGTTGGCGCCCTTGAGCGACTTCTCGACGGTGTCGTCGAGCTCGCTCTTCTTGAACTTGCCGTTGAGCTTCAGACCGGCGACCACGTTCTCGTACACCGACATCGTCGGGAACGGGTTCGGGCGCTGGAAGACCATGCCGATCTCGCGCCGCACGGCCACCGGGTCGACCCCGGCGCCGTACAGGTTCTCGTCGTCGAGCATGACCTTGCCCTCGACCCGGCCGCCCGACGTCACCTCGTGCATCCGGTTCAGGGTGCGCAGGAACGTGGACTTGCCGCAGCCGGACGGGCCGATGAAGGCCGTGACGGTACGGGGCTCGACGGTCATCGAGATGTCCTCGATGGCCCGGAAGGAGCCGTAGTAGGCGCTGAGGCCGCTGACATCGATTCGCTTGGCCATGGAAATCACTGCTTCTTTCGAGGGGGAACTGGTCGCTGTATGGCCGCGTCAGCGACCGGACTTCGGGGCCTTCCAGCGGGCGATGCCGCGGGCCACGAGGTTGAGGATCATCACGAAGGCGATCAGCGTGAGCGACGCCGCCCAGGCACGGTCGTACGCCGCGTTCGCGCCGGCGCTCTGCGCGTACTGCTGATAGATGTACAGCGGCAGCGACTGCTGCGCACCCTCGAACGGGTTGTTGTTGATGAACCGGTTGCCGAACACCAGCAGCAGGACGGGCGCGGTCTCACCGGCGATACGGGCGATCGCCAGCATGACGCCGGTCATGATGCCGCCGATGGAGGTCGGCAGGACCACCTTCAGGATCGTGCGCCACTTCGGCACGCCCAGCGCCAGGGACGCCTCGCGCAGCTCGTTCGGGACGAGCTTGAGCATCTCCTCGGTGGAGCGGACGACCACCGGCATCATCAGGATGGCCAGGGCCATCGAACCGGCGAAGCCGAACGGCTCCATGTCGAAGATCAGCATCAGCGACAGGATGAACAGACCCGCGACGATCGACGGGATACCCGTCATGACGTCGACGAAGAAGGTGACCGCCTTGGCGAGCTTCCCGCGGCCGTACTCCACCAGGTAGACGGCGGTGAGGATGCCGACCGGCGCCGCGATGATCGTGGCGAGGCCGACCTGCTCCAGGCTGCCGATGATGGCGTGGTAGATGCCACCGCCCGGCTGGGAGTCGGGGACGATGCCCATCGAGTGGGTCAGGAAGTAGATGTCGAGGACCTTCACACCGCGCGAGATGGTCGTCCACACCAGGGAGACCAGCGGCACCACGGCGAGCAGGAAGGCGACCCAGACGAGCCCGGTCGCGATGCGGTCCTTGGCCTGCCGGCGTCCCTCGACGGCCGCGGCGATGCCGTACGTGCCGATGAGGAAGAGCAGTCCGGCGATCAGGCCCCACTGGACCTTGCTGTCGAGCCCGGCGCCCGCGCCGATGCCGACGGCCACGACCACGGAGCCGGCGGCGATCGCCCACGGCGACCACTTCGGCAGGGAGGCGCCGCGCAGGGTGCTGGGGCGCTTTTCGGTGATGGCGGCGTTGCTCATGCGTTGGCCCCCGAGTACTCCGCACGGCGGGCGATGATGAGCCGGGCCGCGCCGTTGACCAACAGGGTGATGACGAACAGGACCAGACCGGAGGCGATGAGCGCGTCACGGCCGAACTGGTCGGCCTCGCTGAACTTGCTCGCGATGTTCTGGGCGAAGGTACCGCCGCCGCCGTTGAGCAGGCTGGCGTGGATCAGGAAGTCGGGGGAGAGCACGGTCGCGACGGCCATGGTCTCGCCGAGCGCGCGGCCGAGGCCGAGCATCGAGGCGGAGATGACACCGGAGCGGCCGAAGGGGAGGACCGCCATGCGGATGACCTCCCAGCGGGTGGCGCCGAGCGCCAGCGCCGCTTCCTCGTGCATCTGCGGGACCTGGCGGAAGACCTCACGGCTCACGTTGGTGATGATCGGCAGGATCATGATCGCGAGCAGGATGCCGACGGTGAGCATCGAGCGCGGCGGGCCCTCGTCCCAGGACAGCACGCCGGTCCAGCCGAAGTAGTCGTTCAGCCAGCTGAAGAGACCGGTGAGGTGCGGAACCAGGATCAGCGCGCCCCACAGGCCGTAGACGATCGACGGCACGGCGGCCAGCAGGTCGATCACGTAGGCGATCGGACCGCGCAGCCGGCGCGGCGCGTAGTGGGTGAGGAACAGCGCGATGGCCACCGCGATCGGGACCGCGATGACCATGGCGATGATCGAGGAGATGATCGTGCCGTAGGCCAGCACCGCGATGCCGAAGGACGGCGGCTGGATGTTGGTGTTCCACTCGAAGGTGGTGAGGAAGTTCCCGTGGTCCTTGCTGATGGCGAGGGCCGCACGGTAGGTGAGGAAGACCGCGATCGCGGCCATGATCACCAACAGGAAGATGCCCGACCCACGGGAGAGACCGAGGAAGATCCGGTCACCGGGTCGGGTGGCGCCGCGGGCGTTGCGCTTCTGCTCGGCCTCGGACGGCTGCGGGGGAGGGGGTGGTGTGTCTTCGGTGTTCTGCGTCGTTATGTCCATCGGGTTCTCCGGTCTGCGGAACCACATCCATGATGCGGTTCTGCGAAGCCGTACGTCTCGTACGGCTCGTGGCGGCGGTGCACCGGACGGTGCGGTCCGGTCCCGGAACTGGCCCGGGACCGGACCGCACTCTCAGATCAGCTAAGGCCGTCGATGGTGGTGCGGACCTTGGCGATGATGTCGGCGGGCATCGGGGCGTACTTCAGACCGTTGAGGAGGCCCTGGCCGTCCTCGGAGGCGATGTACGTCAGGAACGCCTTGGTGGCGGGCAGGGTGTCCGCCTTGTTGCCCTTGTCGCAGGCGATCTCGTAGGTGACCAGGGTGAT
Organism: Streptomyces sp. NPDC047081; assembly: GCF_040643775.1. NCBI lineage: Bacteria > Bacillati > Actinomycetota > Actinomycetes > Kitasatosporales > Streptomycetaceae > Streptomyces > Streptomyces sp. NPDC047081. The sequence continues at coordinate 21,651 of NZ_JBEYUY010000031.1, read as the reverse complement.
CGGGTACGCGCCGTCGGCCTTGGTCGTGTAGTTCAGCTGGAGCGACAGGTCCTTGCCGGTGCCGATGACCTTGGCGTCGGCGATGGCCTTGGTGGCGGAGTCGCTGCTCGGGACGACCGGGGCGCTGGCGCCCGTGTCGATCGAGACGGCCTTCATGCCGTCCGCGACGTAGGAGAGCTCCATGTAGCCGATGGCGCCGTTGGTCTGCTTGACACCGGCGGCGACACCCGCGGACTGGGCGGCGGCCTGGCCACCCTTGGCCTGCCACGCCTTACCGCCCTCGTACTTCCAGTTGTCGGGGGTGGCGGCGATCAGGTACTTGGTGAAGTTGTCCGTGGTGCCGGACTCGTCCGAGCGGTGGAACGCCTGGATCTTCAGGTCGGGAAGCTTCGCCGAGGGGTTCAGCTTCTTGATCGCGGCGTCGTTCCACTTGGTGATCTTGCTGTCGAAGATCTTCGCCAGGGTGGGGGCGTCCAGGACCAGGTTGTCCACGCCGGAGAGGTTGTAGGCGACGGCGATCGGGCCACCCACCATCGGGAGGTCGATGCCCTGGCCGCCGGTGCAGACCTTCTTGGAGGCGGTGACCTCTTCAGGCTTCAGCGCCGAGTCGGAGCCGGCGAAGGCGAGCTGGCCCTGGTTGAAGGAGGTGACACCGGCACCCGAGCCGGAGGCCTTGTAGTTGATCTGGACGCCACAGGCCTTGGAGAACTGCGCGACCCACGCGTCGATCGCGTTCTTCTGCGCGGACGAGCCGTCGGCGAGCAGCTGGCCCTTGGCGTCGTTGCACTTGATCGAGCCGGCCTGGGTGGAGGCCGAAGCGCTGCTGCCGCCGCCGTTGTCACCGTTGTCGTCCGAGCCGCACGCCGTGAGGACCAGGGCGCCGGAGGCGGCGAGAGCACCGAGAGCGAGGGCCCGCCGGTTCATGCGCTGAAGCTTCACTTGAAAGAGATCCTTCCAGGAGCCGCCGTCCTGAATCGGCGGCGTGCGGAATTGCGAAGTCTGGTTTGACGGGGGACGCACCTCTGTCGAGGGACGACCCACATCGCGTAGGGCCGAAATTAGGCAGATCAGGTGAAGGCGCCGACTGGCACAAATGAACGGGAGGTGAACCCCTGCAGACGTTGTGGTTAGGTCACGGAATGCTCACGGGGAGGGCACATGGTGGTTCCAGCCCTACGGTGACACAGGAGTGACACTTGCACTGGAACCCGTGGGTTCGGCGTGCCGTCTCGTTCCCCGAGAGCCATCGGGAGGCAGAGCATGGAACGGCGTACGTTCATAGGCGGCGGCGCGGCCGCCATAGCCGCGGTCGCCACGGCCGCGTGCAAGGGCGGTTCGGCGGACGCGGACACCTCGTCGTCCTCGTCCTCCGGCACCTCCGGTACGTCGATCAGGTCCCAGTCCGCCGCGGCCGCGCCCGCGAACTGGACCGCCCTCGCCCACGACCTCGACGGCACCCTCGTGCGACCGGGCGACGGCAAGTGGACGACGGCCCACCAGCTCTACAACACCCGCTTCGACGGGCTGAAGCCGGCGGCGGTCGCCTACGTCGCGCACGCCGACGACATCCGGACGACCCTCGCCTACGCCCGCGCCCACCGTATACAGGTGGCGATCCGCAACGGCGGCCACTCGTACGCCGGCTGGTCCTCCGGGAACGGCAAGCTGATCCTCGACGTCTCCAGGCTGAACCAGATCCGGGTCGGCGGCGGCCAGGCCGTCGTCGGCGCCGGCTCCAAGCTGATCGACGTCTACCGCGGGCTCACCGCGAAGGGCGTGACGATCCCGGCCGGCTCCTGCCCCACGGTCGGCGTCTCCGGCCTGGTCCTCGGCGGCGGCCACGGCGTGGTCTCCCGGGCGTACGGGCTGACCTGCGACAGCCTCACCCGGGCGACGCTGATCACGGCCGACGGCAAGGAGATCACCGCCGACTCCACGACCAACAAGGACCTGTTCTGGGCGCTGCGCGGCGCGGGCAACGGCAACTTCGGCGTCGTGACGGAACTGCACTTCAAGACCCACCCGGCCCCGCAGGCCGTCTCCGCGTACGTCACCTGGCCCTGGTCGAAGGCGGCCGCGGTGGTCAAGGCGTGGCAGGAGTGGGGCCCCGACCAGCCCGACGAGATCTGGTCCTCCTGCCACCTCGAGAACGGCGGCTCGCCCACGGTCGCGGTCGCCGCGTTCTCGCTGGGCACCTACGGGGAGCTCCAGAACGCCCTGGACCGCCTGGCCGACCAGGTCGGCTCGCCGGCCCGCAGCGTCACGCTGAAGCGGCACACGTACGAGGGCGCGATGGAGGCGTACGCGGGCTGCTCGTCCTTCCCGACCGCGGCCCAGTGCCACCTCCCCGGCTCGACTCCGGGCCGCAACCCCCAGGGCGCGCTGGGCCGCGAGACCTACGCGGCCCGCTCGGACTTCTTCGACCGCTCGATCTCGTCGGCCGGCATCCAGACCCTGCTCTCCCACATCACCTCGGTCCAGGGCGGCGCGGGCAGCATCGCCCTCACGGCGCTGGGCGGCGCGGTCAACCGCGTCTCCCCCACGGCAACGGCCTTCGTCCACCGCCGCTCAAGGATGCTGGCCCAGTACATAGCGTCCTGGCACGCGGGCACGACGGGCACAACAGCCCAGTCCTGGCTGACGAAGACCCACGACGCGATGAAGCCGTACGCCTCGGGCGCGGCGTACCAGAACTACACGGACCCGACCCTGACGAACTGGCGCAAGGCGTATTACGGGGATGCGGCGACGCGGCTGGCGAGCGTGAAAAAGCAGTACGACCCGAACCGGTTCTTCACGTATCCACAGGCGCTGTAGTTCCTACGCGGCGAGGTCCCGTTCCTCCGCCCCCACCGCCTCAGTCCGCGCCCCCGGGATCAGCGCGTCCTGCCCTACCCCCGCCCGCCCCCGCGCCCGCACGAACCACCCGCCCCGAGGCGACTTCTCGACCGCCTTCATCAGCGGAGTCAGCAGCGCCATGGCCAGCGGCGACAACAGCAGCGCGACAGCCGTACCGAGCGCGAACCCGCCCACCACGTCGGTCGGGTAGTGCACACCCATGTACACCCGGCAGAACCCTTCGAGCAGCGCCAGCCCGATCCCGGCGACCCCGAACCTCCGGTTGGCGACGAACAGTCCGACCCCCAGGGCCATGGCGATCGTCGCGTGGTCGCTCACGAAGGAGTAGTCGGTCTTCCCGGAGACCAGGACATCGAGCCCCTGGTGGTCGAGGAAGGGCCGGGGCCGCTCCACGAAACCCCTTATCGGCACGTTCACCAGCACGGCGATGCCCGCGGCAAGCGGCGCCCACACCAGCGCGGCGACCGAGGAGGCCGCCTCCTCGCCGCCCCGCCTGCGCACGGACCACCAGCACCACACCACGAGCAGCACCAGCGCGATCACGATCCCGTACTCGCCGACGTACTCCATGATCCGGTCGAACCAGTGCGGCGCGTCCTTGGCCAGGCCGTTGATGTCATAGAGCAGGTCGACGTCGGGGTTCGACCCGGATTCGGCGAGTCCAGCCATGGTGCTGCGGCCCCTTCGTCGTCTGCTCCCGGACGCGCTCGCGCACGCCCGCCTACCCACCCCCGTGGTTGTAGATCACGTCGTAGATCACATCGTCGCTGACTACGACAACAGGAACGCACGGCCCCGGTTGATACGTTCCACACTCCACCGAATGATCACGCAGACGTTATCGAAGAGAGACCCGTTCCCCCAGCTCAGGGGGTGGGTTCACACTCGGCTCACACCGTCGTGGGCAACGCTTTCGCGCCATCTTCGGTGACCCGGGTCGCCCCGAAGTAATCCGGGGTGTCGATCGGGTCGAACCGGATCACGGCCCCCGTCCGGGGCGCGTCGATCATGTACCCGCCGCCGACGTAAATCCCCACATGCCGGATGGCCCGGGAGTCGGTGAGGTCGTCCGAGAAGAACACGAGGTCGCCGGGCAGCAGCTCGCTCCGCTTGGGGTGCGGACCGGCGTTGTACTGATCGTTCGCGACGCGCGGAAGCGTCACACCCACGCTCTCGTACGCCGCCTTCGTCAGCCCCGAGCAGTCGAAACGCCCGTTGTCCGCGGCGGTCCCGTTCCCGCCCCACAGATAGGGCGTCCCCAGCTTCTTCTGCGCGTAGTAGATCGCCCCGGCGGCCTGCTTGCTGGGATCGACCCGCGTGACGGGCGCCGCGAAGCTCTCCTCGAGCGTCGTGATGGTCTTGACGTAGTTCCGGGTCTCCTTGTACGGCGGCACGCCCCCGTACTTGATCACCGCGTAGGCCCCGGCGTTGTACGAGGCGAGCATGTTTTCGGTCAGGTTCCCGGGTACGTCCTTCACGTACGAGGCGAGTTTGCAGTCGTACGACGCGGCGGACGGGATGGCGTCCTGCGGATCCCAGACGTTCTTGACGCCGTCGCCGTTTCCGTCGATTCCGTGGGTGGCCCAGGTGCCCGGGATGAACTGCGCTATCCCCTCCGCGGCCGCCGCGCTCTTAGCGTTCGGGTTGAAGCCGCTCTCCTGGTACAGCTGGGCGGCGAGCAGTGCGGGGTTGATGGCGGAGCAGAGGTTGCCCCACTTCTGCACGATGGCCGAATAGGCGGCGGGCACCGACCCCTTGGCGAGCGCCTTGGTCCCGCCACCGACCCCGTTGACGAGGTTCCCGGCGACGACGTACACCCCGACGACGAGCAGCATCACGAAGGACAGGGCGGAGCCGACGGCGACCCCGGCGATGACCCACGCCTTACGCACCGTCAACCGCCCCTCGCCGCCCAGCAGTCCATAGCCCAGGTCAGTGTAGGGGCGGGGGCTGTCTTCCGGGGTGATCACACAGGAGCGAAAACAGGTCAGAGGTCACCCGCGCGACCTGGAGCGGGAGGCGGCGGCGCGACCGGATCAGGGATCGGCCGCGGCGTCCTTGTAGAGCTCCGCCGCTTCCGTTCCCAGCACCACGCTGTACGAGATGTCGTCGGTGTTCCCGCCCTGTTCGTGCCCGCCGAGGATCCCCACGACCTCCTGGTCCCCGTTCACCCAGGGGCTGCCGCTGGTCCCGCCGCTGAGGTCGGGGCAGTCGATGCGCTGCTGGGTAGGGCTGTGCGGGGTCGGCTTGTTGGTGCAACTGACCGGCACCTCGCGGGAGTTGGGATACCCGGTGACGGTGACGGCGGTGGCCCCGGTGGCCGTACCGGTGACGAACCGGTCGGCCCCGACGACGTCCTCGATCCCCTCCCCCTTCTCCTCGCCGAGCACGGCGAACGCGACGTCGCTGTCCTCGTCCTGCCCCTTGGCCCACCCGTCGGGCAGGAACCGCCGCTTGACGGTCCACACCCCGTACGGCGCCTTCCCGTCCCGGTACCCCGGCACGAAGACGAGGTCCCCGGCGTCGTCCCCGTCCAGGCAGTGCGCCGCGGTGACGATGAGGTTGCGGTTGGGGCTGTGCACGACGGAGGCGGTGCAGAAGTGCCCGCCGGCCAGCTTGTCGGCCCGGTCGGCACCGAAGAGCGCCCCGACCCGGGCCGTCTGTCTGTCCGCGGCGGCGACGGCGGTCACCCCGAAGGGCCCGGGCCCGTCGTCGGCGGCCGCGAGGGAGGCGGAGGTGAGACCCGGCACGAGCAGCACGACGGCCGCGCACAGGGGGCTGGCGAGACGGCGGTCGATGCGTGGGGTGCGCTTCATCGGAGCCCACTGTGTCCGACGAAGGTGAGAAACGGTCTGCCGTTCACTGAGATATCTCCGTGAACGACATCTCCGGGAACATGGCTGGACCGCCCTCCGTTCCTCCCCGCTCAAACCTCTCCGGCGTCGAATCCACCGTACGGCCCGCCCGGCACATCCGCCTCCGCATCCAGAACGTCATCCGGAACGTCATCCGGAAGCCCGCCTAGAACGTCGTCGTCATCCCGCCGTCCACCGCGATCGTCTGCCCCGTGATGAAGGACGCCGCGTCGCTCGCCAGGAACACCACGAGCCCGGCGGCCTCCTCCGGCCGGCCCCAACGGCCCAGTGCCGTACGGCTGCGCAGCCACCGCGTCCACTCCGGGTCGTCCGCCAGCTCCGCGTTGACCTCGGTCGCGAACGTGCCCGGCGCCACCGAGGTCACCGTCGTCCCGCTCGGCCCCAGGTCCGCCGCCAGCGCCCGCGTCAGCCCGTCGAGGCCCGCCTTGGCCGCCGAGTAGGCGACGTCACCGGCACGGCCGAGGCTGCCCATGACCGACGAGACGTTGATGATCCGGCCCGGCACGCCCCGTACCGCCAGAGCCTGCGCGACCGTCCGGCTCAGCGCGTACGCCGAGGTCAGGTGGACGTCGAGCAGGTGGGCCAGCGCGTCCGGCGTCATCTCCGCCACGCCCCGCCGGTCCCGGTGGCCCACGTTGTTGACGAGTACGTCGACGTCCCCGAGCCCGGTCACCGCCTCGCGCGCCGCCTCCCGCTCGGTGACGTCGAAGGCCGCGGTGCCTACGTCGAGCCCCTCCTCGCGCAGCTTCCCGGCGGCCTCCGCCAGCGTCGCCGGATCCCGCCCGTTGAGGACGACCCGCGCACCGGCCCGGGCCAGCCCGCGCGCCATCTCCAGGCCCAGCCCCCGCACCGAGCCGGTCACCAGCGCCGTACGCCCGTCGAGTCCGAAGTCCATGTGGCCGTCCATCCGCATGCCAGCTCCACTGAAACACTCGTTTCAGTTACGGTAACCCCGTGCCCCCGACACCGTCACCCCGCCGCACGGAACTCCTCGACGCCTGTTACGCCTACCTCCTCGACCACGGCCTGACGGGCCTCTCCCTCCGCCCCCTTGCCGCGGCCACCGGCACCAGCCCCCGCGTCCTGCTCTACCTCTTCGGCAGCAAGGACGCGCTGGTCAGAGAGCTGCTGGCGCGGGCGCGGCACGAGCAGGTGCGCATGATGGCCGAGGTGCTGGAGAACAAGGACAAGGGTGACGACGGCGGTCTCGAAGCCCTGACCGACCGGCTCTGGGACTTCCTCTCCTCCCCGGCCCAGCGCCCCATGGTGCGGCTCACCTACGAGGCCTTTCTGCTGTCCCTGACCCGGGACCCCGGGCCCTGGGCCGGTTTCGCCGGTGAGGCGGCGCGGGAGTGGCTCGACCTGCTGGTGCGGGCCCAGTCCCCCGACACCCCGCCCGCCCTCGCCGAGGCCCGCGCCACCCGCGCCCTCGCCCTCGTACGCGGACTGCTCCTCGACCTGCTGGCTTGCGAGGAGCCCGACCGCGTGGCCGCGGCGATGCACCCGCGCCCACCGGTCACAGACGACGGCCCCCATCCGTCAGGGAAGCAGGACACGCAGGCCCACACACCCTGAGGAGGGCGCACCATGGCACCCCTCGTCTCCAGCATCGAGATCTCCCGCCCGCCCGCCGAGGTCTTCGCCTACGTCACCGACCCGGCCCACTTCGCCGAGTGGCAGGGCGACGTGGTGAGCGCACGGGCGGCGAGCGACGAGCGTACGTTCACGACGACCCGCCGTATCGGCCCGAAGGAGCGCACCTTCACCCAGGAGGTGACGGACTCCCGCCCGCCGACCCACTGGTCCGCGCGCGGTCTGGACGGCCCCCTGCGCCCGTCGATGGACATGACGCTCGAGCCCCTCGCCGACGGCACCGCCTCCCGCATCACCTTCGCCCTCGACTTCGCCCCACAGGGCATCGGCGTCGCCCTCCTCCCCCTTGTCCGCCGCCAGGCCACGAAGGGCGCCCCGATCAGCTACCGGAACCTGAAGCGGCGGCTGGAGAGCGGGGCCGCGTAGGGCAACGCGGGCGGCGGCGCCGGCGGGGCACGGCGGCGTCACAGACCTCGGCGCCGGCGGAGCGCGGCGACGTCGCGGCCCCGGTGTAAGCGGAGTGCAGCGACGTCGCGGCCCCGGCGTCAGCGGAGCACAACGGCCCGACCGACCCCGGCGCCAGCGAAGTGAAGCGCATCACGGACTTCGGCGCCGACGGTGCGCAGAGGCGTCACGGACCCCGGCGCCGACGGTGCACGGCCGCGTCACGGACCCCGGCGCCAGCGGAGCACGGCGACGTCGCAGCCCCGCCGTAAGCAGAGCGCAACGGCCCGACCGCCCCCGACGCTCAGCGGAGTGCAGCAACGTCGCGCCCCCGGCGTCAGCCAACCACCGCCCCCTGCAACAGCTTCGCCGCCAACCCCCGCAGCTGCACATGCTCGGCCGCCGTCAGCGACGCGGTCAGCTCGCCGATCCGTTCGTCCATCTCCGCCTCGCCCCGCTCCGCGAGCTCCCGCCCGGCCGGCGTGAGGGTGACGAGCACGCCCCGGCCGTCGACCGGTGACGGGATCCGCCGTACCAGCCCCCGCTTCTCCGCGCGCCCCACCAGCCCGGTCATGGAGGACTTGTCCAGCCCGAGGTGGCGGGCGAGTTCGAGCATGCCGGGCCGGCGGTCGCGCAGGATGGCGAGGAGGCGGACCTGGACGATCGAGAGGTCGTGCTCGGCGGCGACCCGGCCCAGCACGCCCTGCACCAGGAACGACAGCTGGACCAGAGCGTCCACGGTGCTCTCCTCGACGTCGCTTCTGTCACCGGCGGTCATACGGGCCTCCTCCGGAGGTTTTGGTTTGTGGCACAAACCTCTTGACCTAGTACGCGGCACAAACTACCGTCGCAGTAGTACGCGACGCAAACCAAGTCGCCGTACGCCCATGTAGTACGTGCCGCAAACTACCGATGCCCAGGAGGCCCGCCATGCACGCAGCCGTAGTCCACTCCTTCGACACCCCGCCCCGCTACGACACCACCGCCACCCCCACCCCCAACGGCCCGCACGAGGTCCTCGTCGACGTCCTCGCCGCCGCCCTCCACCCCCGCGTCCGCTCCGCCGCCAACGGCACCCACTACACCTCCGACGGCGCCCTCCCCCTGATCCCCGGCATCGACGGCGTCGGCCGCACCCCCGACGGCGAGCTCCTCTACTTCGTCGCCCCGGACGACCACGGCACCATGGCCGAGCAGGCCGTCGTCGACCGCCGCCGGGCCGTCGCGCTCCCCGCGGACACCGACCCGGACGGCGTGACCGCCCTGGCCGCCGCGATGAACCCGGCGATGTCCTCCTGGGTCGCCCTGCGCCGCCGCGTAACCCTCGACCCCGGCGCGCGCGTCCTCGTACTGGGCGCCACCGGCAGCGCCGGCCGGCTCGCCGTGCAGATCGCCAAGCACCTCGGCGCCGGACATGTCGTGGCGGCCGGCCGCGACCCCGAACGCCTCGCCCTGCTCCCGGAGTTGGGCGCCGACGAGACCGTCTCCCTGCAGGGCGACCCCAAGGAGGCGGCCGAACGGCTCGCCGCCACCAGCGCCCCCGACGCCGACGTCGTCCTCGACTACCTCTGGGGCCCGGTCACCGAACGGGCCCTCCCCGCGCTCCTCACCGCCCGCACCGACCGCGCACGCCCCCTCGCCTGGATCCAGATCGGCTCGATGGCGGGCCTGGAACTGACCCTCCCCTCCCAGTTCCTGCGCGCCGCGAACCTCCAGCTGATGGGCAGCGGCCAGGGCTCGGTCAGCACCGCCGGCATCCTCGCCGAACTCCCGCCGCTGGCCGAGCGGATCACCTCGGGAGCCTTCGCGATCGACCCCCTCGCCGTCCCCCTCTCCGAGGTCGAGCAGGCCTGGACCGCGCCCACCGCCCCCGGCCGCCGCATCGTCCTCACCCCCGGCAAGTGACCCCGCCCGCACCCCCGTCCCCGCCCCCCTCCTCCCTCGATCAACGCGCGTCAACCTGTGCGAATCCTGTGCCCAGGGTCAAGCCGTGCCCATCCCCCAGCCATCCCACCGCCATTGATCCACAAACCCCCAACCCCCTTCAGTAATGCGGAAGTCAGAATTCCGAAACGCTCTTGTTTGTCGCGTACTCAACAAGCGATGGTCGGTGCGGGCCGCCGCCCCCACCGGGAACCTCACCGGTGGTCCCCCCACCCGCAGGCCTCTGTCAACCACTCCCAGGAGGCTGTACGTTGCGTACGGACACCCCCAACTCCCCCCACATGTCCGGCAGATGGCGCCGGATCGGCTCGGCAGCCGCGGCCACCGCCGCGCTGGTCTTCGCCGGCCTCGGCACCGCGGTGCACGCGGACGCCGCCACCACCGCTGCCTCCCCCAAGGTGAGCGCCCGGACGATCGCCGCGCAGGTCGCCAAGGCGCACGTGCGGTACGAGAAGTCCTGTGCCGCGACCCCGAAGAAGGGGTTCGCCGCGTGCAACGCCCTCCGGGTCACCGGCGGTACCACCGCCTTCATGGAGAAGCAGGCCGCACTGAAGGGCGTGACGCCCAAGACCATCAAGCCGAACGCCGCCTCGGACTCCCCGACCGGGTACGGCCCCAGTGACATCCAGTCGGCGTACGGCCTGGCCGACGCCGCCTCCTCGAACGGCTCCGACGAGACCGTCGCGATCGTCGACGCGTACGACGACCCGAACGCCGAGGAGGACCTGGCCACTTACCGCGACTACTACGGTCTCTCCGCCTGCACCACGGACAACGGCTGCTTCACCAAGGTCAGTCAGACCGGCTCCACCACCTCCCTGCCCTCGGCCGACAGCGGCTGGGCCGGTGAGATCTCCCTCGACCTCGACATGGTCAGCGCGACCTGCCCGAACTGCAACATCCTCCTGGTCGAGGCCAAGTCGGCGTCCGACGCCAACCTGGGCACCGCGGTGAACGAGGCCGTCAAGCTCGGCGCCAAGTTCGTCTCCAACTCCTACGGCGGCTCCGAGTCCTCCTCCGACACGACGTACGACACCTCGTACTACAAGCACGCGGGCGTCGCCATCACCGCGAGCGCGGGCGACGAGGGCTACGGCGCCGAGTACCCGGCCGCCTCCCGGTACGTCACCGCGGTCGGCGGCACCAAGCTCTCCACCTCCTCCAACAGCCGCGGCTGGACGGAGAGCGTGTGGAAGACGAGCTCCACCGAGGGCACCGGCTCCGGCTGCTCCTCCTACGACGCCAAGCCGTCCTGGCAGACCGACACCGGCTGCACCAAGCGCATGATCGCCGACGTCTCCGCCGTCGCCGACCCGGCCACTGGCGTCTCCGTCTACGACTCCTACGGCGACGACGGCACCGGCTGGAACACCTACGGCGGCACCAGCGCCTCGTCCCCGATCATCGCCTCGGTCTACGCCCTCGCGGGCACCCCGGGCAGCAGCGACTACCCGGCCGAGTACCCGTACAACGCGGCCGGCACGTCCGCGCTGAACGACGTGACCAGCGGCAACAACGGCTCCTGCTCGACCGCGTACTTCTGCACCGCGGAGTCCGGTTACGACGGTCCGACCGGCTGGGGCACCCCGGAGGGCCTGGACGCCTTCACCGGCTGACCAGCGGCCGGAAGCACGACCTCCCCGTCGGGTCACGGGGAAGCCGCCGATGTGAGGAGTACGTGGGGACTCCTCGGCGGCGCGGAAAGGAAAAGGGAAAGGAAAACGGGTCACGGCAGCCGGCCGCGGCCCGTTTTTCCGTTGCCGGTATCGTCCCCGGGACGCCGCCCAACCGACGACGCACCGGGGGAACCACCATGAAGCGCACGCTCGCCGTCCTGCTCACCGTCGCCGCACTCACCGCGCCACTGGCCGGGTGCAGCAAGTCGAAGCCGGTCACCGGCACGGTCGTCAGCAAGGACACGGACCACGAGTGCAAGACGAAGCGCAAGGGCACGAAGAAGACCCGTACCTGCCACACCGAGTACGAGCTGAACGTCCGCACGAAGGGCGGCGACGAGGAGGAGGTCGACGTCAGCAGCAGCGCGTACGCCCTCTGCACCGAGGGCGCGGCCTACCCCAAGTGCACGACCCGCTAGCCGGTCCCCGCCTCGGCCTGCCGGGCCCGAATCCATGCAACTCCCTTGAGTCTCCTGTGGGTTGAGTAAAGGACTGAACCAAGTTCAGTAAGCCGGAAGTCAGAATTCCGTAAGCCTCTTGTTGTCGCGTACTCAACAAGCGATGGTCATCGCGGGCCGCCGCCCGCCGCCGGGGAACCCGTACCGACGGCATCGCACCCGCACCGCCCCTGTTCCACCCCCATCAGGAACATCAGGAGGCTGCACGATGCGTTCCACTCCCCCCAACAGACCTTCCACGCAGCGCGGTTGGCGCCGGGTCGGCTCCGCCCTCGCCGCCACCGCCGCGCTGGTCTTCGCCGGCCTCGGCACCGCGGTACAGGCCGACGCGGCCGCCACCGCGTCCACCAAGGTGACCTACGTGTCGACCCCCTGTGCGACCCCCAAGCACGAGGGCGAACTCGCCTGCAACTCCTACCGGGTCACCGGCGGTCTCACCGCCTTCCAGAAGGCGCAGGCCGCAAAGACCGGCATCACCCCGAAGGCCGCCGACGCCTCGACGCCGTCCGGCTACAGCCCGACCAACCTCCGGTCCGCCTACGGCCTGACCTCCGCCGCCGCCTCCAACGGCTCGGGCGAGACCATCGCGATCGTCGACGCGTACAACGACCCGAACGCCGAGGCGGACCTCGCGACCTACCGCTCGTACTACGGCCTGTCGGCCTGCACCACGGCCAACGGCTGCTTCAAGAAGGTCTCCCAGACCGGCTCCACCACCTCCCTGCCCTCCTCCGACGCCGGCTGGTCCGAGGAGATCTCCCTCGACCTCGACATGGCCTCCGCGATCTGCCCGAACTGCAACATCCTCCTGGTCGAGGCCACCAGCGCCACCATGGCCAACCTCGGCACCGCGGTGAACGAGGCGGTCACCCTGGGCGCGAAGTTCGTGTCCAACAGCTACGGCGGCAGCGAGTCCTCCTCCGACACCTCGTACGACTCGTCGTACTTCAACCACACCGGTGTCGCCATCACCGTCTCCGCCGGTGACAGCGGCTACGGCGCCGAGTACCCGGCCGCGTCCCGCTACGTGACCTCGGTCGGCGGCACCAAGCTGTCCACGTCCTCCACCACCCGCGGCTGGACCGAGACCGTCTGGAAGACCAGCACCACCGAGGGCACCGGCTCCGGCTGCTCCGCCTACGACGCCAAGCCCACCTGGCAGACCGACACCAGCTGCACCAAGCGCATGATCTCCGACGTCTCCGCGGTGGCCGACCCGGCGACCGGCGTCTCCGTCTACGACTCCTACGGAGTCACCGCCGGCTGGTACACCTTCGGCGGCACGAGCGTCTCCGCGCCGATCATCGCCGGCGTCTACGCCCTCGCCGGCACCCCGGCCAGCGGCACCTACCCCGCCCAGTACCCGTACGACTACAAGGGCACCTCGTACCTCAACGACGTGACGAGCGGCAACAACGGCACCTGCTCCGTCTCGTACTACTGCACCGCCACCACCGGTTACGACGGCCCGACCGGCTGGGGCACCCCGGAAGGCATCACGGCCTTCGCCAACTGACACACCACCCGACACCACCTGACACAACCTCAGAACGCCTGCGGGCCCCGGCTGCTGCCGGGGCCCGCAGGCCATTGCTCACAGTCGACCGTGAGAACATCGTCTCGACCACTCACCCGACCGGCCGCCAGAATCGGCCCAGGTCATAGAAGGGGTCAACGACGGAACCACACGACAGGTTCCGCTCAGGCCTCATTGCCCGGCGTGACCTGCCGTGATACACAGAGTGACCGTACGTGCTATTCGTACGAAACCCGCCAATCAATGACGTCAAGTCGACATACGACGACGGCATTGTCGGCGACAATGAGCCTGCCCTCTGCACCGACGCAGAGGACACGAACGCGAACGCGAACCGGAACTACCCACCAGGGGCGGTGACTTACATGCTCTTTGCGGCCGACAAGGGAGACATCAACACCATCATCGGCGGGATCGCTCCGGACTGGGGCCCCTTCGGCAGCCTGGGCAACGAGGCCAAGGTGATGATCGAGGTCGTGATGGCGGTGGCCATCCTGCTCTGCCTCGGCATCGCGGTATGGGGCGCCGCCAAGCAGCGCATCGGCGCGACCGCCCTCCGCGACACCTTCAGCGCCGAACAGGGCAAGGGCCTCATCATCGCCGGCCTCACCGGGGTCTTCATCATCGGCTCCCTGGGCACACTCTTCACCATCGTGTACGGCATGGCGGTCTAGCAGGCGTTACCCCCTCACCCTGTCCTTCCCACTACCCCACCCGCCCGTCGTGCCCACCGGCTGAGGTTGCGTTTCCCTGATGTCGAGTCACCACACCGCGCCCGCGCGGACCCCAGCACGGCTACCGTCGTATGTCTGTATCCACGAGGTGGAGAGGGCGTACGCGGCATGAGTCTCGGAGACGAGCACGAGGCCTCCGGCGGTTACGGCGGCACGGGCCAGACCCGGACACGGCTGCCGGAGAGCGGCGGCGACGTCTACGGCGGCGCCCGCCGCCCCGGCCGCTCGTCCTCACGCAGCCTGATCACAGTGGTCGGCGTGGTGGTCCTCCTGATCGCAGCAATCGCCTTCGCGAACCGCGGAGACGACGACTCGCCGTCCTCGGGGGCGGGGGGCGCGAACAAGCCGGAGACGTCAACGACGGCAGCCAGCGGCACAAAGCCGGTCCAGTCGAAGGCGGCGGGCATTCCGGCGGGATTCGCGCATGACCAGCAGGGGGCGCAGAGTGCGGCGACGAACTATGCGGTGGCGCTGGGGTCCACCGGCATGTTCACGAAGGACAGCCGGCACAGAATCGTCGACTCCCTCTACACGACCGCCGCGGCCGCGAAGCTGCAGACCGCCATGGACGGCGCCTACTCGACGGACTTCCTCAGCAAACTGGGCCTCGACGCGAACGGCAACCCGCCCCAGGGCAGCACGTTCGTCTCACGCGTGATCCCGGTGGGGTCGACCGCCCAGCAGTACAGCGACAGCACCGCCAAGGTCGCGGTCTGGTACATGGGACTCATCGGCATGTCCGGGGCGAACTCCACCGACCCCGTCACCTCGACGTGGAAGACCTGGACCTTCGACCTGCAATGGTCGGCGGGCGACTGGAAGATCGTCACGGACTCCCAGAAGGACGGCCCCGCACCGGTACCCAGTGACGACCAGGCCGCCTCCTCCGACGAGATCAGCAAGGCCATCCAGGAGTACGGAGGGTTCACGTATGCCCGGTAACCCGCACCGCGTGCTCAGGCTCGCCGGAGTCGTCACCGCCGTACAGACGGCCGCCGTGCTGCTGGCCACCCACGCCGCGGCCGCGCCAAGCCCCTCGCCTTCGCCGTCCAAGAGCAGCGACCCCTGCGACCTCATCGTCGGCGAGGCCAAGAAGTACTGCGAGCGCGGCAGCAACGACAAGGGCACCGGTGGCTCCACCTCCCTGGACCCCACCTCCACCCTCGACCCCCTCTCCTCCCTCGCCAAGGGCTGTGCCGACGCCGCCTCCTGGACCATCGACAAGCTCAGTGATGCCGTCAAGGAGACCGCGAACGTCGACTTCACCAATCAGAAGTTTCTGCAGCAGTACGCCGTCGTCTTCGCCGCGTCGACCATCCTCACGCTCCTCCTCTGGCTCCTCGCCGTCGCCAAGCGAGCCGTAAGAGGCGTCCCCCTCACCACCGCCATCTCCGAAGCCGTCGGGTTCCTCTGGCTGACCGTGCTGGCGTCAGCCTTCACACCCCTGATCCTCTACACCGTCGTATCCGCCGCAGACGGCGTCACCGACGTCCTCGCCAAAGCCACCGGCGACCAGACGGACACCTTCTTCGGCACCTTCTCCGGCGCCCTCGACAAGGGCGACGACATCGGCGGCGGCCCCATCATGCTGATCGTCGTGTCGCTGGTCAGCATCCTCGCCGCGGGTGTGCTGTGGCTGGAGCTGGTGATCAGGGCCGCCCTCCTCTACGTCGGCGCCCTCCTCGGCACCGTCGTCTACGCCGGCCTCGTCGACAAGAACCTCTGGAGCCACGTCCGCCGCTGGGCCGGCATCATGATCGCCGTCATCCTGGTCAAGCCGATCATCGTGATCGTGCTGGGCCTCGCCGGCGCACTGTCCAGCGAAAACGGCCCCGACTCCTTCTCCGCCGTCGTCTCCGGCCTCGCCATCATCCTGCTCGCCATCTTCGCCAGCGCGATGATCTACCGCTTCGTCCCCGGCTTCGGCGACGAGATCGCCAGCGGCCGCAACAACCGCATCATGCAGGGCGCCGAGGCCAAGGCCGCCGCCGTCATCAGCTCCCCCGCGACCATGGTCGCCCAGGGCATCAAGACCCACAGCTCCCGCGCCAACGACAACGGAGGCGGCGGCCAGTCGTCCTCCAACGGCGGCCAGCGCCCCGCCAACCCGGTCAGCGGCGGCGTCGCCGCCCACAGCACCCGGACCCCGAACGGTGGTGGCGGCGGATCTGTCCCCTCCGCCGCACCCGCACCCCGTTCGGCCAGCCCGGTGAACACCCCGCACGCCGGCAACACCCGCAACAGCAGTACCAACCGCACGGGAGGTGAAGGGCGTTGACGACCGAGTCCCACCTGTCCCATCCGGTCACGCCCCGCCGTACATATCTCATCGGCCGCGCCCGGCCGAACGCGATCGTCGGCCGGAACCGCGAGTCCGGCGAGATCGCGCTCATCATCGCGGGCGCGTTCCTCGGCATGATGTGCGGGCTCCTGGTCCCCGTCCTCTCCCTGCGCATCGTGCTGCTGATGGGCTTCCCCCTGCTGGCCCTGATGGCGGTCTACGTGCCGTACAAGCACCGGACCTTCTACAAGTGGTTCGAGATCAACCGCAGTTACAAGCGCACCCTGAAGCAGGGCACCCTCTACCGGTCAGGGGTCATGGAGGCCGGCACGCGCCTCGACGGGCGGGAGGTCGAGATCGGGCCGCCGCCCGGGATCGGTCGTATCACCTGGCTCGCCGCCCCCTTCGGCCCCGACGAGATCGCCGTACTGCTGCACGCCGATCGCCGCATGGTGACCGCCGCCATCGAGATCGAGGGCCCCGGCGTCGGCCTGCGCGACTCCGAGGACCAGGAAGCCCTCGTCGACCGCTTCGGCACCCTGCTCAAGCACGTCGCCAACGGGGACGGCTTCGTCACCCGCCTCCAGATGCTCGCCCGCACCCTCCCGGCCGACCCGGACGCACACGCCAAGGACGTCGCCCTGCGCGGCGACGACAAGTCGCTGCCGTGGCTGCAGACGTCGTA
The DNA here is from genome assembly GCF_040643775.1 of Streptomyces sp. NPDC047081. Taxonomy (NCBI): domain Bacteria; kingdom Bacillati; phylum Actinomycetota; class Actinomycetes; order Kitasatosporales; family Streptomycetaceae; genus Streptomyces; species Streptomyces sp. NPDC047081. The sequence continues at coordinate 4,564 of NZ_JBEYUY010000031.1, read as the reverse complement.
CGACCAACTGCAGTCGATGGTGTCCACCAGCAGCGAGCAGCACCGCGCCTATCTCGTCGCCTGCATGCACTACACGCGCGAACTCGCCGCCGAGGCCCAGGCGATGGCCCGCGCGGCACGGCCGCAGGCCGGCCGGAAGGTGGACCGGGACGCCGGTCTCGCGGTCGTCATGGCCCGCGAGCTGACCGACATCTGCTCGCGCCTCCAGGAGGCCGACATCCGCGTACGACAGCCGCTCGGCCAGGGCCGTCTCGCCTCGCTCATCCACTCCATGTACGACCCCGACCACCCGATCGACCACATCCAGGCGATGACCAAGCGCAACGCCTGGCCGGCCGAACTCGACGCCATGGAACCGACGTTCCTCCAGGCGAAGACGCGGGAGTCCTCCACCCGCGCGCCCTGGTGCCATGCCACCGCCTGGGTGAAGGAGTGGCCGATGACGCCCGTCGGCGTCAACTTCCTCGCCCCGCTGCTGGTCCACACTCCGGACGTCATCCGCACGGTCGCCGTCACGATGGACCTCGAACCCACCGAGGTCGCCATCGAGCGCATGCTGACCGAGAAGACGAACGACGAGGCCGAGGCGTCCCGCGCCGCCAAGATGAACCGCACGGTCGACCCCCGCGACATCGCCGCCCACAACCGTCTCGACCAGCGCGGCGAGGACCTCGCGAGCGGCGCCGCGGGCGTCAACCTCGTCGGCTACATCACGGTCTCCTCCCGCTCCCCCGAGGCCCTGGCCCGCGACAAGCGCACCATCCGGGCGTCGGCCGGAAAGTCGTACCTGAAGCTGGAGTGGTGCGACCGCGAGCACCACCGCGCCTTCGTGAACACGCTCCCGTTCGCCACCGGAATCCGAAGGTAGGGGCTGATTCGCTGATGCGGGATCCGCTGTCCGTCCTCACCGACGCCTTCACGTCCTTCCTCTTCGGGAAGGTCGAGACGACCCGCCTGCCGGTACGCACCTCGACGGGCCAGGCCCAGGCCGTCTACCTCCCCACGGCAGCACCGGGGCTGGGCGACTCGGGCGTGATCATCGGCCGCGAGGTGTACTCCGGCAAGGGCTACATCTACGACCCCTTCCAGCTCTACGGCCAGCAACTCCCCGCCCCCCACTGGCTGGTCCTCGGCGAGTCCGGAAACGGCAAGTCGGCGCTGGAGAAGACGTATGTCCTACGGCAGTTGCGCTTCCGCGACCGCCAAGTGGTCGTCCTGGACGCGCAGGGCGAGGACGGCGTCGGCGAATGGAACCTCATCGCGGAGGAGTTGGGGATAACTCCCATCCGCCTGGACCCGATGGCCGCCCTGGACCACGGGATCCGCCTCAACCCCCTCGACCCGGCGATCACGACCACCGGCCAGCTCGCGCTCCTGCGCACCATCATCGAAGTCGCCATGGGCCACGGCCTCGACGAGCGCTCGGGCTTCGCCCTGAAGGTCGCGCACGCCTACGTCAACGAGACGATCGTCGAACGCCAACCGATCCTCACGGACATCGTCGAGCAGCTACGGCACCCCGAGCCGGAGTCGGCCGAGGCGATGAACGTCGACATAGAGGACGTACGGGCGTGGGGACTTGATGTCGCGCTGGTCCTGGACCGCCTGGTCGACGGTGACCTGAGGGGCATGTTCGACGGCCCGACCACGGTCGGCATCGACCTCGACGCGCCGCTCATCGTCTTCGACCTGTCCCACATCGACCGCAACTCCATCGCGATGCCGATCCTGATGGCGATCGTCGGCGTGTGGCTGGAGCACACCTGGATCCGCCCCGACCGGAAGAAGCGCATCTTCCTGGTCGAGGAGGCCTGGCACATCATCAACAGCCCCTTCGTGGCCCAGCTGTTCCAGCGGCTGCTGAAGTTCGGCCGACGGCTCGGCCTGTCCTTCGTGGCGGTCGTCCACCACCTGTCCGACGTGGTGGACGGCGCGGCGGCGAAGGAGGCGGCGGCGATCCTGAAGATGGCCTCGACACGGACGATCTACGCCCAGAAGGCGGACGAGGCCCGGTCGACAGGGCGAGTGCTCGGCCTCCCGCGCTGGGCCGTCGAGATCATCCCGACGCTGACACCCGGCATCGCCGTGTGGGACGTCAACGGCAACGTCCAGGTGGTCAAACACCTGATCACGGAGACCGAACGCCCACTGGTCTTCACCGACCGCGCGATGACCGAGTCGTCCGCCGACCGTGACCTGGCCGACGACGCCCTGCGCGCCGCCGAGCTGGAGGCGGAGGAACGTGCGGCGGCGTTCGTGGAGCAGCACCTGAGCGACTACGACGGTTCGTCCGAATCGACGGTGGCGTAGCGGGAGGCGGACGTGGTGAGACCGGACGACCGGCGGCACGACCGCCGGGAGGGCCAGGGCGGCATCCCCGACGGGCTGCTGGTCGGCATACTCGCCTTCCTCCTCGGCATGACGCTGCTGGTCTGGTCGGCGACGGGCCTGGCGGGCCTGTTCTCGAAGGGCTCCTGGCCGCACGCGGTCACCTTCACCCGCACCCCCCTGGCCATGCGCCACCTCATCGGCCAACCACACGACATCACAGGCGCCTGGCCGGCCACCCCCAGGACCCAGCTCTCCGGCTACGGCCTGTTCTGGGGCCTGTTCATCGGCCAGCTGATGGTCCTGTTCGTGCTGACCGTGTTCGTGATGGGTACGACAGCGAGATGGCGGGCGGGCCGGGCACGCCGGCGGCTGGAGCGCGCGGCGGCCATCGACCGGGCCACGGCAGCGGCGAAGGAGCCACTCCCCCAGCCGGACCCGCTCCCACAGCCGGACCCGACGCCCCAGCAGGCACCCGAGGTCCAGGTCCACGAGGTCCCGGTGCCACGCGTGGAGCCCGCGCCGACACCACAACCCCCGGACATCGTCCCGGACATCGGTCAGCGCCTGTCGACGACCGGCCTGATCCGTTACGCCCCACCCGCGAGCCGCCAGGAAACCGCGACCCAGGCCGTACGCGACGCGGAGGGCCCTGCCCTCGTCGTCACCTCGAACCCGGCCGTCTGGTCGGACACGAAGGACGCCCGCGCGAAACTAGGCCCGGTCCACCTCTACGACCCCGCCCACCGCTGCGACACCCCGGCCCGCCTGCACTGGTCCCCCACGGCAGGCTGCGAGGACAAGCAGACGGCGACCTCAAGGGCCGCCGCCCTGCTGGCCCCCATCCGCCCCACGGCCAAGCTGGACCAGGCCCTGTCGGCCACAGCGGAAACGCTCCTGCGCTGCTATCTGCACGCCGCCGCGGTGGACGGCCGCACCATCCGCCACGTCCACCGCTGGTCCCAGGGCACCCAGATCCAGGACGCGGTCCGCATCCTCCGTACGAACCCGAAGGCCGCGGCAGGCTCCGCCGGCGAACTGGAGGCCGCGCTCACCGCGCACCCCGAACGCCGTGACATGGCCCAGGAGTTGACGAGCCGAGCCCTGTCCTCCCTCTTCACGGTCAACATCCGAGAGGCGTGCACACCCAACCGAACCGATGCACTCGCCTTGGATTCCTTCGTCGACGAAGGGGGCACGCTTTATGTAGTGGGGGAGTCCATCGAGGACCCCAGGACCAATCCAGGCGCGATGCCTCTCCTGACGGCCCTCGTCTCCAGCGTGGTCGAGCGTGGCCGCCGCATGGCCGAACGGTCATCCGCCGGTCGCCTCGACCCACCACTGACGCTCGTCCTCGACGACGTCGCCGCGGTGGCTCCGCTTCCCCAGCTCCCGGAGCTCCTGGCCACCGGAGCGGACCGGGGCCTGCCGACCCTGGCCCTGCTCCGCTCCCGCGAACAGGGCCGCGCCCGCTGGCCGCACGACGAACTACCGGTATGACCCGCTGGGACAGGCCCTAGCCCTGCTCCCGCTCGACGGCCATCTCCAGCTCACGCTCCTCGCCGTTCTCACCAAGGGGTACGACGACGCCGGTGGCCGCGAATCCCGCCTTGCCGTAGAAACGCCGGGCCCTGGCGTTGTCCTCGTGCACGATGAGGCGCACCCGCTCGGCCCCCTGAGCCCAGGCCCACTCCAGACCGGCGTCGAAGAGCACCTCCGTCAGCCCGATCCCCCGGTGCTCCTCCCGCACGAACACCCCGACGACATGCCCCTGCTTCCGCTCGACGGGAAACCCGGCCCAGTCCACCGTGCCGGCCTCCTCGACCAGCACGGTCAGGGTCCCGACCCACTCCCCGTCCGGCCCCTCGGCAATGACCTGCTGCGCCCCGGTCGCACCCTTGCAGGCACCCTCGGCCCGTTCCTTCCAGAACGAGTCCGGTCGGCCCAGGGCTTCGTCGTACGTCTCCAGGAACGCGAGGTGCGCGACGGGGTCCTGGAGCGCGAGGAGCCGCAACGCCTTGGCGGCGGGCCACTCGTCGGCCCGTATGGAGCGGATGACGTACTGGTCGTGGTTCATGCGCCTCACAGTAGCCGGAAACGCAAAAAGGCCCACACCATTTCTGGTGTGGGCCTTTTTCAAGATTTGTTCGGCGGCGTCCTACTCTCCCACAGGGTCCCCCCTGCAGTACCATCGGCGCTGTAAGGCTTAGCTTCCGGGTTCGGAATGTAACCGGGC
>NZ_JBEYUY010000030.1:0-126965 GCF_040643775.1 Streptomyces sp. NPDC047081 | reverse complement strand
ATCAACATATCTGGCGTTGATTTTTGGCACGCTGTTGAGTTCTCAAGGAACGGTCGCTTCCTTTGTACTCACCCTCTCGGGCTTTCCTCCGGGCTCCCCTTCGGTGTTCCAAACTCTATCAGTGTTTTTCCGTCTCCCTGACCACCCTCCCGCAGGCATGCAGAAGAGGACCCCGAGATAGGATCTGACGAGTATGGGTGCTGCTGAGCAAGGACGCTTGGTCGCGTCGCTCGGCCTCAAGCAGGAGTACGACTGTACACGGGGCCGTGGAGCGGGTGCAAATCGATTGAGGCTGGTGGTCTAGACCACTAACCGGTATCTTTCATGCGGAACCGGCACTTCATATGACATACCCTGCTGCACAGTGTGCCGTCCGGGACACACAGTGACGGCCCGTATATGCATCTCCACCCCTGGGAGGCTTCCCATGACCACCGTGACGTCCCCGCTGGCCGGACGCGCCATCGGACTGGCCGCAGTCCCTGATCCGGTCTTCTCCGGGGCCATGGTCGGCCCGGGTACCGCGATCGACCCCGTCCGCGAGCCCTCTGAGGCCGTCGCTCCCGTGGACGGCGTGATCGTCTCCCTGCACCCGCACGCTTTCGTCGTCGTCGACGAGCAGGGTCACGGAGTCCTCACCCACCTCGGTATCGACACCGTTCAGCTCAACGGCGAGGGCTTCGAACTCCTCGTGAACAAGGGAGACACCGTGACGCGCGGCCAGGGCGTCGTGCGCTGGAACCCGGCCGCCGTAGAGGCTGCCGGCAAGTCCGCGGTGTGCCCGGTGGTGGCGCTGGAGGCCACCACCGAGGCCCTCTCCGATCTTCGTGACAACGGCGATGTGAAGGCCGGCGACAGTCTCTTCGTCTGGAAGTGACGTCAGTGCCGTCGTATGACGGCGAGTAGGACAACCATCGCGGCGGCGGGACCCGCCGCACTATCGGAGACGGGTGAGATGGAGACAACGCTGCGAGGCGTCGGTGTGAGCCACGGTGTGGCGATCGGCGAGGTTCGGCACATGGGAACGGCGGTGCTCGAGCCGCCTGCCAAGCAGATCCCGGCGGAGGACGCGGAGCGCGAACAGGGGCGCGCCCGCAAGGCCGTGGAGGCTGTGGCGGCCGATCTGATGGCGCGCGGCAATCTGGCGGGGGGCGAAGCCCAGGCGGTGCTCGAGGCGCAGGCCATGATGGCCCAGGACCCCGAGCTGATGTCGGACGTCGAACGGCGTATCGCCGTCGGGAGCACGGCGGAGCGAGCCGTGTACGACGCCTTCGCCGCGTACCGCGCCCTGCTGGCCGGTGCCGGTGAGTACCTCGCCGGCCGCGTGGCCGACCTGGACGACGTGCGGAATCGTATCGTCGCCCGGCTGCTCGGGGTTCCGATGCCGGGCGTCCCGGACAGCGACGAGCCGTACGTACTTATTGCGCGTGATCTTGCGCCTGCCGACACGGCGCTGCTGGATCCGACCTTGGTCCTTGGTTTCGTCACGGAGGAGGGCGGGCCGACCAGCCACAGTGCGATTCTCGCGCGGGCGCTCGGGGTGCCGGCCGTGGTGGCGCTGCCGGGTGCCGGTGAGCTCGCCGAGGGCACGGTGATCGCCGTGGACGGCAGCACCGGCGAGATCTTCGTGAACCCCAGTGCTGAGAAGCGGGCTCAGCTCGAGGCTGCGGCCGCGGAGCGCAAGGCCACGCTGGCCGCCTCGACCGGGCCGGGCGCGACCTCTGACGGTCACAAGGTGCCGCTGCTGGCCAATGTCGGCGGTCCGGCCGACGTGCCTGCCGCCGTCGAGGCCGGGGCCGAGGGCGTCGGTCTGTTCCGCACCGAGTTCCTTTTCCTCGACGACAGCAAGAACGCTCCGTCGGAGGAGAAGCAGGTCGAGGCCTACCGGCAGGTGCTGGAGGCGTTCCCGGAGGGTCGTGTCGTCGTCCGTGTGCTGGACGCGGGCGCGGACAAGCCGTTGGATTTCCTGACGCCGGCCGACGAGCCGAACCCGGCGTTGGGCGTGCGCGGGCTGCGGACGCTGCTCGACCACCCCGAGGTGCTGCGCACCCAGCTGACGGCGCTTGCGAAGGCGTCGGAGGGGCTGCCCGTCTACCTCGAGGTGATGGCCCCGATGGTGGCGGACCGTGCCGACGCCAAGGCGTTCGCCGACGCCTGCCGTGAGGCGGGTCTGCAGGCGAAGTTCGGTGCGATGGTCGAGATTCCGTCGGCCGCGCTGCGGGCCCGTTCGATCCTGCAGGAGGTCGAGTTCCTGTCGCTGGGCACGAACGACCTCGCCCAGTACACCTTCGCCGCCGACCGTCAGGTCGGTGCGGTGTCCCGGCTGCAGGACCCGTGGCAGCCCGCGCTGCTGGACCTGGTCGCGCTGTCCGCGGAGGCGGCCAAGGCCGAGGGCAAGAGCTGTGGCGTGTGCGGTGAGGCGGCGTCGGATCCGCTGTTGGCGTGTGTGCTGACGGGGCTGGGTGTCACCTCTCTCTCCATGGGTGCGGCGTCGATTCCTTATGTCCGGTCGACGCTGGCCAAGTACACGCTGGCCCAGTGCGAGCGGGCCGCCGCGGCCGCCCGGGCCACGGAGAGCGCAGAGGAGGCGCGCAACGCGGCTCAGGCGGTGCTGTCCGGCGAGTAGCAACCGGATCGGCCGTTCGTGAGGGGCGCTCCACCTGCGGGTGGGGTGCCCCTCACGCGTTCAGTGACGGTGGCCCGGCGTCTGGCCCTCCTGTCCGAGGTCGGGCGGTACGCAGTAGTCGACGTCTGATTCAGGCGAGATCAGGTCTCCCGATTCGATGTCGGTGCAGTAGGCGTCGAACACCTCGCCGGCGGTGAGGGGTTCCAGGCCCTCTCCGCGCAGCCGCCAGCCGTAGATGCGGTCGCCGGTCCCGGGGGCGGTGGTGCGCATGACGAGTCCGCCGGGGCTCTGGGTGGCGATGCCGAGGGCCAGCACCGTGGTGAATTCGAGGGCTTCCGCTTCGTCGAGTTGGATCGCGCCTTCGTCGTCCTCGTCGGCGTGCAGGACGGAGACGAGGGTTTCCGGTGTCGCCTTGACGCTGCAGACGAGGTGGCGGTTGCCCGGTCCTGACGTGTCGAGGATGCGGACGAGAAGGTCGGACGCGCGGGTGAAGGCGGCGCGGCCGATGTCCTCACCGCAGGAGGCGCACGCGCCGAGTCGGGCGAGGAGTGTCGAGGCGTACTCCCAGGTGGCCTGGCGGACGGCTTCGTCGACGAGGGCGGGGACGAGGTCGGCGAGGGGTTGGCCGTCGTACGGGATGGTGGGTCCTGTGGTCGCCAGTTCCGCGGTGAAGCGGGTGCGGCTGGACGGGATGTCGGGGTCCAGGCCCGTCTCCGCGCAGAATTCGGCGTACTCCTGCGGGTCGAAGAGGGCTACCGTGGTGTGGCCGCCCTGGGAGGCGCGTGTCTTGAGGAGCGCTTCGACCTGGTCGAGGTAGGTCCTGTGGTTGTCGAAGGTGAAGCTGCGGTAGCGCCGCATGGCCCGGAAGTCGTGCTCGTCGGTCAGCAGGCCGATGGTGCCGGCGATTTCGCGGCGCAGGATGCGTCGCATGGTCTGGTGGTCGGTACGCGTCATCTTTCCCCCTGTGCACGGTCGATCAATGCTCACTCACAGTAACCGGCGGCACTGACAATGGCGTCCGAGCGAGGCGTTCGCGGACCAATCGGTACTGGAACATGCAGGTCAGAGCGATGGTGGCACCGAAGACGGTCCAGCCGGCAGACCCGGTGGCGATGGCTGCGGTGACGGCGAGTGGTCCGACGCTGCGCTGGGCGGACTGGGCCAGGCCGTGGACTCCGAGGTAGGCGCCCTGGGCGGTGTCGGGGGCCAGGGCGACGGAGAGTTCCCAGGAGACAGTGGCGTGGAGCATCTCGGCCACGGTGAACAGGACGGCCGCGGTAGTGAGCAGCAGCGTGGCGGTGACGGCTCCGCCGGTGGCCGAGAGAGCCAGTGCAACACCGCCGAGGGCGAAGGCGGCGGACAGCGGGATCAGCAGAGCGCGGGCGGCTGCCGTGGTGGCGCCGAAGCGGGCCAGGGGGACCTGGAGGGCCACCACCATCACGTTGTTGAGGACCATCAGCAGGGGAGCGAGGCCGCGGGGTGCGTTGCTCGCGTGCGCGATCCACAGGGGCAGACCGACCTTGAAGACGGCGTCGTCGAGGAAGAGGACGGTCTCCGTGGCGACGTAGGCGAGGTACGTGCGGTCGCGCCAGGGGTTCGGGGGCTTGGCCGAGGGTGCCGGGGTCTTCGACATGGTGACGGTTCGTGCGGCGGACGGCGGCTCGCCGCAGCGCAGGGTGATGAACGCGGAGGCGACGAAGGACACCGCGTCACCGACGAGGAGCCACTGGTAGGCGGTGGTGGTGCCGAGAGCGAGGGCCGCCGCCGCGGCTAGGCCGCCCAGGGCCCAGCCGATGTTGGCGACGGTGCGCTGCACTGCCTGGTAGCGGACTCGGTCGGGTCCGGCCGCGCGGGTGGCGTAGAGCTTGGTGAGCACGCTCGCGGCGCGGTCGCCGAGGCTGCCGACTGCCGTGAAGGCGAGCAGCAGGGCGTAGTCGTTCGTGGTGAGGAGTGCGAAGGAGGCCAGGGCACGCAGGAGTTGGAGGGCGATCAGGACGCGGGTGAGCGGGAACCGGTCGGCGAGGCGGCCGCCGAGGGGTGCGCCGGCGATTCCGATGGCCCCTGCCGTTGCGGCGAGCGTGCCGACCTGGGCGACGGAGAGGCCGGACACGTACGTGAAGTACAGGACGGACACCGCGGCCCACAGCCCGCTGCCGGTGCGGTCGACGAGGGCGACGGCGAGCATTCCGCGTCCGTCGCGTCCTCCGGGTATTCGACTCGCCCATGCGACTGCGCGGCGCATCGGATGCACTGCTCCCCTTGCCTCGACTTATGTACTGATACATAATTGAAAACGTGGCAATACAATATGGGATCAGTGGTACGACGGCCAAGGGAATTGCCGCGTCCGTCGAACGCCGCGTGGCGGAGGGCTCGTTGGGCCCGGGGGCGGCGCTGCCGCCGGTGCGGCGGCTGGCGGAGGACCTCGGTGTCAGTCCGGGGACGGTCGCCACCGCGTACAAGGAGCTGCGCGGACGCGGGATCGTCGTCACGCGCGGGCGTGGCGGGACGGTGGTGGCGCCCGCACCGGCCGTGGCGTCGCGGCGGCCGCCCAGGGTTCCGGAGGGGGTGCGGGATCTGGCGGGCGGTCACCCGGATCCCAAGCTGCTGCCCGCTCTCGTACCGCCGTCTCGTCTGTCCCCCGGCGCGCGCTCGCACCGTTCGACGCCGCGGTTGGCGCGGCTGGAGGACGCGACGCGGGAGTGGATCGGGGCCGATGGCGTGCCCGTGGACCATGTGACGTTCGCGCACGGGGCGCTGGATCTGATCGGGCGGTTGTTGTCCGTGGAGTTGCGGCCCGGCGATGCCGTGGCGATGGAGGACCCGGGGTATCACCATCTGCTGGACCTGGTCACGGCGTTGGGGCTGCGCATCGTGCCGGTGGCCGTGGACGAGGAGGGTGTGCGGCCCGATGCCGTGCGCGGGGCGCTGCGGGCGGGTGTGAGGGCTCTGGTGTTCAGTCCTCGGGCGCAGAACCCGTATGGCGGCTGTTTCTCCGTGGCGCGCCGGGACGCGCTCGTGGATGTGTTCCGGGACGAGCCGGACGTGCTGGTCGTCGAGAACGACCATGCGTCCGCCGTCGCCGCCGCGCCCCTGCATTCGCTGGCCGGGAGCGGGCCGGCGCGCTGGGTGCACGTGCGGACGGTGAGCAAGTTCCTCGGGACCGACCTGCGGTGGGCCGCGGCAGCCTGCGACGCGACCACGCTGGCCCGCCACGACGGGCGGCTGCTGCTGACCTCGGGCTGGGTCAGTCATCTGCTCCAGGAGACCGTGCACGGCCTGCTGACCGACACCGCCACGCGCGCGTTGGTGGCGCGTGCCCGGGAGACGTACGAGGAGCGCCGCGGCGCACTCCTCCGTGAACTCGGCGATCGTGGCATCCCCGCGCGCGGGGTGAGCGGGATGAACCTGTGGGTGCCCGTACGGGACGAGTCGGCCGTGGTGAACGGGCTGCGGTCGTACGGCTGGTGGGTGGCCGCCGGAGCCCGGTTCCGGCTGTCGTCGGCACCGGGCGTGCGGATCTCCGTCGCGGAGCTGGAGCCGGTCGACGCGGCACGGCTGGCCTCGGATTTCGCCGCCGTGCTGGGCGAGTCCGAGGCCACCTACGGCGGCTGATGGTCAGGCGCGCTTGCGGGCGATGTCCTCGTAGAAGGACAGCAGGTCGAGGTTGTCGATGGAGCCGGGGTTGACCGCCTTCTCCAGCGGGGTGCCCTGGAGGAGGCGTTTCACCGGGACCTCGATGCGCTTGCCGGTGAGGGTGTGCGGGACGCCGGGGACCTCGATGATCTCGTCGGGTACGTGGCGCGGGGAGAGCTGTTCGCGGATGGTCTGCTTGATGCGGCCGAGCAGGGCCTCGTCCAGGACTGCGCCGGGGGCCAGGTGCACGAAGAGGGGCATCCAGTAGCCGCCGTCGGGCTGTTCGATGCCGATGACGAGGGATTCCTTGATCTCCGGGAGGCGCTCGACGGCTTCGTAGATGTCCGCCGAGCCCATCCGCACGCCCTGGCGGTTGAGCGTCGAGTCGGAACGGCCGTGGATGACGACGGAGCCGCGCGAGGTGACGGTGATCCAGTCGCCGTGCCGCCACACACCGGGGTAGGTGTCGAAGTAGCTGTCGTGGTAGCGGCTGCCGTCGGGGTCGTTCCAGAAGTGGATCGGCATCGAGGGCATGGGGTTGGTGACGACGAGCTCGCCGACCTCGTCGATCAGGGGTTCGCCGCTGGGGTCCCAGGACTGCAGGTCGGTGCCGAGGCCGGCGGCCTGGAGCTCCCCGATGTACACCGGGAGGGTCGGTACGGCTCCTGCGAAGCAGGAGCACACGTCCGTACCGCCGCTGACGGACGCGATCCACAGGTCGTCGCGGACCTCGTCGTGCAGCCAGCGGAACCCGTCCGGCGGCAGCGGTGATCCGGTGGTGGCGACGCACTGCACCTTGGAGAGGTCGAAGTCGCGCGCGGGGCGGACGTCGGCCTTGCGGCAGGCCATGACGTAGGCCGCGGAGGTGCCGTAGAGGGTGGCTCCGGTGCGCTCGGCGATGCGCCACTGTGCGCCCGTGTCCGGGTATCCGGGGCTGCCGTCGTAGAGCACGATCGTGGTGCCGGTGAGGAGGCCGGAGACAAGGAAGTTCCACATCATCCAGCCGGTGGAGGTGTACCAGAAGAAACGATCCTCGGGGCCGAGGTCGCAGTGCAGGCCGAGCTGTTTGAGGTGTTCGACCAGGATGCCGCCCTGGGACTGCACGATGGCCTTGGGCAGGCCCGTCGTGCCCGAGGAGTAGAGCACCCACAGCGGGTGGTCGAACGGGACCTGCTCGAACTCGGGCTCCACGTCCGCGCCGGTGAGGGCCGACCACTCCAGGGCGCCGTCCGGGGCGTCGGTGCCGAGGAGCGGGATGTGGACCACGGCGCGCAGCGTGGGCAGTTCGCGGCGGAGCTCGGCGACGATCTCGCGGCGGTCGTGCTCCTTGCCGCCGTAGCGGTAGCCGTCGACGGTGAACAGGACGACCGGTTCGACCTGCTGGAAGCGGTCGAGGACGCTGCGGGCGCCGAAGTCGGGGGCGCAGGACGTCCAGACGCCGCCCACGGCGGCCGTGGCGAGGAGGGCGACGACGGCCTGCGGAACGTTCGGGAGATAGCCGCTGACACGGTCTCCCGGGCGTACGCCGAGGGCGCGCAGTTCGGCTGCCAGCGAGCCGACCTGGCGGCGCAACTCGGACCAGGTCACCGGGCGCGGTTCGTGCGTCTCGTCGACATACAGGAGCGCCGGTTCGTCCGCCCGGGTCGCGGCCGCTCGCAGGGCGTGCTCGGCGTAGTTCAGGGTCGCCCCGGGGAACCACTGGGCGCCCGGCATCGAGCGGTCGCCGAGTACGCGCGCGTAGGGCGTCGAGAACCGCACGTCGAACCACTCGACGACGGCCTTCCAGAACGCGTCCAGTTCCTGGACGGACCAGCGGTGCAGTGCCGCGTAGCCGCCCTCGGCCGGGGCGCCGTGGTGTTCGGCCGCCCAGGTCTGGAACTTCGTGACCTGCGCCTGCGTGATGCGTTCCGGATCTGGCCGCCAGAGCGGCTGCGGGTTCACGGTCGACATTGGGGCGGCTCCCGGACTGTGCGCTTCGTGTGCGTCGGTCGCGCACGTGCTGGGGTGTGCGCGTGACGCGGCTGATAGGGGACGATGCCATGTGATCGACTTCTACACCAGGGTGCGCCCCACATAGTCCGTGTCGTGAAGATGTGGTCTCAGCACGGGTGAACGGCAGTTGAACGGCACGCGCGTGTCGGGCGGTGAATGGCAGGGTGAGCAGCATGGACGGTCGTGACCTGGTGCGTTCGATGAGGGTGGTCGGTGCTGCGGGAGCGGCCCAGAGGTTGCGTACCGTGCGGGCGGCGTGGCGCAGGAGGCGGGCCGACGCCGGCGCACTGCCGCCGCGGGGCGCCGAGCGGGCGCGGGTGCCCGGGCCCGTGCGGGAGGTGGAGCCCGGTCCGGGGGGCGGGATCGTCCGGTTCGGCCGGTCCGAGCTGCGGATCGTGGTCTCCGTGAACGGCGCGGTCTTCTGGGGCTGGGACGGGGCCGCTCCCGAGCCGTCGTACGCGCTCGGGGGCCGTTGCCCGGAGCCGGACCCCCGGGCTGTCCTGGAGCCCGACAAGGACGGTGGGTGGCGGGTCGTGGCCGAGCGGATGACGGTCGTCGTCTCGCGGCACGGCGCGGTCGAGGTACGTACGCCCGGTGGAGTGACCCTGCGCCGTGATCTGCCGCCCAGGTGGTGGGAGCCGGTCGGGGGCGGCGAGGCGCGCTGGATGCAGCGCTCCGAGGTCGCCGCGGACGCGCGGTTCTTCGGGCTCGGGGGTCGCGCGGCGGGGCCGCGGCTGCGTGCGGGAACGTACCGCCTCTGGAACACGGACCCGGGGGGCGCGTTCGGTCCCGGCGACGATCCGCTGTACATCACCATGCCGGTGCAGCTGGTGGTGGCCGACGCGGCGACGCACCTGGTGTTCCACGACACCTCCTGGGACGGCACGGTCACGCTGCGGGAGGGCGAGGAGGGCGCCGGTTCCGGGCACGACCGGGCGGGGACGAGCGAACTGCGCGTGGACGGCGGTCCGTTGCGCTGCTGGGTGATGGTGGGCACCCCCGCGCGCGTGCTGCTCGCCTGGGCGTCGCTGACAGGTGCGCCGGCGCTGCCGCCGGCCTGGGCGCTGGGGTATCACCACGCGCGCTGGGGCTTCGGCAGCGAGCAGGAGGTGCGGCGGATCGTCTCCGGCTACCAGGAGCGGGGGCTGCCCCTCGACGCAGTCCATCTGGACATCGACCACTACGACGAGCACCAGGTGTTCACGGTCGACCACGAGCACTTCCCCAAACTGCCGGTGCTGGCCGAGGAGCTGCGGCGGGACGGCATCCGGCTGGTGTCGATCGTCGATCCCGCGGTGAAGGCGGAGCCGGGCAACGCCGTGTACGACAGCGGCACCGCCGAGGACGCGTTCGTGCGGGACGCTTCGGGCCGGGTGGTGCGCGGGGTCGTGTGGCCCGGGGAGGCGGTCTTTCCGGATTTCACGCACGCGCGTGTGCGTGAGTGGTGGGGCGGGCTCTACAAGGAGCGGCTGGCCCAGGGGTTCGCGGGTTTCTGGCACGACATGAACGAACCGACCTCGTTCACCGCGTTCGGGGAGTCGACACTGCCGCGCTCGGCCAGGCACTCCCTGGAAGGCCGTGGCGGAGACCACCGGGAGGCGCACAACGTCTATGCCCTGTGCATGGCCAGAGCCGGCTACGAAGGGCTGCGCGAACTCGCGCCGCAGGAGCGGCCGTTCGTCTTCTCGCGCTCGGGGTGGGCCGGTATGCAGCGCTACGGGGGCACCTGGTCCGGCGATGTGGCCACGGGCTGGCCCGGGCTGCGGGCGTCGCTGTCGCTGGTGATGGGGCTCGGGCTGTGCGGGGTGCCGTACTCGGGGCCGGACGTGGGCGGTTTCGACGGGAGCCCCTCCCCCGAGCTGTATCTGCGTTGGCTCCAACTGGGCGCGTATCTGCCGTTGTTCCGCACCCACGCGAGCATGCGGGCGGGGCGCCGTGAGCCGTGGGAGTTCGGTACCGAGGTGCTGGAGCACGCGCGCGTGGCGCTCGTCGAGCGCCGTCGGCTGCTGCCGTACTTCATGACGCTGGCGCATCTGGCCCGGCGCACGGGCGCGCCCTATGTGCGGCCGGTGTGGTGGGGTACGCCCGAGGACCGTGCCCTGCGCGACTGCGAGGACGCCTTCCTGCTGGGCGACTGCCTGCTGGTGGCGCCGGTGCTGGACCCGGGCGCGGACCGGCGTGCGGTGCAGCTGCCGCGGGGGCGCTGGTACGACACGGCGACGGAGCGGGTGTACGAGGGGCCGGGGCAGGTGCTGCTCGACGCCCCCTTGGCGCGGATTCCGGTGCTGGCACGCGCGGGTGCCGTCGTCCCCGTGCGTGGGGACGACGGCGGGCTGGAGTTGGAGGTGTGGGCGCCGGCCCAGGGCCGCACCGGAGGCGGTCTGGTGGTCCCGGACGCGGGCGACGGATGGGACGAGCCGGAACTCGAGCGCTACGTCGTCCGTTGGGCGGGAAGGAAGCTCGTGGTCGAGCGGGAGGGTGAGGGCGGCCCGGTCGAGCCGCCCTACCCGGTCCGAGTGCGGGGACTCGGGGCGGACGGGGCTCAGACGTAGCGGCCCTCGAACCAGGCCCGCACGGCCACCGTGTGCAGCGGGAAGGCGAGCTCCTCCGGCCTGCGCAGGAGGTGCCAGCCCTCCGTCTCGTCCGTGGCGGCGGACGACGGCAGGCCGTCCGCCGGGCGTTCCGGCAGCAGCCCGAACAGCAGCAGGTGCCCGTCGGGGGAGCTCATGGCGTCGACGAGCCGCACATCGCGGCTCGCCGCGTCGATGCCGGTCTCTTCCTTGAGCTCGCGGACGACGGCCTGCCGCCAGTCCTCCCGGTGGTCGACGTAACCACCGGGCAGTGCGACGCCCCCACGCGCGGGGGCGACGGTTCGCGTGATGACGACCAGGGCGGTGCCTTTGGTGTCGTACACGGGCTGGAGTGCGATCGCGACCGGCAACGGGTTGCGATAGGCCACGGCGTGGCAGACCGGACAGGTGCGGGGCCAGCCGGAGACGCCCTCTCCATAGGGCGCTCCGCAGCTCGAACAATGTGAGTCGGGCGCGGAGTTGGGGATGGAGGATTGAGTTTCGGACACGCGGCGGACTGTATCCGATCAGGGGAAGGGCGTCTTCCGGGGGCGGCTCAGTCGCCGCTGATGAGGGACTTCCAGGCCACGGGGAAGTCGAAGTAGGTGTCCGGATAGGGCTCGACACCGCCCGGCTTGAACGTGTAATGCCACCACTCCTCGGCGAGGTTCACGAACCCGAGACCTTCCAGGGTGCTCTTGAGCAGCAGCCGGTTGTCGCGCTGTTCGCCCTGGATGCGGGGGTCGAGGGTGTGCGCGAGGGTGTCGAAGCAGTCGAAGCCGGTGCCCATGTCGACGGAGTTGTCCGGGAAGCGCTCGTCCTGAGGCGCATAGCAGGGCACGAGTGGCTCTCCGGGGTGGTACGGCCGGGTCGGTGCGGCGGGGAGTCTGACGATCGTCAGGTCCATGGTCGAGCCGCGGCTGTGGCCGGATTTCTCCGCGATGTAGCCGTCCTCGAACAGCCGGGTCTTGTCGACGTTCGGGTAGAACTCGGCCTTCATCGCCTGGTCGTCGAGATCCTCGGCCCAGCGCACGAAGTGGTTCACGGCACGCTGCGGCCGGTAGCAGTCGTAAACCTTGAGGCTGTATCCCTCGCTCAGCAGCTTCAGTTGGGCCTCGTGCAGGGCCTCGGCGGCCGGG
Organism: Streptomyces sp. NPDC047081; assembly: GCF_040643775.1. Classification (NCBI taxonomy): domain Bacteria; kingdom Bacillati; phylum Actinomycetota; class Actinomycetes; order Kitasatosporales; family Streptomycetaceae; genus Streptomyces; species Streptomyces sp. NPDC047081. Next base: position 115,002 of record NZ_JBEYUY010000030.1, on the reverse strand, counting down.
CGGGTGAGAATGCAGATCGGCTGCTCGTAGCCGTCGATGCGCTCGCCGACGAAGTTGTGCGGGGTGAAGTAGCGCATCTCCTGGATGATCGTCGGGTCCACGGTTCTCAGGGCCACGAAGTCCGCCGGCGCCTTGGGTTCGGAGTCAGCCCGGGCGGTGGCCGAGGCCGCGGTCACCGCCAGCAGGGCGGCGAGGGCGGTGATCAGCCCGCGTACTGCACTCGTGAGTCGTGTCATGTCTCCTGCCCTGCCCAATTCCGCATGCCCGTGACACACTTTCTGACGTCCCGTCAGATGATGCGGCATGGAGGGGTTGTGTCTCGCATACGCACGCCTGTGGTCGACGGCTGGTTCACCGGCGAGGGGGACGACTTCAGACTCCTCGGCACCCGCTGCGCTGCATGCAGCTCGGTGTTCTTCCCCCGCGAGGACATGCACTGCCGCAATCCCGGGTGTCCCGGCGGGGATCTCGAGGAGGTGCCACTGTCGCGGCGCGGGCGGGTCTGGTCGTACACGGACAGCCGCTACCGGCCGCCGTCACCCTATGTGACGAATCCGGAACTTCCGTGGGAGCCGTACGCGTTGATCGCTGTAGAGCTGGAGGCGGAGCGGCTGGTGGTGCTGGGGCAGGCGGTTCCCGGGGTCACCGTCGCCGAGCTGGCGGTGGGCATGGAGGTGGAGGTCGTCCCGGGCGTGTTGAACGAGGACGGGGAGACGACCTGGACGACCTGGCACTGGAGGCCGACGGGGGTGGGGGCATGACGGGTGAGGTGGCGGTGCTCGGCGCGGGCATGCACCCGTGGGGCAAGTGGGGGCGCAGCTTCGTCGAGTACGGGGTGGCGGCGGCGCGCGCCGCGCTCGCGGACGCCGGACTGGAGTGGCGCGAGGTCGGGTCGGTGGTCGGCGCGGACACGGTGCGTGGCGGCTATCCGGGCTATGTGGCCGGCGCGACGTTCGCCAAGGCACTGGGCTGGCAGGGGGCCCGGGTGGCGAGCGTGTACGCGGCGTGCGCGTCCGGAGCACAGGCGGTCAACACGGCGCGGGCACAGATACTTTCGGGGCTCGCGGACGTGGTGCTGGTGGTGGGCGCCGATGCCGCGCCCAAGGGGTTCTTCCGGCCCGCGGGCGGGGACCGGCCCGATGATCCGGACTGGCTGCGCTTCCGTGTGCTGGGCGCGACCAATCCGACGTACTTCGGGCTGTACGCCCGCCGCCGGATGGCCGTGCACGGGGACACTCCGGAGGACTTCGCGCAGGTCAAGGTGAAGAACTCGACCCTGGGGGCGCTCAATCCCAACGCCCGCTACCGCAAGCGGGTCACGGCCGAGGAGGTCGCGGCCTCCGCCGTGGTCGCGGATCCGCTGCGGCTGCTCGACATCTGCGCGACGTCGGACGGCGGAGCGGCGCTGGTGCTGTCCAGCATGGAGTTCGCCCGGCAGCACGGGGTCGCGGGGCCGGTGCGGATCCGGGCCGTGTCGACGGTGACGCCGCGGTATCCGAGCACCGTGCTCGATCTGCCGGACATCGCGACGGACTCCGCGGTGGCGGTGGAGCCCGCCGACGAGACGTTCCGGGCGTCCATCGCGCGGGCGGCCTACGAGGAGGCCGGCATCGGACCCGAGGACCTCTCCCTCGCGGAGGTCTACGACCTGTCCACGGCACTGGAGTTGCAGTGGTACGAGGATCTCGGGCTGTGCGGGGAGGGCGAGGGCGCCAAGCTGCTGCGGGAGGGCGCGACCGCGCTCGGCGGGCGAATACCGGTCAACGTGAGCGGCGGGCTGGCCTCCTTCGGAGAGGCGGTTCCGGCCCAGGCGATCGCCCAGGTGTGCGAGCTGACCTGGCAGTTGAGAGGGGAGGCGGGTGACCGGCAGGTCGCGGGGGCGCGCGTGGGGATCACGGCGAACCAGGGCTTGTTCGGGCACGGGTCGGCGGTGATAGCGGTGCGGTGAGGGGCGGACTTTGGTCTCAGGCGGACACGCGCGGCCTCGGGCGGACACGCGCGCGGCGCGGTGGCGCTGTGGCACTCAACAGGCTTCAGCTCCTCGACCCCCGCGCGAGCCCTCCGCCTCGCGATAGGGCGCAAGCCCTTTCTCGTACGCTGTGTGATTGGCCCGGAATCCTGCGTGAACGTCTTATGAACCGCGCCCAGGCGTGCGCCTGCGGGGTCATCATGCTCCCGTGCACTCCTGGACGGATACTCTCCGCTTCGCCTTCCAGCCGGTGGTCAATCTGACCACCGGAGGAGTGGCAGGGCTGGAGATACTCGCCCGCCCGGAGACCGGGGACATCCTGGCCGAGGCCCGCCGGGATCCCGAACTCGACGGCAGGCTGGCGGTGTTGGCGTTCCGTGCGGCGGCGCGCAAGGAGACACTGCTGCCCCTGCACGTCAACGTGTTCGCGGGCACGCTCGCCGACCTCGGGGGTCTCACCCCGCTGCACGACGCCGTGCGCGAGGCGGGACGGCTGCCCTGGGAGGTGACGATCGACGTCGGGCCGCCGTACACGCACGTGCCTCAGCAGGCACTCCTGGAGGCGGTAGGCGACCTGCGCGCGCAAGGCTTCCGGATCAGTGCGGACGGCATCGGGGACGGGGACGTACCGCTGCGGCTGCTCACCGACATGGCGCCGGACCTGGTGAAGCTCGACGCCTCGCTGCTGGCGCGGCCGGCGGCGGTGCGGGCGATGCGGACGCTGTGCGAGCAACTGGGGGCGCTGCTGTCCGTAGAGGGCGTGGAGACGGAGCTGCAGTGCGCGGCCGCGGTGGCGGCCGGTGCCCAGCTGGCCCAGGGCGAGCTGTTCGCGCCACCGACCCGGCTGCCCGCGGCGGACGTATACATTCCGCCCCGCTTCCCGGCGACCGCGACGCTTCCGAAGTCGGGGCCGTCGGTGCGCGAGTTCGTGCGGCCGGCCGCCCTGCTGCCCGTCACCGCGTCCGCGGCGCAGGTACGGGCCCTGCTGACCGGGTCGCCCGAGGTGTCCGGAGTGCTCCTCGTGGACGTGAACGGGGCGCCGGTCAGGTCGGTGCACCGCTCACGCTTCCTGCTGTCGATGTCCGGGCGCTACGGGCACGCCCTGTACGCAGACCGGCCCGCCGCCAAGCTCGGCGATCCGCCGCGGACGGTGGGCATCGACGCCACCGCGTGGGAGGTCCTGGACGTGGTCGCCGTCGGCGGCAGCGACCGCACCTCGGACGACGTGGCGGTGGTCGACCGGTACGGGCGGTGCGTGGGCGTCGTACGGCTCGCGGACCTCGTACGGGCGCTGGCCGAGAGCCGGGTCGAGGAGGCGGCCGGGCTCAATCCGCTGACGCGCCTGCCCGGCTCGGACGCGATCACCGCGGAGGTCGACCGGCGCATCGCGGACGGGCGGATCTTCGCCCTGAGCTGGCTGGACGTGGACCACTTCAAGCAGGTCAACGACGGGGCCGGGTTCGCCGCGGGCGACGAGCTGATCAGGTCCGTGGGGCGGGCGCTGCAGCACTCGGCGTCCGGGAGCACGCGCGTGGGCCACATCGGCGGGGACGACTTCCTCGTGCTGGCCGATCCGGAGCGGCTGGAGCCGCTGGCCGTCTCGGTGCTGGACGCGCCCTGGTCGGCGGGCGGGCTGCCGGTCACGCTGTCCCTGGCGACGGTGCTGTGCCCGCCGGGGAGCGTGCCGGACCACCGGCAGGCCGCCGCCTGTCTGGCGCCCCTCAAGAAGGCCGCGAAGGCCCTGCAGGGCGCCAGCTGGGTGCTGGGCCGGGCGGGTCTGCCGGGGCACGAGATCCTGCGCGGCGCGCACGCGGCGCCCGCCCAGGCCGGCTGAGCCGCCGTAGAACCGGACGAGCTCGTCGTCGTACCCCCACCGGCCCTGCGTCCCGGGCGGGGGCGGTCCCGGTGGCTGTCACCGTTGCGGTCCGCGACCTTGACGCTCCCAGGGCGCCGGTGAACACTTCCGGTGTCAGCCGACATCGCCGTACATACACGGTGTATCCAGGCACACGCCGCGCGGGCCCCGCCTGAAGAACAGGCCCACTCCCCCACGGGCGATTCGGCTGCGACGGCACGCTCGTCACGGACGCCGGGCGGGGCGCGGGACCTCCCTGCCCTTCGGCTGAAGTAGCCATGGGAAACGCACCCTGCACGGAGGACCGGGGTCGAACACCCCGGGCCAGGGCCTAGGAGCCGCCATGAGCAACGGAGACATATTCGTCGGTGAGGTCATCGGTACCGCGATTCTGATCCTCTTCGGCGCCGGTGTGGTCGCCGCGGTCGTACTGAACTACTCGAAGGCGCAGAACGCGGGCTGGGTCGTCATCGCGTTCGGCTGGGGTTTCGGCGTGCTGGCCGGGGCGTACACGGCCGCGCCGCTGTCCGGCGGGCAGCTCAACCCGGCGGTCACGATCGGTATCGCCGTTGACACGGGGAAGTGGGACAAGGTTCCGCTCTACATCGCCGGGCAGATGGTGGGCGCGATGCTGGGCGCGGTCCTGTGCTGGCTGGTCTACTTCGCCCAGTTCCAGGCCAACGCCGAGGAGGAGATCGCCCAGCCGACGCTCGGGATCTTCTCGACGGCGCCCGCGATCCGCAATCCGGTGGCGAACCTCATGACCGAGATCATCGCGACCATCGGTCTGGTGCTTCCCATCCTCGCCTTCGGCCTGACCAAGGGGCTCGGCGAGTCCGGCACGGCGGTGCTGGTCGTCTCGTTCCTGGTGGTCGGCATCGGTCTGTCGCTCGGCGGCCCGACGGGATACGCCATCAACCCGGCCCGTGACCTGGGCCCCCGTATCGTCCACAGCCTGCTCCCGATCCCCAACAAGGGGACCTCGGACTGGAGCTACTCGTGGATCCCGGTGGTCGGACCGCTGATCGGCGGGGTGCTTTCCGGGCTCATCTTCAAAGCAGCCTTCTGATCTTCACAGCAGCCTCCTGCCCCAGGCAGCCTCTCGCAGGAACGACGAAGGGGACGTCATGACGGACAAGTTCGTCGCCGCTATCGACCAGGGCACCACCTCCAGCCGCTGCATCGTCTTCAACCAGGACGGCGCGATCGTCGCCGTCGACCAGCGTGAGCACCGCCAGATCTTCCCCAAGCCGGGCTGGGTGGAGCACGACGCCACCGAGATCTGGTCCAAGGTGCAGGCGGTGGTCGCGGGCGCGATCGCCAAGGCGGGACTGCGCGCCGACCAGCTCAGCGCGCTCGGCATCACCAACCAGCGCGAGACCACGGTCCTGTGGGACCGTGCGACGGGCAAGCCCGTGCACAACGCGATCGTCTGGCAGGACACCCGTACCGCGGGGCTGGTCAACCAGCTCGGCGGCCCCGACGGCCAGGACCGCTTCCGCGAGCAGACCGGACTGCCGCTGGCCACCTACTTCTCCGGCCCGAAGGCCGCCTGGCTGCTCGACAACGTGCCCGGCCTCAGGGCCCGCGCCGAGAACGGCGAGATCGCCTTCGGCACCATCGACTCCTGGCTCATCTGGAACCTCACCGGCGGCACCGACGGCGGACAGCACGTCACGGACGTGACCAACGCCGGCCGCACCATGCTGATGAACCTGGAGACCCTCCAGTGGGACCAGTCCATCCTCTCCGCGATGAACGTCCCCGAGGCCCTGCTCCCCGAGATCAGGTCGTCCGCCGAGGTGTACGGCACAGCCGTGGGCCAGCTCGCCGGGGTGCCGGTGGCGTCGGCACTCGGCGACCAGCAGGCGGCCGTGTTCGGGCAGGCCTGCTACGACGTCGGCACGGCGAAGAACACGTACGGCACGGGCTCCTTCCTGCTGCTCAACACGGGCAACCGGCCGGTGCCGTCGAAGAGCGGGCTGCTGACGACGATGGGCTACAAGATCGGGAGTGAGGCGCCGGTCTACTGCCTGGAGGGTTCAATCGCCATAACGGGCGCGCTCGTTCAATGGTTCCGGGACCAGCTCGGCATCATCCGCAGCGCCGACGAGATCGAGCCGCTCGCGGAGAGCGTCGACGACAACGGCGGCGCGTACATCGTGCCCGCGTTCTCGGGCCTGTTCGCGCCGTACTGGCGCTCCGACGCGCGCGGGGTCGTCACGGGCCTGACCCGGTACGTCACCAAGGCGCACCTCGCCCGGGCGGTGCTGGAGGCGACCAGCTGGCAGACCCGTGAGGTCGTGGACGCCATGTACCAGGACTCCGGGGTGCACATCACCACCCTGAAGGTGGACGGCGGCATGACCAAGAACAACCTGCTCATGCAGCACCAGGCAGATGTGCTCGACGTTCCGGTGGTCCGCCCGAAGGTCTCCGAGACCACCTGCCTGGGCGCCGCCTACGCGGCCGGTCTGGCCACCGGGGTGTGGAACGACCTCGACGAGCTGAAGTCGCACTGGCAGAAGGACGTCGAGTGGACGCCGTCCATGGAGGCGTCGGTGCGCGACCGCGAGTACCACAACTGGCGCAAGGCCGTGGAGAAGAGCTTCGGCTGGGCGGAGGACACGGAGAGCTAGGCACGCGCGCGTACGCAGAGCCGGCCACGCGCGCGTGCGCGCATGACCGCGGCCCGTACCCCGGTCGGCGGGGGTACGGGCCGTGCGCGTGCCTCAGGTCGTGATGGTCTGCCGGCGTTCGGCGGCATACGCCATCGCGTGCTCGACCACTCCGATGAGCACCTCCTTGACGGAGGCCCGGTCGCGGGCGTCGCAGAGCAGGACCGGTACGTCCTCGTCGAGGTCGAGGGCCTGGCGCACGGCATCCTCCGGGTAACGGACCGCTCCCTCGAAGCAGTTGACGCCGATGACGAAGGGTATGGAGCGCCGCTCGAAGTAGTCGACGGCGGCGAAGCAGTCCTCCAGGCGGCGGGTGTCGGCGAGTACGACGGCCCCGAGGGCCCCTTCGGAGAGCTCGTCCCACATGAACCAGAACCGCTCCTGCCCGGGCGTGCCGAACAGGTAGAGCACCAGGTCCTCGCGGAGCGTGATGCGGCCGAAGTCCATGGCCACGGTGGTGGTGTGCTTGCCCTCCACGCCGCTCGTGTCGTCGACCGGACGCCCGGCCTCGGTGAGCAGTTCCTCGGTACGCAGCGGCCGGATCTCGCTGACCGCGCCGACGAGGGTGGTCTTGCCGACGCCGAAGCCGCCGGCCACCAGGATCTTGAGCGTGACGGGCTCGACCGGAGACTTCCCGCGCTCAGAACGCCCGAAGATCATCGATCTCTTCTCCTGCTCGATGGGCTTGTTGGGGGTCCGGCGACGGCGGGCCGTAGCCTCCGCCCCCAGGGGTTTCGATGACGAGTACGTCGCCGGCGCCGACGTCCGCCGCGTCGCTGCCGGCGAGCGCGGTGACCGTCCCGTCGGCGCGTTCCACCCGGTTGGCGCCCAGCGCGCCGGGCTCGCCGCCCGCCATGCCGTACGGCGGGACCCTGCGGTGCTGCGACAGCGTGGAGACCGTCATGGGCTCCAGGAAGCGGATACGGCGTACGGCGCCGTCCCCGCCCGGCCAGCGCCCGGCGCCGCCGCTGCCGCGCCGTACGGCGAACTCGTCGAGCCGTACCGGCAGCCGCCACTCCAGGACCTCGGGGTCGGTCAGGCGGGAGTTGGTCATATGGGTCTGGACGACGGGCGCGCCGGGGAAGCCGTCACCCGCGCCGGATCCGGAGGCGACCGTCTCGTAGTACTGGTGGCGTTCGTTGCCGAAGGTGACGTTGTTCATGGTCCCGGAGCCCTCGGCCTGGACGCGGAGTGCCGCGTACAGGGCGCCGGTGATGGCCTGGGAGGTCTCGACGTTGCCGGCGACGACGGCGGCCGGCGGCTCGGGTCCGAGCATGGAGCCGGGCGGCACGACGATCTTCAGGGGGCGCAAGCAGCCGTCGTTGAGCGGGATGTCGTCGGCGACGAGGGTGCGGAAGACGTACAGGACGGCCGCGTTGACCACCGCGAAGGGGGCGTTGAAGTTGCTGGTGAGCTGGGGGGACGTACCGGTGAAGTCGACGGTGGCGGAGCGGTTCTCGCGGTCCACGCGCACGCGTACCCGGATGACGGCCCCCGAGTCGGTCTCGTAGGCGTACTCGCCGTCGTCCAGAGCGTCGACGACCCGGCGTACGGCTTCCTCGGCGTTGTCCTGGACGTGCTTCATGTACGCCTGTACGACGTCGAGGCCGAAGTTCTCGATCATGCGGGCGACTTCGTCGACGCCCTTCTGGTTGGCGGCGATCTGGGCGCGCAGGTCGGCCAGGTTGGTCTTGGGGTTGCGGGAGGGGTAGGGCGCCTCGGTGAGCAGGCGGAGGGTCTCCGCCTCGCGGAAGCGGCCGTTCTCGGCGAGCAGCCAGTTGTCGAAGAGAATGCCCTCCTCCTCGATGGTGCGGCTGTTCGCGGGCATGGAGCCCGGGGCGATGCCGCCGATCTCGGCGTGGTGGCCGCGGGAGGCGACGTAGAACAGGATCCGGTCACCCTGCGTGGCCGCCGTGTCGAAGACGGGGGTGATCACGGTGACGTCGGGCAGATGGGTGCCGCCGTGATACGGGTCGTTGACGGCGTAGGTGTCGCCGGGCCGCATCGTGGAGCCGCGGCGCCGGATGACCTCCTTGACGCTGGTGCCCATCGAGCCCAAGTGGACAGGGATGTGGGGGGCGTTGGCCACCAGGTTCCCGTCCGGGTCGAAGAGCGCGCAGGAGAAGTCGAGCCGCTCCTTGATGTTGACGGACTGGGCCGTGGACTCCAGCCGGGCGCCCATCTGTTCGGCGATGGACATGAACAGGTTGTTGAAGACCTCCAGCAGAACCGGGTCGGCTTCTGTGCCGAGATCGGAACTCTGCGTAATCGCCGCGCGTTCCATGACCAGATGCCCGTCGTCTCGCGCCACGGCCCGCCAGCCGTCGTCGACGACGGTCGTCGCGCTGGCCTCGGTGATGATCGCGGGGCCGGTGACGGTGTCGCCGGGAGGGAGGTCCTCGCGGCGGTGGAGGGGGACGTCGCGCCAGGTGCCGCCGGTGTGGAGGCGGACGGTGTCCGGGGTGGCGGAGCGGCCTTCGTACGGGGCGAGGGCGGAGAGATCGGGGGGTTCGGTGATGCCGGTGGCTTCGACGGAGAGGGCTTCGACGACGATCGGGCGGTCGAGCGTGAAGGAGTACGTGGCGCGATGACGTTCTTCGAAGGCGTGCCGCATCGTTTCCGGCTCGGTCAGCTCGACGGTGAGGGTGGTGTCGGTGCCGTCGTAGCGGAGCTGGGCGCGGCGGGTGACACGGATGCGGTCCTCGGGGATGTCCTCGGCGAGGAGTTCGGCGCGGGCCGCTCCTTCGAGGTCGTCGGCGGTCTTGAGGACGGCCGGCATCGAGACGGGCTTCAGGGGTGCCTCGACGGACTGTTCGCGCATGGCGGTGGTGTCGGCGAGGCCGATGCCGAGGGCGGACAGGACGCCGGCCATGGGCGGGACGAGGACGGCGCGGATGCCGAGCGAGTCGGCGACCATGCACGCGTGCTGGCCGCCGGCCCCGCCGAAGGTGGTCAGGGCGTAGCGGGTGACGTCGTGGCCCTTCTGGACGGAGATCCGCTTGACGGCGTTGGCGATGTTGGCTACGGCGATCTGCAGGTAGCCCTCGGCGACCTGCTCGGGCGTGCGGTCGTCGCCGGTCTTCTCACGGATCTCGCGGGCGAGGGCGGCGAAGCGGTCGCGGACGAGTTCCTCGTCGAGGGGCTGGTCGCCGCCGGGGCCGAACACCCTGGGGAAGTGGGCGGGTTGGATGCGGCCGAGCATGACGTTGGCGTCAGTGACGGCGAGCGGGCCGCCGCCGCGGTAGCAGGCGGGCCCCGGATCCGCGCCCGCCGAGTCCGGCCCTACGCGGTAGCGGGAGCCGTCGAAGTGCAGGACCGAGCCGCCGCCGGCCGCCACGGTGTGGATGTCCAGCATGGGTGCGCGCAGCCGGACACCGGCGATCTGGGTCGTGAAGACGCGCTCGTACTCGCCGGCGAAGTGCGAGACGTCGGTGGAGGTGCCACCCATGTCGAAGCCGATGACCCGGTCGAAGCCGGCGAGCTGCGACATGCGGGCCATGCCGACGATGCCACCGGCGGGCCCGGAGAGGATGGCGTCCTTGCCGCGGAACTGCCCGGCCTCGGCGAGCCCGCCGTTGGACTGCATGAACATCAGGCGGACGCCCGTGAGCTGGTCGGCGACGTGCTGGACGTAGCGGCGCAGCACGGGCGACAGGTAGGCGTCGACGACCGCGGTGTCCCCGCGCGGGACGAGCTTCATCAGCGGGCTGACCTCGCTGGACAGCGAGATCTGCGGGAATCCGATACGGGCGGCCAGCTCGCCGATCGCCTGTTCGTGGGCCGGGTGGAGGTGACTGTGCATGCAGACGACGGCGACGGCGCGGATCCCGTCGTCGTACGCCTCCTGGAGCGGCCCGGTGAGGGCGTCCAGGTCGGGGGCGGTGAGGACGGTGCCGTCGGCGGCGATGCGCTCGTCGGCCTCCACCACGCGCTCGTGGAGCAGTCCGGGCAGCTCGATACGGCGGGCGAAGATGTGCGGGCGGTTCTGGTAGGCGATGCGCAGGGCGTCGCGGAAGCCGCGCGTGACGACCAGGAGCGTGCGCTCGCCCTTGCGCTCGAGGAGCGCGTTGGTGGCGACCGTCGTCCCCATGCGGACGGCCTCGACGGGGTCCTGGGAGCCGTCCAGCAGCGCGCGTACGCCCGCGACGGCCGCGTCGGAGTAGCGCGCCGGATTCTCCGACAGCAGCTTGTGCGTGAGCAGACGGCCGTCCGGGCGTCGCGCGACGATGTCCGTGAAGGTGCCACCACGGTCGACCCAGAACTGCCAGCCTGTCACGTCGCTACCCCGCTTCCGCGCCGCTCACAGCGCCCTGAGGCCGCTGATCACGTCGCGCAGAATACTCTCGTCCACCAGCTCCGCAGGCGGCACGGGCCGGGTCACATGGACGAATTCCCCGTCGACGAGGTCCATGATGAGGACCCGTACCACTCCGATGGGCAGATCGAGTTCGGCGGAGAGCTCGGCGACGGACTGCGGGGCGTCCCGGCACAGGTCGACGATGTCCACGTGCTCCGGGGAGAGCGTCGAGTCGGTGTCCGGATCGTCCGCGTCGGGTTCGGTGACGACCACCGCGATCAGGTCGAGGCGGTGCTGGCCCGGACTGCTGGTCCGGCCGCGCGTCATCGCGAACGGACGGACGACCGGACCGGCCTCGTCGTCGAACCAGTGGCTTCTTCCCTGACCGTCAGCGCTCATGACATCCCACTACCCGCCTGCGGGCAGATCGGTGCGCGGAGTGGCACCCAGATGCACGCCGACCCTCTTGACCAGGAGCGTCATCTCGTAGGCGACCTGGCCGACGTCCGAGTCGGCGTCCGAGAGGACGGCGAGGCAGCTGCCGTCGCCCGCGGCCGTCACGAACAGGAAGGCGTCGTCGAGCTCGACGACGGTCTGCCTCACGTTGCCCGCCTCGAAATGCCGGCCCACGCCCTTGGCCAGGCTGTGGAAGCCGGAGGCGACGGCGGCGAGGTGCTCGCTGTCCTCGCGGGACAGGTCCTGGGACACGCCGGTCGGCAGGCCGTCGCCGGAGAGCACGATGGCTTTGCGGATGCTCGCGACGCGATCCACCAGCTCGTCCAGGAGCCAGTTCAGCTCCCCGGCCTTGTTGGTCGCGCTGTGGCCGGTCGCCTTCGGTGCGGTCATCGACCGTCCCCCTTAGTCGTTCCTCGTGGTGCTGTGCCGCTGTGGGCATTGTCGCCCGCGGCGTTCTCCTCGCGGCCACGCTGCCAGCCGCGCTGGAGCGAGGCCATACGGCTGCGTACCTCGTCGGCGTCCCGCTCCGCCGGCTCGGCGCTGGTCTCGGGGCGCCTTGGGGCGGCCTGCTTCAGCTGCGGGGCCAGGTTGGCCTGGCGTACGCGCCGGGGCAGGGGGGCCACGCCGGGAGGCGGGGCAGCGCCGTCCGTGCCGCCCGGTGCGATCTGGGCGGGGCGGGTGCGTGCGGGGAGGCCGGGCAGCTGCGGGGCCGCGCCGGGAGCGTGCTCGGGCGTCGAGGACGCGCCTTGTTCGCCGAGCCGTTCGGTTCCTCCGGGGCGCAGCGACGAGGCGCCGCGCCGACGGGTCGGCAGGGGCGGCGCGCCCTCCGGCGCCGACCGGTCGGGGCCGCCGCCCATGGGCGGTTCCTCGCCTCTGCGGCGCGCGGGCAGCGGGGCGACGGCGTCCGCTTCGGTCCGGCCGGTGCCCGCCGACGGCACGTCGTCGGTGTCCGCGCGGCGCGACCGCTGCTCGGTGACCGGCCGTCCGTGCGAGCTGACCAGCTTGGGCGTGCGGCGGCGGGGCAGCGCCACCGGGGCGCCCGGCTGGTCGTCCGGGCCGGTGTGGGCCGAATGATGGCCGTCATCGGCGTACGGGAGCTGATCGCCGTGGTGTGCCGCGGTCTCGTCCTGCGCGAGGGCTATGGAGCGCCGCGGGCGGAAGATCCCGCCGCGTTCGCCGTCCTCGTCGTCGAGCGCGCCCGGGTAGTCCTCGATGGCGTCGAGGTCGACGGGGGCCTCCAGCTCCACCGGGCCGTCCAGCACGGAGGCGGGCAGTCCGGGCAGCTTCACGGGCACGTGGGAGAGCGCGGCGCGGTGGCTCTCCTCGAGCTCGGCCTCCTTCGAGAGGTGCGGCCGGTCGAGGCGGAAGCCGATGCCGTTGGTGTCCGGGACGTCGTCCGTGAGCAGGGCGTCGGGGATGAAGACCACGGCGGTGGTGCCGCCGTACGGCGAAGGCTGCAGGGAGACCCGGACGTTCTGCCGCTGGGCGAGCCGACTGACCACGAACAGGCCGAGCCGGTCGGTGTCGGACAGCTCGAACTCGGGTGTCTCGGCGAGCCGCAGGTTGGCGTCCAGGAGGGCGTCGGCTGCCATGCCGAGGCCGCGGTCGTGGATCTCCAGGGTGAAGCCGTTGGCGACCCGTTCGCCCAGGACCTGGACGGCGGTGTGCGGCGGGGAGAACACCGTGGCGTTCTCCAGGAGTTCGGCGACGAGGTGGGTGAGGTCGGCGACGGCCGGGCCGGTGACGGCGACCCGGGGCAGCCGGCGGACCTCGATGCGCTCGTAGTCCTCGACCTCGGCGACGGCGGCGCGGACGACGTCCATGAGCTGGACGGGTTTGCGCCACTGCCGGGAGGGGGCGGCGCCGGAGAGGATCACCAGACCCTCGGCGTGCCGGCGCATACGGGTGGTCAGGTGGTCGAGGCGGAACAGGTCGGCGAGTTCGTCGGTGTCCTCGGTCCGGCGCTCCATGGTGTCGAGGAGCGTGAGCTGCTTGTGCAGCAGGACCTGGCTGCGGCGGGCGAGGTTGACGAAGACCTCGGAGACGCCGGCGCGCAACTCGGCCTGCTTGACGGCCGCTTCGACGGCGGCGCGCTGCAGGGTGTTGAGGGCCTGGCCGACCTCGCCGATCTCGTTCTTGTCGTACTCCAGGCGCGGGACCTCGGTCTCCACGTCGACCTGTTCGCCCGCCGACAGGCGCCGCATGACGCTGGGCAGCCGTACGCCGGACGCCTCGTGGGCCTCCAGGCGCAGCTGGCGCAGGTCGCGGATGAGGCCGCGGCCGACGCGCACCGACAGGAAGAGCGAGAACAGAAGAGCGAGCAGACCGAGGACGCCGGCGACGGCCGCCTTGGCGATGACGTTCAGGGCCACCGGCCGGACGCGGTCCTGATAGCGGTCGCTCGCCTGGTCGTTGAGCGTGCCGAGCTTGTCGAGCACGCTTCCGGCCGCGGTGTCCCAGCTCTGCGCGGTGACCTCGCCGGTGCCGCTCGTGGCGGAGACGGCGGACTGTTCGGCCACGCGCAGCGGAGCGGTGGCGGCGTTCTTCCAGAACCGCTCGTAGCGATCGCTCTCCGAGGAGGGCAGCAGCGGCAGGTTCACGTCGTACATGAGGCTGCGCTGGGCCACCAGGTCGGTGATGTCACGGTCCTCGTCGCGCGAGAGCTTGCCGACGATCAGGGCGGAGCCGAGCAGGGCGTCCTCGCGGGAGAGCAGCTCCCGGGCGCGGGCGAGGTTGACCAGCGCGCGGTACTGCTTGTCCATCTCCACGTTGTCGACGACATGGAGGTTGGCGAGCAGGACGTAGCAGGGGTCGACCAGGCGGTTGTAGAGGTCGAGGGCCTGGGCGCGGCTGACGGTGCCGTCCTCCACGCTGCGGCGCAGCGACTCGATGCCGTCGAAGGCGTCCAGCACGGCGGTCAGCCGGTCACCCGCGTCCGCGCCCATGGCGTCGCGCACATCGGGGTTCTTGGCGTTCTTGCGGATCTCGGCGACGGCCTTGTCGGTGGCGGTCCGGCTGCGCCGGAGATCGGCAGGCCCGTCGGAGGCCCGCGGATCGGCGAGGTAGACCAGGGACTGGCGGCGCTCCTGCTGCACGACCCGGACGGTGTCCTCGATCGGGTAGGCGATCTTCTCCACCACGTCGGACACGTTGAACAGCTGTTCCGCCTGGCGTCCCGTCAGTACCGTGGCGAAACCCCAGATGGCTGTCAGGGACACCAGCGGCACGAGAAGCAGCGCCACGATCTTCCGGCGGATCGACTTCCCGCGAAAGCGCATGGCCTCCCCCAGCTCGTCCCCCGCCGGCCGGGGGTACACATGTACGTCAACAAACGGCGCGAGCCTACTACTGACACACAGGTAACTCGAAGAGCGGTCCGGAAGCTGAACTTCCGCGCGGGCGACGAGACATGGGGAGTTGTCCGGTCATGAGGGGAGATTGCCTCCCTGTTTCCCGAAGTGGTCGCCCGGACCCATCCGGCAGGCCCGCTCGGACAGTTGGCCGAAATTTTTCGTTGCTTGGGAATCTTCAGGACGCGTCGTTCGTCCTTCTCTATGGGAAATGGGGGCGGAATCGGCCACACGAGCCGCATCCCGCACCCGGGCGGCGTAAAACAGCGCAAGCCGGGCAACCACTGGGGAGCCGTGCCGTCGGGCACGGGGCGAGCGGTCTGCTGGCGGTGGGGAGTGACACGGTGATGGGCACGGCGGAGCGGCGCAAGGCGTCCGGGGATGGGGCGGTGGCGCACGTGACGGTGCAGCAGCGGGGCCTTGAGGCACCGGATCGCGACATTCCGGCGGACGTGGACGAGGCGGTGGGCGGCGCGGGGCAGGTTCAGGCCCGGCCGCTGTGGGTCGAGGAGCCGGCGCGGCGGCGCCGGATGCCGGACCCGGTGCGTACGGCGGCGGTGCGGGCGGTGATCATCATCGCCGTGACGATGATCCAGGCGATGGTGGCCTTCTTCTGCACCATGGCCGGATCGTGGCTGGCGTTCCCCATGGTCATCAGCAGCGTCGTCAGCACGGTGGTGGCCACCTGGGGCGCGCTGGACGTGTGGGTGACCCGCCAGGTGTGGAATCAGCGCAACGGCGTGGTCTCGACCCCCAGCAGCACGGCCCGTGCCCTGCGCCGCGAGCGTCGCCGGGCGCGGCGGCAGGGACGGGCGGCGGAGCGGGCGCAGGAGCGGATACGCAGGCAAGGCGGCACCGGCCGGCTGTCGCACTCCTGACGCAGGCCTCCGTCAGCCGGCGGCCGGTGCCGGCCGCTTGAACATCCGGGTCGCCGTGATCTCGCTGTGCACGGCCTCGTCCTCCCCGGCCGACTGCTGGGGAAGTCCCGGCCTCAGGTGCTCCTCCACGCTGATGTACTTCAGACCGGCCCTGAGGTCCGCGTCGTTGCGCAGCCGGATGACGAGCGGGAACTCCGCGAGTGCGGTGGTGTCGAACAGGCCCGTGGTGTACAGGAGTTGGACACCGAGCGCGTCCGACACGGCCCGCTGGAGCTCCAGCAGATAGGTGGCGTTGGCGCGGCCGATGGGGTTGTCGAGGAACAGTGTGCCCGCGTGCCGGTGCTTGTCGCGGCCCCTGTCGTTCGACCGCAGCGCGGCCATCGTGCAGTACAGGGCGATGGCGGCGGTGAGCAGCTGGCCGCCCGAGAAGACGTCGCCCATCTGGCCGACGGGCACCCGCTCGGCGCGCAGCACGGCGTCCGGCTTGAGGATCTCGACGGCCACGCCCTTGGGCTGAAGTGCCGCGCCCACGCCCCGCAGCAGCAGGGACATGCCGTCGCGGCGCAGGTCGGAGTTCTTCTTCACGGCAGCCCGGGTCGCCTCGTCGATGACCTCGCCGAGCCGCTCGGTGAGGGTGGCCTGGTCGGGCTCCTCGAAGCGGATGCGCAGGAACTCCTGCCCGGACCACTCGCCGAGCCCCTCGGGCAGCCGGGACAGTCGCTGCGCGGAGCGCAGGGTCGCGAGGGCGGACTCGACCAGTCCGCGCAGCCGGTCCACGATCGAGTCGCGGTTCCGCTCCAGCTGGGCCAACTCGTCGGTGAGCACCCGCAGTCGGGGCGCGAAGGCGTCCGCCCACTTCTGGGCGTGCTCGGGCAGTGCGGAGGCGGGCAGCTCGCGGATCTGCTGCCGGGCGGGTGTGCGCACCTGTTCGTAGCGCGTGGAGTTGGCGTGCCGGACGAGGACGTCGCTCGCTTCTCTTACGGAAGTCTCGGCGGCGGAAAGGTCGGCGGCGCAGCCGCGCAGGGAGCGTCGGGCCTCGGCGGCGGAGTGCCGGGCCTCTTCGAGGCTGCCGGGGTAGGGCTCCGGCTCTTCCGGCTCCTCCTCAAGGGTGTGCTCGCGCAGCAGGTCCCGCAGCATCGCGGCGGTCTCGTCGAAGCCGCCGGCGCCGTCCTCGGCCGCGCGGTGGGCGTCGAGCAGCTCGGCGTGGGCTTCCCGGGCCTGGGTCAACGCCTCGGTGCGCGAGGCCAGTTCGGCGGTGGCCGTGCGCAGCAGGGCCTGGGCGTGCTCGGCGTCGCGCGGCTCCAGCTCCTCGGGCAGCTCGGTGTGGGCCTCACCGTCCTCGGGCGCGTGCCGCTCGGCCTCGCCGCGCAGCCGGCCGAGCTGCTCGCTGGCGGTGGACATCCTGGTCTCCAGGAGCTGCACCAGCTCCTCGGCGCGGGCGGCGGCGGCCTGCCGGGACGGTCCGTCGGAGCCGTCGGGCGACTGGAGCAGCTGCTCGGCGCGGGTGCGGACCTTGTTGCTGAGCCGGTCCAGCTCGGCGCGGGCCGCGCTCTCGTCGCTTTCCGCCCTGGCCTGCTCCGCGCGCAGGTCAGCGCCGACGCCGACCTTCTCGTAGACCTGGGAGGCGGCCCGGTAGGCCTCGCGGAGCGCGGGCAGGGACGCCTTGGGGGTGTCCGCGTCCGTTTCCGGTACGTCGTCGGGGGCGCCCGCGATCTCGGAGCGCTCGGCACGCAGCGCGCGGGCGGTGCGGCGGGCGTCGTCGGCGGCCCGCTGGGCGGCGCGCCGGTCCTCGTCGGCGGCGCGGGCCCGCTCCAGGCAGGCCTGGGCGCGGGCCTCCGACTCGGCGCCCTCGTCGGCCAGTTCGCGCACCTTGACCTGCCAGCCGGCCCGCTCGCGCAGCCGGAAGGCGAGCCCAGCGAGGGCGTCGGCGGCGCGCCGGGCCTTCTGCGCGGCCTCCTGCCGCTCGTCCCGCACCTGTGCGGCCTCGGCGGCGGCCTCGTCGGCCTCCGCGCGGACGGTGCGTGCCTCGGCCAGTTCGGCCTCCGCCTCCTCGGCGAACGCGCCCGCGTCCCGCGCGGCCTGCGCCAGCTCGACGAGCCGTCCCGCCGGGCAGCCGGTGCGCCAGGAGGCGAGCCGTGCCGCGAGCTCCCGGTCCTTGCCGAGGCGCGCGGCGAGCGTCCGGATCTCCTCGTCCCGCTCGCCTGCCCGCGCGCGCAGCGTCTGGCGCTCCTCGTCGGCGGCGTGCTCGTCGTGCATGGCCGGGTTCGGCGGTACGAGGAACACCTCGCCGGGCTGGTCGTCCGGCACCGGTGTCGGCGCGAGCAGGGCGGCCGCCGTACCCACCGCCACGGCGGACCGTGGGAGCAGCGCGGCGTCGGCGAGTGCGTCGCGGGCACGCGCGTGCGTGTCGGGATCGGTGATGATCACGCCGTCGACCAGTTCCGGCCGGGCGGCGAGTACGCGCGCGTGGTCGGCGGGGTCGACGGCCTGCGCGAGGTAGCGCCAGCCGGGCAGCGCCGGGATGCCGTGCTCGCCGAGGAACTCCACGGTGGCCAGCACGTCCGGACCCGGCGGCAGCAGCCCGCCGTCGCCGAGCGCGCCGAGGATGCGCGCGTCGTCGGCCGCTGCGGTACGCAGCTCGAAGAGTTGCCGCTCGGCGGAGGAGACGGAGTCGTCGAGCAGTTCGCGCAGTTCGTCGGCGAAACGGTCCAGTTCCTCCGGGGTGAGAGCGCCCTCGTCGCCCTCCGCCTCCTGGCGGGGCTGCGGGACCGCGGACCGGGCGGGGCCGCTGCCGGACAGGCTGAGCAGCTCGGCGAGCCGCTCCTCCGCCGCCAGCGCCTCGGCGATACGGCGCTCGGCCTCGTACGACCGCCGGGTCGCCGTGGCCGCGTCCGCCGCACGGGCGGCGGTCAGTTCCGCGCGGGACTCGGCCGAGGCCGCCTCACGCGCGTGCTCGCCGGTCTTGCGCGCGGCCTCACGCGCCGTGTCCCAGGCGGCGACCGCGCTCTTCTCGGCGTCGCTGGCCGCGAGGGCGGCGCGGGCCGGGTCGGCGTCGGGCGCGCTGTCGTCGAGCCAGCCGGCCCGCACCGCCTCGGCGGTCTCCTGCTCGACCTCGGAGAGACGCTGGCGCAGATGGCCGACCTCACTGCGGGCCCGCTGCGCCTCCGTGGCCGCGGCGGTCGAGTCCCGGTAGGCGGCCTCGCCCGTCTCCTGGAGCGCGGCGGACCGCTCCTCCTCCTCGTTGGCGAGGGCCTCGGCTCTCTCGGCGGCCGCGTGCAGGGCTCGTACGAGGTCCACGGCGGCCTTGGCGCGGGCGGCGAGCGCGGGGGCCGCGTCCCGCTCGGCCTCCTGGATGGCTGCGGCCACGCGCGCGACGCGGTCGGCGGCGGCGCGGTGGCGCAGAGCGGCCTCGGCGGCCTGCCAGGCGGAGTGCAGGGTACGCGCGTCGGCCAGCTCGCGCTTCTGTGCGGCGGCCGACTTCTCGGCGCGGGCGAGCGCCAGCGAGGCGTTCCGGTAGGCGAGTTCGGCCGCGATCAGCGCGCTGCGTTCGCGGGCCGCCTCGGCGTGCGTGACGGCGTAGGCGGCCGCTGTGACGCGCTGGGCGAGGTCGGCGGCCCGCGCCCGCTCCTGCACGCCCCGCGCGGACAGCCGCCGCGCCAGGGTGCGCGTACGGCGCTCGGCGCCCGCGTGGATGTCACGCGCACGCGCACGCCCTTCGGCGGCCTCGACGATCCGCCCGAGGAGGTCCACCGACCCGGCGGTGAAGTCCCGTTCGGCGATCAGTTCGGCCCGGCGGCCCAGCTTGTTGCCGAAGCCGCTGACCAGGTCGGCGAGGCCGTCGGTGTCCCGGGTGTCGGTGACCGCGCGCAGCAGCAGGTCGGTGAAGTCGGAGTCCTTCTTGACCGCGAAGAGGCCTGCGGCCTCACCCTCGTCGGCGTTCATCTCCCGCTGGTAGCGGAAGAGTTCGGGGTCCAGGCCGAGGTCGCCGAGGTGCTCGATCCAGCGGTCGTGGATCTCCTCCCAGTGCACCTCCAGGTGCGGATACGCCTTGCTCGCCTCGGTGATGGCGTCCCGGAATCCCTTCATGGTGCGGCGGCGGCCCTGTGCGCCCGACTGGCCCTCCACGGGCGGCCGTACGGAGGTGGCCTCGGCGACCGGCAGATTGTCCAGCGACAGCCCCGGCCCGGGC
The DNA here is from genome assembly GCF_040643775.1 of Streptomyces sp. NPDC047081. Taxonomy (NCBI): domain Bacteria; kingdom Bacillati; phylum Actinomycetota; class Actinomycetes; order Kitasatosporales; family Streptomycetaceae; genus Streptomyces; species Streptomyces sp. NPDC047081. Next base: position 95,330 of record NZ_JBEYUY010000030.1, on the reverse strand, counting down.
CGGAACGAATACCAGGCCTCGGCGAACTTCCGCGGGTCGTTGGAGACTTGGCGTCCACGCCACTCGCTGACCTTGCCGACGACGACGCACTCGCCGGTCAGCGTGTGCTGCCACTCCAGCGCGACATGCCCGCAGTCGTCGGCGAGCAGGAACTTGCGCAGCACACCGGAGCTGGCGCCGCCCAGGGTGTTGCGGTGGCCCGGCAGCATCACCGAGAAGATCAGCTTGAGCAGCACCGACTTACCGCCGCCGTTCTCCAGGAAGAGCACGCCGGCGGGCGCGGGGCGGCGCGGCGGGCCGACTGGCTCGTCCTCGAAGAACTCCGCCTGCGTCGGCGCGGGGTCGGGGACGGGCTCGCCGACGCCCCGCAGGTCAAGCACGGTGTCGGCGTAGCGCGCACCGGCGGGGCCGATGGAGTAGAGGCGGACCCGGGACAGCTCGTACATGGCGGACTCTCGTAAGTCTTCGGCAGGTCGGGAAAGTTCAGGAGGAGGACGAGGCGTGGAACGGCAGCCCGGCGTCGGCCGCCAGCTCCAGGCCCTCGGTGTCCTCGGGTGGCAGCAGGGTGGGCGTGCCGTCGGTCACCGGGACGACGCCGAGTTCCAGCAGCTCGGCCATCGCGGCGCTGCCGGCCATGTCCCGCACCTGCAGCTGGTAGCGGGCCGTCGTCCGGTAGGTCCCGCCGTTGTCGTCGCCGGTGCGCTGCAGGAACCCGGAGTCGGTGAGGAAGGCGACCGCCTTGCCGATGATCCCGGTCGTCGAACCGGCGAGTCTGCGGGCGTCCTTGGTGGCTCCGGCTGCGCTGCGTCTCACCCAGATCCGCCAGGCGGCCTCCAGACCGGGCGCGTCGGTGGCCGGGTCGGTGTTCTCGCCCTGCTCCTCGGCCCGCTCCTCCAGACGCCGGCAGGCCTGCCGTACGAAGGCGTCGACGCCGTTGACCGTCACGCGGCCGATGTAGCCGTCGTCGGCCAGGTCCTCGGGGCGCGGGAACGCCATCGCGGCGACGGCGAGATGAGCCAGGCCGTGCAGGAAGCGGTCGCCGCCGTCGGCGGACGTACGACGGGCGTAGTCGCCCATGCGGACGGCGAACACCGAGTCCTCGGCCGCCGTCACTGCCATCCCGGCGCGCGGGGACACCTCCAGGACGACGAGCCCGAGCCCGGCGGCGACGGCGTCCGCGAGCCGGGCGAACGGCGGGTCCTCGCGGTAGCGCCGCAGCAGCTCGGCGTACTCCTGGTCGCGCGCGGGCTGCAACTTGGGCTGCAGCCCGAAGGCGACGAGCCGGGCCGCGTCGGCGGCGTCGGCGGGCGTGACGGCGGCGGGCGCCGACGGGGCCGGGGTCTCCGGGTCGCTCCATTCGACGTGCTCGGTCACTGCTCGGGCTCCTTGTCCATCACGTGCTCACTCATGCTGCTTCCGTCCGGTCCGCCGCCATCCCCACCGCGTCCAGCAGGGCGGTCCCCACGATCAGGTCGGCCCCGCCGAACTCCGGGTCGTCCAGCTCGGTCCCGTCGTCCACGGCGAACAGCAGCTTCTCCTCGCCCTGGCGATAGGCCGTGCCCACAGCCGGGCTCGCCGCGTGGACCGACAACAGCGCCACCAGATACGGCAGTTCGGGGTCCCCGGTGCGGCGCGCCTCGGCGAGCAGACCCGACAGGCGGCGCGGGGCGTCGGCCGGCAGGTCGAGCAACTCCTTGGCCGCGGCCAGCTGTTCCTCACTGAAGCGGCTGTCGTCGGGCGTGGCGATCAGGTCCGGCTCCGGCATCTCGGCCCCGAGGTGCTCCCGCTCCACGGGCGGCGTCAGCAGTATGTCGACGAGGTCCGACACCCGAACCGCCACCGGCGTACGCATCCCGGTCCCGCGGGCGAAGAACGCGTCCGTGACCCGGACCGCCTGCTCCAGCGGCAGCGGCAGCACGGGCGAGACCAGATGCCCGTACAGGTCTATCCCGGAGGAGGTCATCGGCGTGGCGAAGGCCTGCCGGTCCTGCTCGGCGCGGAACAGCGGTCCGGCCTCCAGGAGGCGGGACTGCAACTGCGTGTGCCGGCGGATGCAGTCCTTGACGATGTCGACCAGCTCGGCGGCCCGCCGCTTGTGCTCGGGGTCCTCCGTCTCGTCGCGGGCCTTGCGGATGTTGGTGAGGATCGCGTTCTCGTGCCGATAGCGGTCGGCCACGTGGTCCAGCGCCTCGGCGATCATGTCGGGCACGGAGTTGAGCCAGTCCACCGCCCGGACGTTGCGCCGCGTCGCGTCCAGGGCGCGGCGCAGCGTCTCCGAGTACTGCACGGTCCGGTACCGGGCCTGCTCGGCGGCGAGCTGGGCGTCGGCCAGGCGACCCCGGTTGATCAGGACCTCCAGCTTGACCTCGGCGGCGATCTGGGCGCTGGTGACATCGGTGTCGAGGGCGCCGACCAGGACGTTGACCGCCTCGTCCGTCGTCCGCAGATAGACCGAGCCGCCGGGGCCCGGCACCTCCTCGATCAGCTTGAAGTCGTAGTCGCGGCGGACATAGCTGCCGTCGGTCGCGAACGTGCCGTACACAGCCCGGAAGCCGCGGTCCACGCTGCCGACGTTGATCAGGTTCTCCAGCACCCAGCGCGCCACGCGCTCGTGCTCGGCGACCGGGCGCTGCGGGGCCTGGGCGGCGATACGCGGGATGAGCCTGGCCACTATCTGGTCGTGGTCGGCACCCGTGTCGAAGTCCATGTTCAGCGTGACCAGGTCGATGGCGGCGAGGGCGACCTCCGCCATGCCGTACACCGAGTACTCACCGGCGAGGTTCGCCTTGCGTGCGTCGAGGTCGTGCAGCGGCGCGGTGCAGGCGAGCGCGCGCAGCCGCCGCGCCAGTCCCTCGTCGGCGGCCGGGCCCGGAGCGGGGCGCGGCCCCGCGCTGAGCTGGGGCGGAACACGGTCCGTCGATGCAGGCGAAGTCACGGTGCACAGACTAGGTCCTTGGTCTGACAACGACCCAAACGACGCGGAACGCTCCGCTGGTAGGGCCGGGTGACTGCGGGTTGTCGAAACAGTGCGGGCCGGTGGGGGTTGTTCGCGCCCACGCGGCGGAGCCGCATATCGGATGCAGCCCCGCGCCCCTAAAAGGCCTTCTCGTCGCCGACCCTTCGGCGGTAGACGTCGACCACCCGCTCCAGAGAGTCGCTCAAATAGACCGCCAGCAGCTTCTCGGCCTCGGCCCGCTCCCCGGCCTCCAAAGCGCCCAGAATCTGGCGATTTCTGGCCAAATACGGCTCATGCAGGGCCTTCGGGTCGTCCACGATGTGGAAGGCCAGGCGGAGTTCGGCGAAGACGCTGCGCATCAGTTCGTCGGTGCGGGCGCTGCCGGCCAGGGAGACCAGTTCCCGGTGGAAGTGGATGTTGGCCGTACCCACTGATTTCCAGTCACCTTCGCCGGCCGCCCGCAGGCCCTCCGCGACGGCGGCGGCGAGGGCTTCGAGGCCGTACGGCGGGGCACCCAGTCCGCGGACGACGGCGCACTCGACGAGACTCCGGGTGCGGTAGATGTCCTCGACGTCCTCGACGGTCAGGACCCGTACGAACACGCCCCGGTTGAGCTCGTGGACGAGCAGGCGTTCGTGCGTGAGCAGCCGGAACGCCTCCCGCAGGGTGTTGCGGGAGACCCCGAGCGCGCCGCCGATGCTGTCCTCCGAGAGCCGGGTTCCGGGCGGGAAGAAGCCTTCGGCGATACGGCTCCTGAGGATGTCCGAGACGCGTTCGGCCGTGCTGGTACGGCCCAGGAGGGCGCGGTCGTCGGCCAGTCCGCTCAGCTGCTCTGCCATGCCGGAATTCAATCGCAGACACGAGAACGAAACAACACGGGTATTGAAGGATCGTTGAACGATCCTCTACCTTGCTGCTCATTGCACCGCTCAGCTCCGCACCCTCCGTCTCCCTCTGCGAGGTGCCCATGAGCACGACCCCTCCACCGCAGGCCCTGGTCACCGGCTCACAGGCCGGTGAACTCTCCGATCACGACGGCGCGTTGGGCTGGCTGCGCGCGCTCGGCCCACACGGCCGGCGCGCCTTCGCCGGCGCGTTCGGCGGCTACGCCCTCGACTCGTACGACTACTTCACGCTGCCCCTGAGCATGGTGGCGCTGGCCGCCTACTTCGGCCTGGACAGCGGTCAGACCGGCCTCTTCACAACCGTCACGCTGGTGGTCTCGGCGGTCGGCGGCGCCCTCGCCGGGGTGGTGGCCGACCGGGTCGGCCGGGTCAAGGCGCTGATGATCACGGTGATCACGTACGCGGTGTTCACCGTGGCCTGCGGCTTCGCGCCCAACTACGAGACGCTGCTGGTCTTCCGGGCGCTCCAGGGCCTCGGTTTCGGCGGCGAGTGGGCGGTCGGCGCGATCCTGGTCGCCGAGTACGCGAGCGCGAAGCACCGGGGGCGCACGCTCGGCGCGATCCAGAGCTCCTGGGCCGTGGGCTGGGCGCTGGCCGCGATCGTGTACACCCTGGTGTTCTCGTTCGCCGGTGACGACCTGGCCTGGCGGATCATGTTCTGGACGGGCGCGTTGCCCGCACTGCTGGTGATCTGGATGCGGCGCCGCGTGCACGACGCCCCGAAGGCGGTCGCGGTACGTGAACACAGCGCCCAGAAGGGCTCGTTCACGGCGATCTTCAAGCCCGGCCTGCTGCGCACCACGATCTTCGCCGGTCTGCTCTCCACCGGCGTCCAGGGCGGCTACTACACGCTGGCCACCTGGGTGCCGACGTACCTGAAGAGCGACCGCGGGCTCTCGGTGGTCGGGACCGGCGGCTATCTGACCTTCCTGATTTCCGGGGCCTTCCTTGGCTACCTGACCGGCGGCTATCTCACCGACCGGCTCGGCCGCCGCCGCAACATCTGGCTGTTCGCCCTCCTGTCGGCGGTCTGCATCCTGGCGTACGCGAACATCCCGGATGGCGCCAACACCCTGCTGCTGGTGCTGGGCTTCCCGCTCGGGTTCTGCATGTCGGCCATCTTCAGCGGCTTCGGGTCCTACCTGAGCGAGCTGTACCCGACCGCGGTGCGGGGCACGGGGCAGGGCTTCACCTACAACACCGGGCGCGCCGTCGGTGCCGTCTTCCCCACCACGGTCGGCTTCCTGGCCGACAGCTGGGGCGTGGGCGGCGCGCTGGTGTTCGGCGCGATCGGCTACGGCATCGCCGCGCTGGCGCTGCTCGGGCTGCCGGAGACGCGCGGGAAGGAGCTCGCGTGAACCGGACGGACGAGCAGATCGCCACCGACGACCGCCCCGTGCCCCTCGCCGACGAGCACGCGCACGCGTGGAGCCCGAAAACTGCCCGGACCCGCTTCCGGAACGGCCTCACCGGCCCCACCGCCGGGGTCGCGGCCGGCCACACCCAGGCCAACCTGATCACCGTGCCCGCCGACTGGGCGTACGACATGCTGCTGTTCTGCCAGCGCAACCCCAAACCCTGTCCGGTGCTCGACGTCACGGACGCGGGCGACTGGACGACCGTCCTCGCGGAGGGCGCGGACCTGCGCACCGATCTGCCGCGCTACCGGGTGTGGCGGGACGGCGAGCTCGTGGACGAGCCGACGGACGTACGCGCGTACTGGCGCGACGACCTGGTGTCGTTCCTGATCGGCTGCAGCTTCACCTTCGAGTCGGCGCTGGCCCGGGCGGGCGTGCCCATCCGCCATCTCGAACAGGGCCGCAACGTGCCGATGTACGTGACCGACCGCCAGTGCCGTCCGGCGGGGCGGCTGCGTGGGCCCATGGTGGTGTCCATGCGGCCGGTGCCACCGCGGCACCTGGCGGCGGCGATCGACGAGAGCGCGCTGCTCCCGGCGGTGCACGGCAGCCCCGTGCACTGCGGCGATCCCTCGGGGCTCGGCATCGACGACCTCGGCCGCCCCGACTTCGGCGACCCGGTGGACGCCGCGCCGGACGACATCCCGGTGTTCTGGGCCTGCGGTGTGACCCCGCAGGCCGCGGTGATGGCGTCCCGTCCGCCCTTCGCCATCACGCACGCCCCGGGCCAGATGTTCCTGACCGACGCCCGCGACGAGCAGTACCGCGTGGCCTGAGAAGAGACACCCCCGAGAAGAGACACGAAGGATCCATGACCTCGATCGATCTCAACGCCGACCTCGGCGAGGGCTTCGGCCGCTGGCGGCTGACCGACGACGAACGGCTGCTGTCCGTCGTCACCAGCGCCAACGTGGCCTGCGGCTTCCACGCCGGGGACGCGGCCACCATGCGGCGGGTGTGCGAACTGGCGGCCGAGCGCGGCGTCCGGATCGGCGCCCAGGTCTCCTACCGCGACCTGGCGGGCTTCGGGCGGCGCGCGATGGACGTGCCGCCCGCCGAGCTCACCGCCGAGGTGGCGTACCAGATCGGCGCTCTGGAGGTCTTCGCGCGTGCGGCGGGCACGCGCGTGTCGTACGTCAAACCGCACGGGGCGCTCTACAACCGCGTCGTGCACGACGAGGAGCAGGCCGGCGCGGTCGTGGACGGCGTGCGCCTCGCCGACGCGACCCTGCCGGTGCTCGGTCTGCCCGGCTCGCGTCTCCTGGAGTACGCCGACAAGGCGGGCCTCCCGGCCGTCACGGAGGCGTTCGCGGACCGCGCGTACACCGAGGAGGGCACGCTCGTACCGCGCGGCCAGGACGGCGCCGTCGTCACCGACCCGGAGGCGGTAGTGGAGCGCTCGGTGGGCCTGGCACGCGACGGCGTGGTCAGCTCGCACTCAGGGGCGCGGGTCGAGGTACGCGCGCGTTCCCTGTGCCTGCACGGGGACACGCCGGGCGCCGTCGAACTGGCCCGGCTGGTCCGACGGCGCCTCCAGGACTCGGGTGTCCGGGTGGAGGCCTTCGCATGAGGGCGCTGCCGGTCGGCGACCGTGCCCTGCTCGTCGAGGTCTCCTCGGGCGACGAAGCCCAAGCCCTGCACGCCGAGTTGCTGCGCCGCCGCGCGGAGGGCGCCCTGTCGGTCCGCGAGATCGTCCCGGCGGCCCGCACGGTCCTCCTCGACGGCCTCGACGACCCGTCCCGCCTGGCCGCCGAGCTCACCGCCTCCGACGTACCCCCCGCTCCCCCACGCGCGCGTGCGGCGATCGAGATCCCGGTACGTTACGAGGGCCCGGACCTGGCCGAAGTCGCGGCGCACTGGGGCGTGACCGAGCACGAAGCGGCCCGCATCCACGCGGACACCGAATTCACCGTCGCCTTCTGCGGATTCGCACCCGGCTTCGGCTACCTCTCCGGCCTGCCGCCCCGCTACGACGTCCCACGCCGGGCCACCCCGCGCACGGCCGTCCCGGCGGGCTCGGTGGCGCTGGCGGGCGCGTACACCGGCGTGTACCCGCGTTCCTCCCCCGGCGGCTGGCAGCTGATCGGCCGCACGGACACGGTCCTGTGGGACCACGCGCGCGTACCGGCCGCCCTGCTCTCGCCCGGCACGCGCGTGCGCTTCGTCCCGGTGGACCCCTCATGACGGACCGCGCGCTCGTCGTCGTACGAGCCGGAGCACTCACCACGGTCCAGGACCAAGGCCGCCCCGGCCACGCCCACCTGGGCGTCCCCCGCTCAGGCGCCCTGGACTCCCCGGCAGCAACCCTGGCGAACCGCCTGGTCGGCAACCCCGCCGAAGCGGCCGTCCTGGAGACGACCCTCAACGGCTGCGCCGTACGCTCACGTTCGACGATCACCGCGGCCGTCACCGGCGCCCCCTGCCCGGTCACGGTGGACGGCCGCCCGGTCGCCTGGGGAGCACCGATCCGGGTCCCCGCAGGCGCGCTCCTGGAGGTCGGCACGGCCGCTTCCGGAGTACGCAGCTATGTGGCCGTCTCAGGCGGCGTAGCCGTGGACCCGGTCCTGGGCAGCCGCTCCACGGACCTCCTGTCGGGCCTGGGCCCACCCCCACTGACGGACGGCATGGTCCTCCCCCTGGGAACGCCGACCACACACCACGCGCGCGTGGACGTGGCCCCCCAGCCCGCGCCCCCGTCCGAACTGGTCCTACGAGTGACCCTCGGCCCACGGCACGACTGGTTCACCCCGGAGGCACAACACACCTTCACGACGAGCACGTACCGCGTCTCCCCCGCCAGCAACCGCATCGGCCTACGCACGGAGGGCCCCACACTGGACCGAGCCGTGCGAGGCGAACTCCCCAGCGAGGGCATGGTCCTGGGCACAGTCCAGGTGCCGCCCGACGGCCGACCGGTGATCTTCCTCGCCGACCACCCGACCACAGGCGGCTACCCGGTGATCGCGGTGGTCCACCCACAGGACCTCCCGGCCACGGCCCAAGCTGCACCGAACACGCCGATCCGCTTCGTTGGGGTACGGAGGCGGTGATGTCTTTAGGGGCGCGGGGAACTGCGCGACCAGCCCCCACGCACCCGCAGTGCCAAAACCGGCCAAACCTCACACCGCGTCGGCCTGTTCGACAGACAACGCAGCCAAAGCCGCCGACACAGCCGCAGAAGCCCGCAGATCAAGCCGCGCACTGGTCCCCCGAGCCCGATGCCGCATCTCATCCGCAGCCAGCCTCAGCAACTGCGGCAACAGATCGGTGCACCGCCGAGCCACCCACCCCGTCCCCGCCGTGGCCAGCCACAACAGACTCGCCGACTTGGTGGGCTCGGGAAACTCCGGCTCGGCAGCCGGCACCGGCCCCACGGCAACCCCCGCCTCCGCCAGCAACGCATGGAACCGCACCGCCAGTTGCCGATGCCCCCGCTCCCCCGGATGCAGCCGGTCCGCGCTCCACATCCCGCGGTCCATGATCCAGTCCTCCTCGGCGGCATGCAGATGCACGGCCCCGTACCGGTCGGAGAGGGCATGGACCACCCGGTTCACCGCCCGCTGCCGCCGGGCCAGCGGACGCGCCAGCGCCCCCGGCAGACCGAGCATCGAGCCGGGGTCGGGCAGACAGGCCGTGAGCAGCGTCGCCCCCTGCCGGGTGAAGGCCGCGTACACCTTGTCGAGGCGTTCGGCGACGGCGTGGATGTCGAACGTGCAGCGCAGGGTGTCGTTCACGCCGATCACCACGGACGCGAAGTCCGGCTTCAGGGCGAGCCCGGCCGGCGTCTGGATCTCCAGCACCTCCCGGGTCTGCGCCCCGCTCACCGCGAGGTTGGTGAACTCGACGGAGTCCTCGGCAAGGCCGGCGGCGAGCAGCGCGGCCCAGCCGCGCCACCCGTCGCCGACGCGGTCGCCCACCCCTTCGGTGAGCGAGTCGCCGAGGGCCACGAAACGTACCGGTCTCATGCCACGCCCCCGGGCACGTAACGACGCACCGGTACCGTCGCGTCGTGAGCGGCGAGGAAGGCGTCGACTGCCGTGTTCCACCCGAAGCACTCCGCACGCGCGCGTGCGATCTCCCGGCGCTCCCGCTCGGGGAGTTCGAGGAGCATGTCGACGGCGTCCGCGAAGGCGTGCCCGTTGTCCGCGGCGACGGCACCGGCGGATCCGACGACCTCGGGCAGCGCGGACGAGGTGCTGACCACCACGGGCGTGCCGCAGGCCATCGCCTCCAGCGCGGCGAGCCCGAAGGTCTCGGCGGGCCCGGGCGCCAGGCACACGTCGGCGGAGGCCTGGAGCGAGCCGAGCATCCCGCGGTCGGAGACGTGCCCGAGGAAGGTCACCGGCAACCTGCGCTCACGCGCCCGCTGTTCGAGCCGCGCCCGCAGCGGTCCGTCCCCGGCCACCACCAGGACGGCCTTGCGTCCGCGCCGCCGCAGCGCCTCGACGGCGTCCAGCGCCGTGCCGGGCCGCTTCTCCACGGACAGCCGGGTGCAGGTGACGAGCAGCGTCTCGTCCTCGCGCGCGTGGCGTGCGCGCAGCTCCGAGTCGTGCAGGGAGGGATGCCGCTCCACCAGGTCGACGCCCAGGGGGGCACGTACGACATTGCGGGCGCCGATCCGCACGAACTCGCGCTCGGCGAACTCGGTGGTGCACACCACGCGCGCGTACGTGTGCGCCGTACGGACGTTGAGGGCGTCCGCGGCGCGCCGGGCCGCGTTCTCGGACAGGCCCCAGGTGCGCAGGACGCCGTCGGCGGTCTCGTGGGAGACCATCACGGCGGGGACCCGGGCCCGGCGGGCCCACTTGCCGGTCCAGCGCAGGGTCGTACGGTCGGAGACCTCCAGGCGGTCCGGCGCCAGCTCCTCCAGGAGCCGGGCCACGCGCCGCTTGTCGGTCAGCACCCGGTAGCCGCCCGTGCCGGGCAGCAGCGGGCCGGGCAGGGTGATGACGCGGCCCTGCTCGGTGTCCCGGTCGTCGGCGCGCTCGCCGGGCACGATGAGCACGGGCTCGTGCCCGGCCGCCTTGTAGCCCTTGCCGAGCTCGCGCAGGGCGGTGCGCAGACCGCCCGACGCGGGCGCGACGAAGTTCGCGAGGCGCACGATGCGCAGCGGGGTCATGCCGCCACCGCCGTCTTCTTGCGCGCGGCGAGCACGTCCCCGTAGTGGCCGATCAGCTGGTCGCCGACGGCCGCCCAGGTGCGTCCCTCGACGGTGGCGCGCGCGGTGGCGCCGAAGGCGGCCCGGCGTGCCGGGTCGCCCACAAGCGACCGGACGGCGTCCCGTACGGCGTCCGCGTCACGCGGCGGCACCAGCAGCCCGGTGCGCCCCTCGGCGACCAGGTCGAGGGGACCGCCGACGGCGGGCGCTACCACGGCGACACCGCTGGCCATGGCTTCCTGCACGGTCTGGCAGAAGGTCTCGAAGGGACCGGTGTGCGCGAAGACGTCCAGCGAGGCGTAGATCCTCGCCAGGTCGTCGCCGGTACGGCGGCCCAGGAAGACCGCGCCGGGCAGCGCCTCGGCGAGGCTCGGCTGGCTCGGGCCGTCGCCCACGACGACGACCTTGACGCCGTCGAGGCCGCAGACGCCGGACAGCAGCTCGATGTGCTTCTCGGGGGCGAGGCGACCGACGTATCCGACGATCACCTCACCGTTCGGGGCGAGTTCGCGGCGCAGGGACTCGTCGCGCAGCTCGGGGCGGAAGCGGACGGTGTCCACGCCGCGCTGCCACAGCTTGACGCGGGGCACGTCGTGGGTCTCCAGGTCGTGCATGGAGGCGCTGGAGGGGGCGAGGGTGAGGTCGGCGGCGGAGTGGACGGAACGTATGCGCCGCCAGGCAGCGGCCTCTCCGGCGCCCATGTAGGTGCGGGCGTAGCCGGCCAGGTCGGTCTGGTAGACGGCGACGGCGGGGATGCCGAGCCGGGCGGCGGCCGCCATGCCGCGGACGCCGAGGACGAAGGGGCTGGCCAGGTGCACGATGTCGGCCCGGTGCTCGACGATGGCCGCGGCCAGCCGTCGGCTGGGGAGGGCGACCCGGACCTGGGGATAGCCGGGGAGGGGGAGGGAGGGGACACGGACGACGGGGCACGGCGCCGAGGCGTCGGGCCCGGTACCGGCCCGGCCGACGAGTGCGGTGCTGGCCGGAGCGACGACGAGCGGGGAGTGACCGCGATCTACGAGGTGCCGGGCGGTCTGGAGCGCGCAGTGGGCCACGCCGTTCACATCGGGGGGAAAGGATTCGGTCACGATGACGACACGCATACCGGTGTTCTCGCCGGGCTGGACGTGGTCGCGTCAACGTCGATCTTTGCGAACGATGAACGTCCCGTGAGCGTTCCTTCGCACACCCGAGCAGGTCAGGCCCTGTCCATGACCTCCTGACCCGCGAGTCATCCCCTGTTCACCCGAAGGCCGTGCCGCACCCCGGGGCACGTACGTGCGGCCGACTCGGACAGCGAAATCAGACAGCGATCTCAGACACCGGGTCCGTCCGGTGCGATCCGGCTCCGTACGGCGGTCTGCACCTCGGCCTCCTCGGCCGGATCGGCGGCGAGGCGGCGGAGCTGTTCGACGACCCGGGCGTCACCGGTCTCGGCGTGCCGGGCGGCGATCTCGCGGGTGGTCTCCTCGCAGTCCCAGAGGCATTCGACGGCGAACCCGGCGGGGAAGGAGGGGTCGGTGGCGGCGAGGGCGCGGGCGGCGCGGCCGCGGAGGTGGGAGGAGGCGGTCTCCCGGTAGATGTGCCGCAGGACGGGGGCGGCGCAGACGATGCCGAGCCGGCCGGTGCCGTCGACGAGGGTCCACAGCGTCGGGGCGTCGGGGCCTTCGCCCCGGACGGCTTCCCGTAGCGCGCCCAGGACCAGGTCCTTGTCCTCGGCTCCGCCCCGGCAGGCGAGCATGCGGCCGGCGGCGGCGCCCAGCGGATCGGGGCGGTGGGCCCAGCCGCGCGCCCGGTCGACGGCGGCGATGCTGCGCATCCGCTCGAAGGCGTCCACGGCGGCCTCCACGACGGCGGGCGTCCCGGTGGTCACGGCGCCCTCGATCAGGTCGAGGGCGTCGGGATCATTGCTGTCGGCGAGGTAGCGCAGGGCGGTGCAGCGGGCTCCGTCGGTGCCGTCCAGGGCGGCCCGGACGATCTCCGGCCGGTCCTCGGGTCCGGCGACGGCGGTGAGGCAGCGGGCGGCGGGCACGTGCAGCGCCGCGCCGCGTTCGACGCCCTGTTGGGCCCATTCGAACACCGCTTGCACGCTCCACCCCGGACGGGGCCCGGTTGGTCGCATCTGGCGTTGCCAGCGGTCGAAGCAGCCGGTCTCCTGGGCGGCACGCACGCGCGTGGCGATCGATTCGCGCGGATCATCGGCCCACAGCCGCCAGGGCCGGGGTTCGAAGGCGTCGCGCACGGCGGCGGCCAGCTCGGCCTCGCCCTCGGCGTCGGTGGCGAACCGGGCCAGCACGGGCGCCGCGAGGGCGCGCAGCCCGGCGTCGTCGTCGCGCAGCGCCAGCTCGTCCAGCGCCCAGGCCCAGTTGGAGCCGGAGGCGGCGTACCGGCGCAGCAGCGCCAGCGCGTCCAGCCTGCCGTAGGAGGCGAGGTGGCCGAGGACGGCGAGGGCCAGGCCCGTGCGTGACTCCTCGGAGTCGAAGGCGTCCTCGACGTCGAAGAGGTGCGCCTCGATCTCGTCCAGCTCGCCGTTCAGGTCGAGGTAGAGACGGGCGTAGTAGAGGGAGCGGTTCTCCACCTGCCAGTCGTGGCGGGGATCGCGCAGCACGCAGTGGTTCAGTGCCGCGAGCGCCTCGGCCCGCGGTGCGGTGAGCGCGTGCAGCGTGCCGTCGCCGCGGCCCCTCTGGAGCAGGCCGAGCAGCGTACCGCTGGGCGCTATGACCGGTTCGAACATGGGAAACAGCCTCACATCAAGCGTCGACGCAACCGGGGTTCTTGCTTCACCTGGCCGCGTGACAACACGTCGGGGCGCCCGCCGTTTCCTGCTTGCTGTAGACCATCTTCCTCTGCCTCTCGTCAGTGGCCCTCGCGGACCGCATCACGGCCCGCGCGGTGCGGCAACACCTGCCCAGCCATCGCGTCCGTGAATCACGACGTCATGATGACTCGGCACTTCGACCTGCCGCGACCGAAATTTCGGCGGCCCTGTACCGCCTCCCCCGTTTTCCGTGTTTCAGCTGTTCAGAACATGCGGATCAGTGTGCGCCGAACAAGTCGAGCAGTTCGGTCTTGCCGAACATCCGGGCCGTGTCCACGGCCGACGGGGTGCCCTCCGAGGGGTCGGCGCCACCTTCGAGAAGGGCCTTGATCACTTCTGTCTCACCCTTGAAGACGGCCCCGGCGAGCGGGGTCTGCCCCCGGTCGTTGACCCGGCCCGCCTCCGCGCCCCGGGCGAGCAGCGCGCGTACCGCGTCCGCGTGTCCGTGGTAGGCGGCGAGCATCACGAGCGAGTCCCCGCGGTCGTTGGTGAGGTTGGCCGGAACACCCGCGTCGACGTACGCCACGAGCGCCTCGGTCTGTCCCTGCCGGGCCAGATCGAAGATCTTGGTCGCCAGCTCCACGACCTCGGGGTCGGGGGCTTCAGTCATCGGCCGGACCGCCTCTCATACAACCGTTCAGGTGAATCGCAAGGGTACTGGCTCGGGCGGCACATGACCCGATGTGCCGGAGGTAAAGATCACCACAGACCCGGTCGGACGCAAATGCCCTGCTCAACCGGCCGGGACGGTTCCGCCAACCGAGGGAAATCCACCGAAATTCACCCAGTTGCACCTTTTATCGTATGGATACATCCTGTGAGCCTGGAAGTACTCATGGTGACTGTCCCCACGAAACCAGGAGATCCCAAATGATCCTGTCCATCTCAGGCGTGGTCCTTCTCGGCATCATCGTCTTCCTCTTCTTCCGCAAGGACGGCCTCAAGGCGTCGCACGCCATGGTGTCGGCCCTGTTCGGCTTCTACCTGGCTAGTACGGCGATCGCGCCGAGCATCAAGGCCGGCGGCGAGAGCCTGGCCAGCCTCCTCGGCGGCATCAAGTTCTGACGCCGTTCGTCCCGTCCGTACGCACCTTCAGGAGACAGCAGTGGCCCGGCGCCCCCTCCCCCGCATCCTGAGCACAGGCAGCGCGCAGATCGCCCGGAGCCGGGAGCTGGCCCGGACGGCGGCCGACAGCGCCACCGACGTCCTCCACCCGCTGATCACGATCACGCGCGGTCTGCGCCGGCTGGCGGCGGCCGGGCGGCGCAGATGGGCCGAGACCCCCAAGGACAAGCGCGGGCCGCTGCTGTTCCTGGTCGCGTCGGTGGTCCTGGTCGTGGCGCTCGTGCCGTACGGCCCGCTGCTCGCCGCCATCACCCTGATGGCGGCGGCAGCCTGGCAGGGCCGCGACCGCAAGCCGCCGGCCCCCGAAGGACCCGACGAATCCCAGACGCAGCGCCTCAAGTCGCTGTACGAGGCGCTGGTCCCGTACTTCTCCACCCCGGAGGACCCGGCGCCCGCCTACACCCACGGCGGCGAGTGGGAGAAGGCCTTCCCGGCGTACGACTTCGACGAGTCCGGCCGCATCACCCACCTCCTGATCCGCTACCCCGCGTACTTCCCGGACGGCGAAGCCGAGGCCCGGGCGCGGATCGAGCAGCTGCTGCACGCCAAGTCGGGCCGCGGCCGCGAGTACCACTTCGCCTGGGACGAGGAGGGCAACCAGCTCACCGTCACGGTCCTGTCCCCGCTCCCCACCGACATCGCCGCCCAGCGTTTCGTCACGGCCCCCGGCGAGACGGTCCTCGGCTTCACCGATCCCTCCCAGGTCCAGCGCACGCTCCCGCTCACCCACGGCGAGGAGCGGCGCGACGTCCCGCCGGTCGTCTGGCGCACCGGCATCCGCTCCACCGAGCCGCACCTCCTGGTCATGGGCCAGCCGGGCAGCGGCACGTCGACCCTCC
This sequence comes from Streptomyces sp. NPDC047081, assembly GCF_040643775.1. NCBI lineage: Bacteria > Bacillati > Actinomycetota > Actinomycetes > Kitasatosporales > Streptomycetaceae > Streptomyces > Streptomyces sp. NPDC047081. The sequence goes on along the minus strand of NZ_JBEYUY010000030.1, from coordinate 80,111 downwards.
TGCGCTCCATCGCCCTCCAGGCCCTCCAGTACGGCGACGTCGTGATCGTCGACGGCGGCGGCACCGGCGAGTACGCCTGCCTGACCGGCCGGGACGGTGTCCTCGCCGTCGAGTCCGGGCTGGCCGGGGCGATGGCGAGCCTGGAGTGGGCGGCGACGGAGACGGAGCGCCGCCTCATCGCGACCAACCGCGCCCGGCAGGCGGGCCACCCCGCCCCGGACGACACCAAGCGCCCGCTGTGGATCCTCCTGGACCGCCCGAGCGCCTTCTCCCACCTCGCCGCAGCCGACGGCCGCAAGGATCCGCAGACCCTCCTCCAGGTCCCGCTCCGCCACGGACGCGCCGCTGGGGTCACCGTGGTGGTGGCCGACCAGTTCGACAGCGCGGACGCGCTGAGCGACGGGGTACGGCAGCACACGCGCGCGCGTGTCGTGCTCGGGCCCGCGACGCCGGGCCAGCTGGAGGCGGTGCTGGGTGCGCCGCCGCACACGACGCCGGTGGCTCAGGTGCCGCCGGGGCGGGGGTACGCCCGCCTGGGCGCGGGCCCGGTGCATCGCCTTCAGGTTCCCTCCACACCGGACCCGTACGACGACGCGACGAGCGACGCGGACCGGCAGGCGGTACTCGCGCTGCTGCCGCCGCGGACGACTCCGGCCGACGCGGAGGGCGTGGAGGCGGAGCCGGTGCCTGCGGAAGCCGTGGTGGTCGAGAGCTCGTGAATCAAGGGATGTGGGGCTAAGCCACGAATGGATGTGGGGCTACGCCACGAACGTCCGCGGCGTCTCCCCACCCCCCGTCGCCCCCGACTCCACCAGCTTCGCCGCCGCGGCCAGCCTCACCGCCGCTTCCTCCGCCACCGCGCCGCCGACAGTGAACGGCAGCCGCACGTACCCCTCGAAGGCGCCATCGACCCCGAAACGCGGCCCGGACGGCACCCGTACCCCCACCCGCTCCCCTGCCTCCGCGAGCCGGGACCCGGATAGTCCCCCCGTCCGCACCCACAGCGTCAGCCCGCCCCGCGGTACCTCGAACTCCCAGTCCGGCAGCTCTCGTCGCACCGCCGCCACCAGCGCATCCCGGTTCTCCCGGGCCTGCCCCCGCCGGATCGCCACGGCCTGCTCCCAACCCCCCGTGTTGAACAGCCAGTTCACGGCAAGCTGCTCCAGCACCGGCGTGCCCAGGTCCGCATAGGCCCGTGCGGCGACCAGGCTGCGGATCACGTCCGGTGCCGCGCGTACCCAGCCGATCCGCATCCCGGCCCAGAAGGCCTTGCTGGCCGAGCCGACGGTGATCACGGTGGACCCGGCGGGGTCGAAGGCGCACACCGCCCGCGGCATCTCGACGCCCTCGTCGAGCCACAGCTCGCTCATCGTCTCGTCGGCGACCAGCACCGTCCCGGCCGAGCGCGCCGCCTCCACGAGCTGCCGTCGCTGGTCGTCGTCGGCGAGCGCGCCGGTGGGGTTGTGGAAGTCGGCGACGACGTACGCGATCCGCGGCGCCGCGTCCCGCAGCACCTGCCGCCAGCGGTCGACGTCCCAGCCGGCCAGCCCCTCGGCCATCGCGACGGGCACGAGTCGCGCGCCTGCCTCCCGCATGAGCTGAAGGATGTTCGCGTACGACGGTGACTCGACGGCGATCCGCTCACCCCGCCCGGAGAAGAGATGGCAGATGGCGTCGATCGCGCCCATGGCGCCCGTGGTCACCATGATCTGCTCGGGCATGGTCGGGATTCCGCGCGCGGTGTACCGGTCGGCGATCATCGAGCGCAGGGCGGGCAGGCCGGCCGGGTAGTCACCGTGCGTGTGGGCGTACGGCGGGAGTTCCTCCAGGGCGCCCTGCACGGCGCGGGTCAGCCAGGGCTCGGGCGCCGGGAGCGCCGCGCAGCCCAGGTCGATCATCGAGCCGAGGGCCTCGGGCGGAAGGGGTTCCAGGCCGCGCGCGGGAAGCGGATTCCCCGCCGGTACGGCCGTCCAGCTGCCGGCGCCGCGCCGGGACTCCAGGAAGCCCTCGGTGCGCAGTGCCTCGTAGGCCGCCGCCACCGTCGTACGGCTGACGGACAGGGCCAGGGCCAGCTCGCGTTCGGCGGGCAGCCGGGCGGCGACCGGGACACGGCCCTCCAGGACCAGCAGGCGGATGCCGTCGGCCAGCGAGCGGTAGGCGGGCGGGCGGCGCGTGCCGGGGCCCGCCGGGCGGTCCTGCTGGGAGTTGAGCAGCCGGGCGAGCTGAGCGGCACCCATCGCCGAAGTCCACTGCGCCATGGAAATCAGTCCACCTTCCTCGAATTGGCCATGGATGACATCTCCACTCAGATCCCAGGGTGACATGCAGCAGGCCACTACGACCACAGGGGGTATCCCTTGGCCACGAAGGACCGTCTCGGGCGGCGGCTGATCCAGCTCTACGCCGGGCTCGCGCTGTACGGCGCGAGTTCCGCGCTTCTCGTCGAGGCGGGCCTGGGCCTGGAGCCCTGGAACGTGCTGCACCAGGGCCTCGCCGAGCTCACCGGCCTGACGATCGGTGTCGTGTCGATCATCGTGGGTGCGGCGGTGCTGTTGCTGTGGATCCCGCTGCGCCAGCGTCCGGGGCTCGGCACGGTCTCCAATGTCTTCGTGGTCGGCATCGCCATGGACGGCACGCTCGCCCTCGTGCCCGAAGTGCACTCCCTGGCCGTCCGCGTCCCGCTCCTCCTGGCCGGCATCGTCCTCAACGGCGTGGCCACCGGCCTCTACATCTCCGCCCGCTTCGGCCCGGGCCCGCGGGACGGGCTGATGACGGGGCTGCACCGCCGTACCGGTCGCTCGATCCGGCTGATGCGGACGGCGGTCGAGGTGGCCGTCGTCGTGACGGGCTTCGCCCTCGGCGGCACCGTCGGCATCGGCACCGTCCTGTACACGGTGTCGATCGGACCGCTCGCGCAGCTCTTCCTGCGGGTGTTCGACGTCCCCTCTGCATCCGGCGGCAGCACGGTCGTTGCCGAAGGGCAACCGCGGGGAGCCATACTGCGACGGTGACCTCGCGGATACGCCACCCCTACCTCGACCATCCCGGCCCGATCGCCTTCGCCCATCGGGGCGGGGCGGCGGACGGTCTGGAGAACACCGTGCTGCAGTTCCGGCGGGCGGTGGACATGGGTTACCGGTACATCGAGACCGATGTGCACACGACTGCCGACGGCAAGCTGGTCGCCTTCCACGACTCGACGCTCGACCGGGTGACGGACGGCGCGGGGCGCATAGCCGACCTGCCGTGGAAGGACGTCAGCCACGCGCGCGTGGCGGGCAAGGAGCCGGTGCCGCTCTTCGAGGAGCTGCTCGAGACCTTCCCCGAGGTGCGCTGGAACGTCGACCTCAAGGCGGAGTCCTCGCTCCACCCCTTCCTGGAGCTGATCGAGCGTACGAACGCCTGGGACCGCATCTGCGTCGGTTCCTTCTCCGAGGCGCGCGTCGTCCGCGCCCAGCGGCTGGCCGGGCCGCGCCTGGCGACCTCGTACGGCACCCGGGGCGTGCTCAACCTGCGGCTGCGCTCCTGGGGCGTGCCCGCGGTGCTGCGTGCCTCCGCCGTCGCCGCGCAGGTGCCGGAGGCCCAGTCGGGCATCCAGGTCGTCGACCACCGCTTCGTGCGCACGGCACACGCGCGTGGCCTGCAGGTGCACGTGTGGACCATCAACGAACCCGATCGCATGCACCGGCTCCTGGACCTGGGAGTCGATGGCATCATGACCGATCACATCGACACGTTGCGCAAGGTCATGGAGGACCGCGGCGTCTGGGTGCCCCACACCTGACACCTCCGCACCACCGCCCCCTTGGCACGGCACCTTCGGCGGGGAAGCGAGGGCACGGGTGAGCACCGACACCGTGCGGGCGGAAGCCCATGACCAGCGGCGCGAGCAGCGCGGCTGGTACTTCTACGACTGGGCCTGTTCCGTCTACTCGACGAGCGTGCTCACGGTGTTCCTCGGCCCCTATCTGACGTCGGTCGCCAAGTCGGCCGCGGACGCGGACGGGTTCGTGCATCCGCTGGGGATCCCGGTGCGGGCGGGGTCGTTCTTCGCGTACTGCGTCTCCGCGTCCGTGATCGTGTCGATCCTGGTGATGCCGCTGGTGGGCGCGGCCGCCGACCGCACGGGACGGAAGAAGCCGCTGCTCGCCGCCTGCGCCTACGTGGGCGCCACGGCCACGACCGGCCTGTTCTTCCTCTCCGGGGACCGCTATCTGCTCGGCGGCCTGCTGCTGATCGTGGCCAACTCCTCCGTGGCCGTCTCGATGGTCGTGTACAACTCCTACCTGCCGCAGATCGCCCCGCCCGAGGACCGCGACCGGGTCTCCTCGCGCGGCTGGGCGTTCGGCTACGCGGCCGGTTCCTCGATGCTGATCGTGAACCTGGTCCTGTTCACGGCGCACGACTCCTTCGGCGTCTCCGAGTCGACGGCCGTGCGCATCTGTCTGGCCTCGGCGGGCATCTGGTGGGGCGCCTTCACCCTCGTACCGCTGAAGCGGCTGCGCGACCGCCGTACGGAGTCCGCGACATCCGCGGCACCCGCCGTCCACGGCTGGCGGCAGCTGGCGGCCACCGTCCGGGACATGCGGGGCAAACCGCTCACCCTCGCCTTCCTGCTCGCCTACCTCGTCTACAACGACGGCATCCAGACGGTGATCTCCCAGGCCTCGGTGTACGGCTCCGAGGAGCTGGGCCTGAGCCAGTCCACACTCATCACGGCCGTCCTGATGGTCCAGGTGCTCGCGGTCGCCGGCGCCCTGGGGATGGGACGGCTGGCACGGACGTACGGCGCGAAGCGGACGATCCTCGGCTCGCTGGTGGCGTGGACGGTGACGCTGGCGGCCGGGTACTTCCTGCCCGCCGGGGCGCCGGTGTGGTTCTTCGTGCTCGCGGCCGGAATCGGACTGGTCCTCGGCGGCAGCCAGGCCCTCTCCCGGTCCCTCTTCTCCCATCTCGTCCCGCCCGGCAAGGAGGCCGAGTACTTCTCCGCTTACGAGATGAGCGACCGGGGTATGAGCTGGCTCGGTCCGCTTCTGTTCGGGATCACCTACCAGCTGACCGGAAGTTATCGGGACGCGATCATCTCGCTGGTCGCCTTCTTCGTCATCGGGTTCGTGCTGCTCGCACGGGTTCCGGTGCGGCGGGCGATCTCCGACGCGGGCAATCCGGTTCCCGAGAGGATTTAGCGTTCGGCGCGAAAGGGCGGTAGTGTACGCGTTTGGCCTGCCAGGCGTACCGTTACTGCGCGTCAAAGATGCCGAAACGCTGGGTGACATCTGCTAGCAGATGTGACAAACCGGGCGCTGGTGGGTACAACAAGGGGCGGCTACGACGGCGACGCATGACCCAGAACGGGAATCTTTACCGCCGACCGGACGTTGACCGGATGACGACGACAGCGACACCTGTCCTGTGGGCGACAAGCCCGGGAGGCACGATTCATGAGTGAGCGAGCTCTTCGCGGCACGCGCCTCGTGGTGACCAGCTACGAGACGGACCGCGGCATCGACCTGGCCCCGCGCCAGGCCGTGGAGTACGCATGCGAGAAGGGGCACCGCTTTGAGATGCCCTTCTCGGTCGAGGCGGAGATCCCGCCGGAGTGGGAGTGCAAGGTCTGCGGGGCCCAGGCACTCCTCGTTGACGGCGACGGCCCTGAAGAGAAGAAGGCCAAGCCCGCGCGTACGCATTGGGACATGCTGATGGAGCGGCGCACCCGCGAGGAGCTCGAAGAGGTCCTCGAGGAGCGCCTGGCCGTTCTCCGCTCGGGCGCGATGAACATCGCGATCCATCCGCGGGACAGCCGCAAGTCGGCTTAGTCCCTGCCGGGGTCGGGCGGACTACAACACACGCAAGAGACTGCGGGCGGCTACGTGAAATCACGTAGCCGCCCGCAGTCGTGCGTCCATGCCCTTACGGCGCCGTCATCGCGTCAGCGGCGGGCGCGGGTCCTGCGGGGTCTCGCCGCCCGCCTCCTCGTCCCGGACGACCTCGCCCTGCACGACCTTGCCGTCGGGGCGGTGGATGCGGGCCTGCTGGAAGGCGTCGCCGAAGCCGCCCGGGGCGGCCGCACGCAGCTTGCGGTCGAGGGTGCGCTCCGTGAAGCGGCCCAGGGCCTTCTGGACCGGCGGGACCAGCAGGAGCAGGCCCACCGCGTCGGAGATCAGGCCGGGGATCATCAGGAGCAGGCCGCCGAGCATCATCAGCCCGTTGCCCCCGCCGCTCTGCGGAGGCGTGCCCCGCTGGAGCGCCTCGTTCAGGTTCTGGAAGGCGCGGCGGCCCGCCTTCTTGATCACCGCGCCGCCGAGCACGAAGCCGGCGAGCAGCAGCAGAAACACCGTGAACCCGCTCGACGCGCCCGCGACCACGGTCAGCAGCCAGATCTCCAGCACCAGCCAGGCGGCCATGCCCAGCGGCAGGAAGGTCCGCAGCCGGGAGCGGCGGGGCCGGGCGGGGTACGTGGGGGTCGGAGCACCAGTCGTCATGCGTCCAGTGTGCCTGGGCCCGGCTCAGTGCGGGATAAGGGAACGATCAACGGGGCCTGTGAAGCCGTACGAGAACCTGACGCCGCGCGGCCGGGATACCCGCCGTCAGGCCTTCTTGCCGCGGCCGAGCGCCTTGCCGACCTTGCCGGCCCGCTCCGTGGCGCCCCACGCGGTGACCCGCCACAGGGCCTCGACGAGGATGTCGCGGCTCATCTTGGAGTCGCCCAGCTCGCGCTCGACGAAGGTGATGGGCACCTCGACGACGTGGTAGCCCGCCTTGACCGCACGGCGGGCGAGGTCGACCTGGAAGCAGTAGCCCTGGGAGGCGACCTCGTCCAGGCCGAGGCCTTCGAGGGTCTCGCGGCGGAAGGCGCGGTAGCCGCCGGTGATGTCGCGCAGCGGGAGGTCGAGGGCGAGGCGGGAGTAGAGGCTGCCGCCACGGGAGATGACCTCGCGGGACTTGGGCCAGTTCACCACCCGGCCGCCGGGCACCCAGCGGGAGCCGAGCACCAGGTCGGCGCTCTTGAGCGCGGTGAGCAGCCGGGGCAGCTCCTCGGGCTGGTGGGAGCCGTCGGCGTCCATCTCGACCAGCACGCCGTAGCCGTGCTCCAGGCCCCAGCGGAAGCCCGCCAGGTAGGCGGCGCCGAGGCCCTCCTTGCCCTTGCGGTGCAGCACCTGGACCTGGTCGTCCTCGACGGCCAGCTCGTCGGCGAGCTTGCCGGTGCCGTCGGGGCTGTTGTCGTCGGCCACGAGGACGTGCGCCTCGGGGACGGCCTTGCGCACCCGGCCGACGATGGACTTGATGTTCTCCGCCTCGTTGTAGGTCGGAATGATCACCAAGGCCGTGCCGAGCGGGCCGAACTTCCCCCGGTCCTGTGCCGCGAGGGTCCCGTCGCCGTCGTTCACTGCTGCCCCTTCTGTCCGTACGCAGACGTCCACCATAGTGGCCGCCGCCTGCGATGACGTGACAGAAGGTTCGTATGGTGGTGTCGATTCCACAAGAGCGGGGTAAGAGCCCGGATTCGGCCTGTTTGCGTGCCGACCAGCCGACGTGGCGTCGTGCCGGTCCGCGGCGGATGGGGGCCCGGTGCCCTTCGGGCCGACCTGGGACCCGCTGGCTGCGGGTCGACCTGAAGCCGTTGTCTACTGAGCCCGGGCCCCACCCGGGTCACACCTCCCCGACCGGCCGGAACGTTCCCTCGCCGCGGCACGGGCGCTGAGCCTGGCTCCCAGTGGCGGTGCCCCGGTGCGGCACACCGTCCCTGACCCAGCGGTGCCGCGGGCGAGTGCGTGGAGGTTCCCCGGTCGGGCGTCCGGTGGTGGACTCGGCCGAACCTACCGGCCCCCTGCCGCCGCCTGTCAACAGCTGTTTGACCTGCGCGTTTTTTCTCAAAGGCCTGGTCAGCGCGGAGGATGCGCAGGTCGCGCGACAGGGCGGCGGCCGCCGATCCGCGGCGCGCCACCCCGGTAGATCACTCGCCCGGCCGTACGAACACCGTCCGGCCGCCCACGACCGTGCGAAGGCAGACCGGCAGGTCGCGGCCCGGGGTCAGGTCGGGCAGACCGGGGGTGCCGGAGCGGGGGTCGGTGGACCAGCGGGCGACCCGGTCGTCGGGGGCCTGGACCACGAGCTCGTCGGTGCGCCACACGGCGTAGTCGGCGGGCGCGCCCGGCACCAGGACGCCCGCGTCGTCGCGCCCGACGGCCCGCCAGCCGCCGCGGGTGTGGGCGGTGAAGCCGGCGCGTACGGAGACGCGGTGCTCGGGGGTGCGGTGGAAGGCGGCGGCGCGGACCGTGCCCCAGGGGTCGAGGGGCGTGACCGGGCTGTCGGAGCCGAAGGCGAGGGGGACGCCGGCGCGCAGCAGGGCCGCGAAGGGGTTCAGCGACCGCGCCCGCTCGACGCCGAGGCGCTGGGCGTACATGCCGTCCTCGCCGCCCCACAGGGCGTCGAAGGCGGGCTGGACGGATGCGGTCAGGCCCAGTTCGGCGAAGGCGGCGATCGTCTCCGGGGTGAGCATCTCGGCGTGCTCGACGCGGTGCCGGGCGGCGCGGATCCGGGCGAGCCCGACCTTCTCGGCGGCGGCACGCACGCCCTCGACGACGGCGGTGACGGCGGCGTCCCCGATGGCGTGGAAGCCCGCCTGAAGGCCGGCCTCGGTGCAGGCGACGACGTGGGCGGCGACGGCGGTGGCGTCCAGGTAGGCGGTGCCGGTGTGTCCGGCGTCGGTGTACGGCTGGTGCAGACAGGCGGTGTGCGAGCCGAGGGCGCCGTCGACGAACAGATCCCCGGCAGCCCCGGCCGCGCCCAGCTCCCGCGCCTTCTCGACATCCTGCTCGGCCCAGTACCCGACGACCCGCAGGCCGGGCTCCTCGGCGGCGAGCCGCAGCAGCCCGGTGAAGTCGTCCTCGGAGGAGATGTCCGGCCCGGCGCACTCGTGGACCGAGCCGATGCCGAGGGAGGCGGCCCGGGCGAGGGCGGCGCGCTGCGCCTCGGTGCGCTGCTCGGGGGTTACGGCTGCGAACGCGGCGGCGCGGACGGCGTGGTGGGCGTCGGCGGTGAGCGGACCGTCGACCGCGCCCAGGCCGGGCGTCAGGTCCAGCAGGGCCGTGGTGACGACCGCCGAGTGGACGTCGATACGGCTCAGGTAGAGGGGCCGCCCGCCGGTGGCCTCGTCCAGCTCCGCGCGCGTCGGCGGCCGACCGTCCGGCCAGCGGGCCGCGTCCCAACCGTGCCCGAGCAGGACCCGGTCATCGGGGCGACCGGCGGCGAAGTCCCGTACGAGAGCGAGCGCCGCCTCCAGGGAGGGTGCGTCGGACAGGTCGAGGCCGGTGAGCGCGAGGCCGGTGGCCGTGGTGTGGACATGGGCGTCGGTGAACGCCGGTGTGACCAGAGCGCCGTCGAGGTCGACCACTTCGTCGACCCCGTCCGCGAAGGCGTCGGCGGCCCCTTCGGATCCGACCCAGGCCACCTGCCCGCGCTCGACGACCATCGCGGTCGCGAAGGGATCGGCGGGGCTGTGGACCTCGCCGCGACGGAGCAGGACGGTCTTCGGCTCGGGGCTGCGCTCACTCATGGGGACCAGTCTCGCGCCTCGCCCGGACCGCTCTGCACGCAGGTCGGTCAGATCCGCGGCGGCCGTGCCTCGTAAGGCGTCGACAGGACCACCGTCGTCCTGGTCGAGACGCCCGCCAGCGTCCGCAGTCGCGCCAGCAGCTCCTCCAGCTCGTGGGGCGTGGCCACCCGCACCTTGAGGATGTAGTTCTCGTCGCCGGCGACGCTGTGGCACGCCTCGATCTCGGGAACCCCGGCCAGCCGGTCCGCGATGTCGTCCGGCGCGCTGGGATCGAACGGTTTGACCGAGATGAACGCGGTCATGGGCAGCCCGACCGCCTCGGGGTCGACCACCGCGGCATAGCCGCGGATGACGCCCCGCTGTTCCAGCCGCCGCACCCGCTGATGCACGGCCGACGTGGACAGGCCCGTGGCCTTGCCCAGGTCCGTGTAGCTCATCCGCCCGTCCTTGACGAGCAGCTGAACGATTTGTCGGTCGAGCTCCTCCATGGCGCAAGAACCTACAGTGCGCTTGATCTCCTCGGATACCTCAGCCGCCCAGGTCATGCCCGGTTCGTGATGTAGGCGTCCGCCATGGGCACCTGCGAGCGGCATGTGACGAACGCCACAGTCGTCGGGACGTCTCCGTGATGCTCCCGTGATTACCGCCGTGACCGGACGGGAAGTGCTTGCTGTGGTCGAGGCCGCAGCGCCTTCACGGCCCCAGCCCGAGGGGGAGTTATCCATGCAGAGTCTTAAGCGCCCTGGTCGTACCGCGCCCAAGCGGCTCCAGGCGGTCGTCGAGCCCGAGCCGGAGGGCGTCGAACCCGACGCCGACGAATACGGCGACGAACTCGACGCGTACGACACCTTCGAGATGTTCCGGGTCATCTGCCCGGACTGCGCGCAGCCCATCGCGCTGCTGGCCGACGAGGAGGTGCTGCCGGAGCACGCGCTGTGCGCCTCGCCGTGGAACCCGTTCGGCCTCACCGTCTGCGCCGGCACGGGCCGCAGGGCCGCCGAGGCCCGCTCCGCGGACGAGTCGGCGGACCCTCAGGAGCAGGACACGGCCCTCCTGTTGACGCTCCCTCAGGGGCTCGACTGGCGGACGCAGCCGTTCTCGCACGTCGGCGGCCCGGGCTCGCGCCCGATGCGCGTGCCGGTGATGCGCCGCCAGGCCGCCTGAGCCGGCTCGCTCAGTCCCAGTAACTGCCCTGCACCATGGCCCGCAGGCTGCCGTGGTGCAGGATCAGTGTGTCCGGATCCGGCGGAACGGCCGACTCACCGAAGTGCACCTGGCGATAAGCGACGCGGAGCATGACGATCGCGTGCCGCAGGGCCGCGTACAGGGTGTAGAAGTCCATGTCGCGCGGTGTGTGACCGGTGAGCTGGGCATAGCGGGCCTCGACGCGGTCGCGGCGCAGGAAGTCCGGCAGACCCCGCTGGCCGAAGGCGACCGTCAGGTCGTGGAAGAAGCGGTGCAGATACACCGTCCAGCCCAGGTCGACCTCGCGCGGGGCCAGGGCCGCCATCTCCCAGTCGAGTACGGCGACGGGGTCGAAACCGTCGTAGACGACGTTCCCGATGCGCGCGTCGCCCCAGTTGAGCACGGGTGTGCCGGGATCGCGAGGCCAGAGGTCCGCCAGCCGGTCGAACGCGGCCTCGATGAGCGGTGAGCGGGTGCGTCCGTCGACGACCCAGTCGTAGTAGGCGCGTTGAGCGGTGACATGGCGGTGCAGTGCGTCGCCCTCACCGGGGAGCGCGAGGAACTCGGCGGCTTCCAGGGGCACTTGGTCGTGCAGCCGGGCCAGCAGCCCGATCGAGGCCGCCTCCAGCCGCTCGCGCTCGGCATCGGTCGCCGCGTGCAGCCAGTTGCCCTCGTAGGTGTACGGCATCACGTCCGGCGGGACCCGCCCCTCGACGCGCTCCATCACGAAGAAGGGCGCCCCGAGCGGGCCCGGATCCTCCTCCAGCCACAGCACCTTGGGCACGGGCAGGTCCGTGTGCTCGGCCACGGCACGCATCGTGCGGTACTGGCGCGGCATGTCGTAGACGGGGAAGACGGTGTACGCCGCCGGGTCCGCCGCGAGCCTCAACGCGCAGGCACGCAAGGGCGGTTCGGGATGCTCGATGTCGAAGAGCAGGGTCTCGCTGGACATGCCGTTGGACTCGGGGACGGTGACGCCGACCGCCTTGGCGCCGGGCAGGCGGGTGCCGAGCCAGGCGGTGAGGCGGCGGGCGATCTCCTCCGGGTCGCGGGTGCTGGTGCGGGGGCGGGGTGCCGTGGCTGCCATGTCGTGAACCCCCTTACGGTGCCGTCGACTTGAAGTCCGTGAACCCGCTCGGGTCGTGCCGCCCGAACGAGCCGTGCTCGAAGATGCCGTAGCCGGTCCGGCCGTCGAGGCGGAAGCGCGCCGCGTGGTCGGTGACGCCGTAGTCGGCCAGGGGGTGCGGCTGGGTGAGGTCGTAGGTTCGGCGGTCGGTCCAGCCCCGGCCCCGCCAGGTGCCGTGCTGCCAGTCGTCGGCCGGCGGGTAGCCGGCGCCGATCGCGAGCGGCGAGGAGGTGAGGATCTCGACCTCCAGCTCCTGCGGTTTGCGGGGGTCGCCGAGGTGGATGAGGGCGCGTTCGGGGTGGCGGGTGCCGGGGTGGTAGGTGATGTCGGGGACGGGCCAGCCGAGCTGGCGGTCGCGGTGGCGTCCGGTGGTATGTGACATAGCACTGTCGTGACTGCCAGTGGTATGTGACATAGCACTGACGCCGTGGACCACAGTCGCGTCGTTCAGGGTCCGATACCCGTCCGCATCCTCCTGGACGATCACCATCAGGAACCGGTCCTCGAAGCGGACCGGACACCACAGCCAGTGGAAGCCCTCGGTAGGCCGTTCTTCCGCGAACCGGCCGCCCTCCTCCCCCGGTATGGGGCGTACGCCCCAGCTGCGGTCACGGGTCCCCGTCCACTCACCGGCCGTGACCCGCAGCTCCTCGCCGGCCGCCCGGATCACCCCCTCCACACCGCCCGCCTGCACGAACCGGCGCCCTTCGAGGGTGAGCCGGTCGCCGCGGCGCTGGAGGTGATGGGGTTCCCACAGGGCCGGGAATTCGGCGGTCCACACGATGTCGTAGGACAGGGACTCGTCGTCACAGCGCAGCCGCAGCCGCCGCAGGGGTTCCTCGACCTCGATGCGCAGCGGTCCCACGGCGAGATGCATGCGGTCGTCGCCGAGCGCGTCCGAGGCGCGTACGGCGTGGAGGGTGTCGCCCAGGCGCAGGGTGGCATACGCGTCGATCACCCCGACGTTGGGATAAACCCCCAAGCCGAGGATCAGCAGGGCCCGCCCCTCGTGGTCGAGGACGTGGAAGATGCAGCGGTCGTAGGCGTTCCGGTCACCGGTCGCGACGTGCTTCATGGACAGCGGGACCTGGTGCACGGGGTACTCGTCGAGTGGTACGGGACGGTCGTCGGCCACGCCAAACCTCCCTGGAGACGGTTCGGCTGACGGTACGTCAGACAATCGCAGGTGACCAGACAGGAGGCCGGACGGCCCGTGAACTCACGCTCGATTCCGTGGATCGGTGACCTGTCCCCTTACCTTCGCGTTGCCCTGGTATGACCCCCACCTATACAGCGACCGGGCGTCAGCGCCGTATCTTCGTTCCGCCACCCGCAGGAACGGTTCCGCCGGCGCCGCCGCAGCACCCTGATCCGCCGATCTACCGCGATCTGATGCGCGCCTGGGCCGACCGGGGCCGCACTCTGCCGGGCCGGCACGACCCGGAGTGGGTCAGGCTGGCGGCCCCGCAGGTGCGCCCGGGTCAGTTCAGCGCGTCTCCGGACCCGCTAGGTGACGCGCGATGACCATCCGCTGGATCTGGTTGGTGCCCTCGACGATCTGCAGCACCTTGGCCTCGCGCATGTAGCGCTCGGCCGGGAAGTCCGCGGTGTAGCCGTACCCGCCGAGGACCTGCACGGCGTCGGTGGTCACCTTCATCGCGGTGTCGGTGCAGTGCAGCTTGGCCATGGCCGCCTGCTTGGCGAACGGGCGGCCGGCGTCCCGCAGCCGCGCCGCCGCCAGGTAGAGGGCGCGGCCCGCCTCGATCTGCGTGGCCATGTCGGCCAGCATGAAGCGCAGGCCCTGGAAGTCGGCGATCGGGCGCCCGAACTGCCGGCGCCCGGTGGCGTATGCGACCGCCTCGTCGAGTGCCGCCTGGGCGAGCCCGATCGCGCAGGCCGCGATGCCGAGCCGGCCGGAGTCGAGCGAGGCCAGCGCGATGGCGAAGCCCTGCCCCTCCTCGCCGATGCGCCGCTCGTCCGGCACCCGCACCCCGTCGAAGTGGACCTGGGCGGTGGGCGAGCCCTTCATGCCCATCTTCCGCTCGGGCGCCGCACCGCTCAGTCCCTCGGCGTCGCCGGGCACCAGGAAGGCGGTGATCCCGCGCGCCCCTTCCTCGCCGGTGCGGGCCATGACGGTGTAGAAGTCGGCGATCCCGCCGTGCGTGATCCAGGCCTTGGTACCGGTGATCACCCAGTCCTCGCCGTCGCGCACCGCCTTCGTGCGCAGGGAGGCCGCGTCCGAGCCGGAGGACGGCTCGGAGAGGCAGTACGCCCCGAGCAGGCCCCCGCCGAGCATCGCCGGCAGGTACTCGACCTGCTGCTTCTTGGTGCCGTAGGCGGCGAGGGCGTAGGAGGCGAGGGTGTGGACACTGACGCCGAGACCGACGGTGAGGCGGGCCGCGGCGAGCTCTTCGAGGACCTGGAGGTAGACCTCGTACGGCTGGTCGCCGCCGCCGTACTCGGAGTCGTACGGCAGTCCGAGCAGGCCCGACCGGGAGAGCAGGGTGAAGACCTCGCGCGGGAAGCGTCCGGCGTCCTCCTCCTCGGCCGCCTTCGGGGCGATCTCGCCCTGGGCGATGTCGCGGACGAGCGAGATCAGGTCCCGGGCCTCGTCCGTGGGCAGTTGACGGTCCACCGGCTGCGGGGCGCGGTCGGGCATGTCGACGCTCTCCTCCCTGTGTCGGGCATGCGGCGGACGAGCGCCTTGGGTGGGGCGGCGCCGCCGGGTCGTACCGGTCCTGGCCGATGCTCCGCTTCCGGGTCTCGGAAGCTGCTGACCAGCGACTCTGCGCTGTGAGTATGCCCGATCGGAGGCTGCCAGTCACCAGTTAACGACCGCTTACTTCAAGAATATCCCGGGCGGGACGGAAGCCGTAACGGAAGCCTTACCGGATGACCGCGAGATTGGTCCGCACCATTGACCGGACTGGTCTAGTCCTCCTACTGTTCATGACCAACGCTTTACCGCGTTCATGCCAATCGGCGCGCGTTCCCTCTCCCCCACGAGGAGACACCGGATGCACGTTCCGCACCTTCCCCGCGCCTCTTTCCGGGCGCTCGTCTCGGCCGCGTGTTGCGCGGTCCTCGGCGCCGGGCTGCTCGCCGGCGCGGGCACCGCCACCGCGAAGCCCTCGGCCCAGGAGGCCGCCGGCTCGAAGGTCGTCGGCTACTTCACCGAATGGGGCACCTACGACCGCAAGTACTTCGTCAAGAACATCGAGACGTCCGGCTCCGCCGCCAAGCTCACGCACATCAACTACGCCTTCGGCAACGTCACCGGCGGCAAGTGCGCGATGGGCGACTCCTACGCGGCGACCGACCGCGCCTACACGGCCGCCGAGTCGGTGGACGGCGTCGCCGACACCTGGGACCAGCCGCTGCGCGGCAACTTCAACCAGCTGCTGAAGCTGAAGAAGAAGCACCCGGGGCTCAAGGTCCTGTGGTCGTTCGGCGGCTGGACCTGGTCGAGCGGGTTCGGCGAGGCCGCGAAGAACCCGGCCGCGTTCGCCCAGTCCTGCTACGACCTGGTGAAGAACTCCAAGTGGGCGGGTGTCTTCGACGGTATCGACATCGACTGGGAGTACCCGAACGCCTGCGGCAACAGCTGTGACACCAGCGGGCGGGACGCCTTCAAGAACCTGATGGCGGCGCTGCGTTCGAAGTTCGGCGGCTCGCTGGTCACCGCGGCCATCACCGCGGACGCCACCAGCGGCGGCAAGATCGACGCGGCGGACTACGCCGGGGCCGCGCAGTACGTCGACTGGTACAACCCGATGACGTACGACTACTTCGGCGCCTGGGACTCGGCGGGACCGACGGCTCCGCACTCGCCGCTGAACTCCTACTCCGGCATCCCGAAGGCCAACTTCCACACCTCGGCCACGATCGCCAAGCTCAGGGGCCTCGGCATCCCGGCCTCGAAGCTGCTGCTCGGCATCGGTTTCTACGGCCGCGGCTGGACCGGCGTGACCCAGGCCGCGCCCGGCGGCACGGCGACCGGCCCGGCTGCGGGGACGTACGAGCAGGGCATCGACGACTACAAGGTGCTCAAGACCAAGTGCCCGGCGACCGGCACGGTGGGCGGCACCGCCTACGCCAAGTGCGGGAACAACTGGTGGAGTTACGACACGCCCGCCACCATCGGGACGAAGATGACGTACAAGAACCAGCAAGGACTGGGCGGTACGTTCTTCTGGGAGCTGAGCGGGGACACGGCGAACGGGGAGTTGATCAAGGCGATCAACTAGCCGCGCAGGTCAGGGACTTGGGGTGGGGGCGCGGGAGCCTCCGCCCCTTGTTCAGGTGTCGCGGCGGGCCGGGCCGGGGGCCGGGTAGGCGGGGTCCAGTTCCTCGATGGCCCTCATGGCGCCGCCGAGGGTCTTGACCAGGAGTTCGCGCATCTTGTCGCGGGTGAGCCGGGGGCGGTCGATCCAGTCGAGGGTGGCGCCCTCCACGCTGCACACCCAGGAGAACAGGCCCATGCGCGCGAGCGGGGAGATGTCGGTACGGCCGTACGCCCCCTCGGCGACGGTCGCCACTATCGCGTCGCGCACTCCGTCCCGGATGGCGTGCACCTCGGCGTCGAAGCCGACACCGCCGCTGACGATCGCGCGGAACGCCGCCTGGTTGTGCTCGGCGTAGCGCAGGTAGGCCTCCATGGTGCGGTGCACCCGGTCCAGCTGCTCCAGTTCGATCTCGCTCGACGCGAAGTTCACCAGGTCGGCGACCGAGTCGTGGATGATCGCCAGGTAGTAGCCGCGCTTGGACTGGAAGTAGTAGTAGATCAGCCCCTTGGCGACATGGGCCTGGCGGGCGATGTCGTCCATGGAGAGTGTGTCGTAGGACGTGTCCGCGAACAACTTCCGCCCGATGGCGATGAGTTCGGCGCGACGCGCCAGCGAACGCTCGGTGCCCCGGGCCTTCGGACGGGCGGAGTCGCTCTGTTCGCTGATCTTCAATGTCGACCCTGGTCTGAGAGGGGCGCTGGGACATCCGCAGTATGTCAGAACAACCACTCCCACTCGTTCGAGTCTGATCGATCTCGTGGGAACCGGTGGAGCCGGGGCCGCGCGCGTCAGATCACAGCAGGCCGAGCTGGGTGACGAGCATCGCGACGACCACGACGAGCGTCCAGCCCATGACGTGCTCGAAGATCTTCGGGCCGGCGTCCTTGGGACCGCCGGTGCGGGTGCGGGCGGCGGTGGCTGAGTGTGTGGTCATGGCGTCTCGCTGAGGTCGGGTGTGCGGTGGACTCCCCCCAGGGTTCTGTCCACCTTGCCACCTGGAACGGCTTTTGCGGCAGAGACGTTGGTCACAGGGAAAGGCCCCGGTTTCCCGGGGCCTTCGCAGGTGAGCGGGGTGCCTCAGCGGACGCCGACCGCCGCGAGCGCCTTGCGCTGGCGGGCCGTGGGGCGGGCCGGGAAGTACAGGTAGCAGACCCCGCCGGTGCCGGAGACGACCTTGCCGGAGGCGTTGTACCGCTTGGTCCTGAGCCAGATGTTCTCCCACTCGCGCCGCTTGTAGACCCGGCGCACCGCGTCATCGCTGGGCGAGGCAGGGTCGTTGGCGATGACGTCGCCGTCCGCGGTGAAGCCGATCACCGTCATCAGGTGCCCGGAGGTGCCGTAACCCGCCCCGGTCAGCTCCTCCTTGAGGAAGGACTGGGACGTTATGGCCGGGATGCCGGCCGCGATCAGCGTCTCCAGGTCGGTGAGCGAGCCGAGCCGGGTGACCACACCCTGCAGGTCCTTGTACGTCGCCGCATAGGCCGCGTTGAAGGGCCAGTTGCCGCAGCCCTCGTACTGGTAGTCGTACGTGAAGCGGGCCGCGTGGTCGACCTGCGGATCGGCGTAGCTCGGGTCCACCCACGCCAGTTGCTCGGGGGTGAGCCGGCCGCCCCAGTACTCGATGATCATCTGCGAGGAGGTGGGGCTGCACCAGGCCTCGCCGCCGTTGTCGTACTCGGGGTACTGGCCCTTGTGGATCTCCTGCGAGTAGCGCGGGACGACCAGTTCCCCGCTCAGGCCCGGGGTGGAGGCGGGCACGGTGAAGCGGTCGGGGATGTCGGAGCCCATCGCGCCGAGCCGCCACACCGTGGGGGTGAGCTTGGTGCCGGGCTTGCGGTAGAGGGTGAGGCGCAGGCGGTACGAGACCAGGCGCAGGCCGGTCGTCGCGTCGTCGACGGCGAAGGTGTCGGTCCAGATGGTGCTCTTGCCGTCGGTCTGGCCGTCCACCGAGGTCCGCTTGATGTCCTGGTCTCCGGCCGCCCAGCGGCCCATGACGTACCAGGGGGTGTCGGTGCCGTCGGAGTACGTGCCGTGCAGTTCGACCTGGAGCCAGGTGCCGGCCGGGGTGTGCGCGTTCCAGGAGGCGATCGCCTCGGTCGAGGGGACGCCCAGCCGGTGGACGGGTGAGGTCCAGGTCGCGTACTCCCAGGTGGCGGTCGTACCGGTGTGCGGGTCCGTGTAGTCGGTCGTGCCGGCGGGCTTGGCGATCACCACGCCGGGGCGGACACCGGCGAGGGCACGGGTGCCCTGGGCGGTGCCACTGCGCCAGTCCTTGTACGAGGTCCAGGAGCGGTAGTCGACGGGGCTGGCCGGGTCCTCGGCGGCGTCCGAGGCGTCGGCCGTGCCGGCGGTGATCGCCGGGGCCGCGACCGCGGCGGCCACCGCGGCGGCGAGGACGGTTCTGCGGGACGGCTGTTCGGCTCTGCTCATGGGTGGCATGACCCCCAGGTGTCCGAGTCGGGGCAGGTGCGGAATGCGCCCACTATGGCCGCGGGCAGGGCGTCCTGCCAGCACTTCGGCCCGTGCCACGCCCGCCAATATTGGTCTGAACCACTGGCATGACCTGCGCGGCCGTCCCGGGACCAACTGACCAGGACCTCGAAGCGGCGGCGGGCGAGCCCTCCGATACGTCCTGATTTCATCCGCCACTAAAATGTTCCCGTCGAATATGCCGCCCCCTCCGACCGGCCAAGGAACCACCATTCACGACCTCGCCCACCGGCTCCGCCGCCTCCCGCCCTCCTGCGGCCCGGTCCGCCTGATCGGCGTGGACGGACACGCCGGCTCCGGGAAGTCCACGTTCGCCGGGCAGTTGGCCACGGCTCTGGGGGATGCCCCCGTACTGCACCTCGACGACATCGCCAGCCACGAGGAGCTGTTCGCGTGGACGGGCCGCCTTCTGACCCAGGTGATCGAGCCCCTGAGCCGCGGCGAGAGCGCGCACTACGCCCCCTACGACTGGCGCGCCCGCCGCTTCGCCCCGCCGCGCGCCCTGCCCTGCGCCCCGGTGGTCCTCGTCGAGGGCGTCGGAGCCGGCCGCCGCGCCCTGCGCCCGTATCTGGCCCACCTGTTGTGGATGGAACTGGAGCACGAGGATTCCTGGACGCGGGGACAGCTCCGGGACGGGGCGGAGCAGCGGGAGTTCTGGGCCGGGTGGGTCACGGCGGAACGACGACACTTCGCCGAAGATCCGTCGCGGCCCTTCGCCGACCTTCTGGTACGGCAGTGCGAGAAGGGGTACGAGGTACTCCCGGGGCCGGGAAGGACAGTTGGACCGGACCAGCCGCTCACGCACGGTGACGGACCATCCGCAGTGTGCTGAACTTGTGAAGACGCTTGTCCCGGAACTTCCCGGAGTGCTCCAACTCGGCTTGACCGGGGGGCCGTACAGGTCTTACGTTCTGAATGTGCGGCCATTCGAAGCCGCCCATTGTCGCGAAGCCCCCGGTTGTTCCCCCGTGATCGGGGGCTTCGTTCTGCCCTCACTCCACAATCCGGACGCTGTGAGCCCCGATTCGATCACTCTCGGTCACCGTCCGGTCTCCGCCCCATCCGCTCCCACCTCGTCAAACGGCCTGTGCGGCACCCTTCGGCGGGCGACACCCCCGCAGGTACGATGCCCTGGGTGCGACCTACGAACGCGGGTGCGCGCACCGCAACTCCGGTCCGCGGCACGGCGGTTCGATCAATGCGGACACCGGGGCGACGACCCGGTGACCAACCGACGGGGGCACGGTTTGTGGGGGACGTGATGGACTTCGGCACGCAGGGCCCCGAGGCCCCGGCCGACCTCGCCTGGCTGCGAGGTGTGGATGCCTACACGATGGGCGCCTATCCGCAGGCGGAGGAGGAGTTCCGGGCCGCGGTCCGGATGGATCCCGGGATGGCCGACGGCTGGCTCGGGCTGCACGCGCTGCGCGTCGACACGACGACCGCGCTGCTGCGGATGTTCCGGCACCGGGACCGCTTCGGGGAACAGCGCGCCCGGCACCGCCGCGCCCTCAACTCCTGGTACTGGCTGGGCTGGTGGGTGCAGCCGGTGCTGGAGAGCCCACGCGATCTGCTGCTCGCGCACGCCTCGCACTGGCTGGACGGCCGCCATGTCCCGGAGCTCGACCGGGCGCTGGCAGGTCTGCCGCCCGTGGACACCGACCACCAGGTCCGCTTCCTGCACGCCTGCCGCGCCTACCTGGTCAAGGACTGGGAGCAGCTGGTCCGCCACACCGACCCGCTGATCGACGACGCCCTGCTGGGCATCGAGGCGGGCCTGTTCGGCGGGATGGCCCGGGTGCGTCTTGAGATGTACGGCCAGGCGGAGCCGCTGCTCTCCTCCGCGCTGATGCGCTGCCGCAGCGAGCAGCCGCAGCGCAAGGAGCTGCGGTACTGGCTGGCGCGGGCCCACGAGGGCACCGGCCGCACTGCCGCCGCGCTCCCCCTGTACCGGGCCGTGCACCGGGTCGACCCCGCCTTCATGGACACCTCCGCGCGGCTCGCCGCGATCGCCGAGGGCGACGGCTACGACGAGTCCACCGACTTGGCGGCCATCGCCCTCTCCGGAGCGCAGGACGTCCTGGAGGGGCCCGACGCCCTCGACCCGCTGTTCGGCGCGGAGGGTCGGGACCTGAGGCTGTCCGAGCCGGAGCTGCCGCCGGTCGGCGCGGTGCCGTCGGTGATCGACCCGGCGGTGCGCGAGCGGAACTTCCCGGGTTCGCCGCTGCCCGCCGGCCCCACCGACCCGGCATTACTCGAGGAGGCGCTCGCCGAGCTCGAGCGCATGGTGGGCCTGGAGCCCGTGAAGCGCCAAGTCAAGGCGCTGTCCGCCCAGTTGAACATGGCGCGACTGCGGGCCGGTCAGGGACTGCCGGTCCAGCCGCCCAAACGGCACTTCGTCTTCTCCGGCCCCTCCGGCACCGGCAAGACCACCGTCGCCCGCATCCTGGGCCGCGTCTTCTACGCCCTCGGCCTGCTCGGCGGCGACCACCTCGTCGAGGCCCAACGGGCCGACCTGGTCGGCGAATACCTCGGCCAGACGGCCGTCAAGGCCAACGAACTCATCGACTCGGCCATCGGCGGCGTCCTCTTCGTCGACGAGGCGTACTCGCTCTCCAACTCCGGCTACGGCAAGGGGGATGCGTACGGCGACGAGGCGTTGCAGGTGTTGCTGAAGCGGGCGGAGGACAACCGGGACCACTTGGTGGTCATCCTGGCCGGTTACCCGGAGGGCATGGACCGCCTGCTGGCCGCCAACCCCGGCCTGTCCTCCCGCTTCACGACCCGCGTCGACTTCCCGTCCTACCGGCCCCTCGAACTCACCTCGATCGGCGAGGTGCTGGCCGCGGAGAACGGTGACGTATGGGACGAGGAGGCCCTGGACGAGCTGCGCTCGATCGCCGGGCACGTGGTCGACCAGGGCTGGATCGACGAACTGGGCAACGGCCGCTTCCTGCGCACCCTGTACGAGAAGAGCTGCGCGTACCGGGATCTGCGGCTGACGACGTATCCCGGGATGCTGTCCCGGGACGACCTGTCGACGCTGCGGCTGCCGGATCTGATGCAGGCGTACGGGGAGGTGCTGTCGGGGCGGGGGCCGCAGGATCCCAGTGCTATGTGACATAGCACTGGGGCGTGGGTGACAGTGGTATGTCACATGACACTGGGCCCGGTGACAGTGGTATGTGACATAGCACTGTCACCGCACCCCGTTCGGCCTAGGTAGCCAGCACCCCCTCCGGCTCCCCACTCCCCCGAGGCTCGGTCACCCTCACCTCACGCACCTCCCGATGCGCAGGATCCGTGACCTCCCCCACCAGCAGCTCCAGCACATCCTCCAGCGCCACCAGCCCCAACACCCGGCCCGACGCGTCCGCCACCTGCGCCAGGTGCGTCGCGGCCCGCCGCATCACCGTCAGGGCGTCGTCCAGGGGCAGTTCCGAGCGGAGTGTCGTCATCGGGCGCCACAGCTGCTGCGGTACCGCCCGCTCCGAGTCCTCAAGATCGAGTACGTCCTTCACGTGCAGGTAGCCCATGAAGGCGCCCTTCTCCGCCGCGATCGGGAAACGGGAGTAGCCGGTGCGGGCGGTGAGGGCGACGATCTGGCCCGGGGTGACCGACGGCGGGACCGTGACCAGGGACTCGCGGCCGAGCAGGACGTCCGTCACCGGGCGGGAGCCCAGTTCCAGCGCGTCCTCCAGGCGTTCCTGCTCCTCGGGGTCGAGGAGGCCCGCCTGGCCGGAGTCCTCGACGAGGCGGTTGAGCTGCTCGCTGGTGAAGACCGCCTCGACCTCGTCCTTCGGCTCGACGTGGAAGAGCCGCAGGATGGCCTGGGCGACCGCGCCGAGGGCGATGGTGATCGGCTTGCAGAGGCGGGCGAAGGCGACCAGGCCGGGGCTCAGCCAGAGGGCCGCCTTCTCCGGAGCCGCCATCGCCAGGTTCTTCGGGACCATCTCGCCGATGACGAGGTGGAAGAAGACCACCGCGGCGAGGGCGATGACGTAACCCAGCGGGTGGATCATGCCGTCGGGCAGGTGGATCCATTCGAAGACCGGCTCCAGCAGGTGCGCGACCGTCGGTTCGGCCACCGCGCCCAGCGTCAACGAGCAGACCGTGATGCCGAACTGGGCCGCCGCCATCATCTGCGGGAGGCGCTCGAGGCCGTACAGGACCTGGCGGGCCCTCGCCGTGCCGAGCGGTTCGATCTGGCTGCGGCGGACGGAGACCAGGGCGAACTCGGCGCCGACGAAGAAGCCGTTGGCGAGCACGAGCAGCCCGGCGAAAAGGAGTTGGAGCACGCTCATCGGGCGACCTCCACGACCGGCCCGGTCCGCACCAGCCGTACTCGCTCGGCGCGGTAGTGGCCGACCCGGCGGACCGTGAGCCGCCAGCCGGGGAGTTCGGCCTTGTCCCCGGCGGCCGGGATACGGCCGAGCAGGTCGGCGACCAGGCCGGCGACCGTCTCGTACGGCCCCTCGGGCACGTCGAGGCCTATGCGCTGCAGGATGTCGACGCGGCAGCTGCCGTCGGCGTCCCAGGCGGGCCTGCCGTCCTCCGGCGGGGCGGCGGCGAGTTCGGGAACGTCCTGGCCGTCGTGCTCGTCGCGGACCTCGCCGACGATCTCCTCGACGATGTCCTCCAGGGTGACCACGCCGGCCGTGCCGCCGTACTCGTCGACGACGACCGCGATGGGCTGCTCGCTGCGCAGCTGGGCGAGGAGCGGCTGGACGGGGAGGGTCTCGGGGACCAGCAGGGCCGGGCGGGCGATACGGCCGACCGGGGTGCGCAGGCGCTCGTGCGCGGCGACCGCGAGGGCGTCCTTGAGGTGGACCATGCCCACGACCTCGTCGATCTTCTCCTTGTAGACGGGGAAGCGGGACAGGCCGGTGGCGCGGGTCAGGTTGACGACGTCCTCGGCGGTGGCCGAGGACTGCAGCGCGCTGACCTTCACGCGCGGGGTCATGACGTGCTGCGCGGTCAGCTCGGCGAGGGAGAGGGTCCGTACGAAGAGATCGGCCGTGTCCTGTTCCAGCGCGCCGGCCTGCGCCGAGTGGCGGGCCAGCGAGACCAGTTCGCCGGGGGTGCGGGCGGAGGCCAGCTCCTCGGCGGGCTCGACGCCCAGGGCGCGGACGAGACGGTTGGCGACGGCGTTCAGCGCGGCGATGACCGGCCGGAACAGGCGCGCGAAGGCGTGCTGTGGGCCGGCCACGAAGCGGGCGACCTGCATGGGCTTGGACACCGCCCAGTTCTTGGGCACGAGTTCGCCGATCACCATCTGCACGGCGGAGGCGGCCAGCATGCCGACGACCACCGCGACTCCGGAGACCGCGCCCTCGGGGATGCCGATCGCGGAGAACGGGCCGTGCAGCAGCTCGGCGAGGGCCGGTTCGGCGAGCATGCCGACGACCAGGGAGGTGATGGTGATGCCGAGCTGGGTGCCGGAGAGCTGGAAGGACAGCTCCTTGAGCGATTCCGCGACCCTACGGGCCCGTCGGTCGCCCTCGGCGGCGGCCTTCTCGGCGTCCGTCGACTCGACCGTGACCAGGCCGAACTCGGCGGCCACGAAGAAGCCGTTGGCGAGGATCAGCAGAAGGGCGGCTGCGAGCAGCAGCAGGGGGGTGGTCATGATGCCGCCGCCTCGGTATGTCGTGAGGGGGCGGCGCAGGTACTACAGGACGATCCGTCCATCGCTGGAGGGAGTCACTCCTCGGGTAGCAGGAACATGAAGCGGCGGAGGCGTCACGAAAACCGCCTCCGCCAACAGATTAATCAAGACACGGCCCTCTACGGCAGATCCCTCGGGGAACGAGCCTCCACCAGAGCCCGCAGGGTGCGTGCGTCGGCGATGGCACGCTCCTTGGCGATGCCCGGCTGGATGCCGAGCGCGGGCAGGCTGGTGCCGTCACTCAGGTTGAGGAACACCCACGGGTCGCCGGGGCGGAGATTCACCTGGATGATCTCGGCCCAGGCCAGCCGGCGCCTGCTGGCGATGTTCTGGACGGTGACCCCGGTGTCGTCGGCGACGACCTTCACCCGAGCCAGCAGGAACAGGACACCGGCGAGCAGGGCCGCCGTGAAGATGAAGCTCAGGCGCTCGCCCGGACCGAGCTGCTCCAGCAGCAGCGCGACCGCGGTGATGGTCACGAAGATCGCGCCGGCGGCGCCGAGCAGCACGGCACGCGTGGTCCCCGGCCGGAACGTGACCGGCAGGACGGGCAGCTCGGAGGACATCTGGTAGCTCCTCAGAGACGGCAGGCGTGGATGGCCGTGGTCAGGATGGCGCGCGCGCCGATGTCGTACAGGTCGTCCATGATCCGCTGCGCCTCCTTGGCGGGGACCATCGCGCGTACGGCGACCCAGCCCTCGTTGTGCAGCGGGGAGACGGTCGGCGACTCCAGGCCGGGGGTCAGGGCGACGGCCTTCTCCAGCTGCTCGACGCGGCAGTCGTAGTCCATCATCACGTACGTCCGGGCCACCAGGACGCCCTGCAGCCGGCGCAGGAACTGCTGGACCTTGGGCTCCTCGGCGTCGGCGCCGGTGCGCCGGATGACGACGGCCTCGGACTTCATGATGGGCTCGCCGAAGACCTCCAGGCCCGCGTTGCGCAGGCTGGTGCCGGTCTCGACGACGTCCGCGATGACCTCGGCGACCCCGAGCTCGATGGCGGTCTCGACGGCGCCGTCGAGGTGGACGACGGAGGCGTCGACGCCCTGCTCGGCGAGGTGTCCGGCGACGATTCCCTCGTACGAGGTGGCGACGGTCTTGCCCTTGAGGTCCGCCACGCCGGTCGCCTCGCCCGGCTTGGAGGCGAAGCGGAAGGTGGAGCGGGCGAAGCCGAGGGGAAGGATCTCCTCGGCGTCGGCGCCGGAGTCGATCAGCAGGTCGCGGCCGGTGATGCCGATGTCGAGCCGGCCGGAGGAGACGTAGATCGCGATGTCGCGCGGCCGGAGGTAGAAGAACTCCACGTCGTTGGCCGGGTCGACGATCCGCAGTTCCTTGGACTCGCGGCGCTGCTGGTAGCCGGCCTCATGCAGCATGTCCGCCGCAGGGCCTGACAGGGAACCCTTGTTGGGGACGGCGATGCGCAGCATGAGGTCGGCTTCCTTTGCTCTGAAGGGGGTGTTGCGGCGGGAGACTTACAGGTGGGCGTACACGTCGTCCAGGGAGATGCCGCGGGCGACCATCATCACCTGGACGTGGTACAGCAGCTGCGAGATCTCCTCGGCGGCCGCTTCCTTGCCCTCGTACTCGGCGGCCATCCAGACCTCGGCGGCCTCCTCGACGACCTTCTTGCCGATGGCATGGACGCCCTTGCCGACCAGCTCGGCGGTGCGGGAGGTGGCGGGATCGCCGTTGGCGGCCTTGTGCTGGAGCTCGGTGAAGAGCTCCTCGAACGTCTTCTTGGACATGGTGGCGCCCACTCTATTGCACTTAATAGTGTCTCTATCGCCACGGTTCAGATACTGAGCGGAGCGTGGCCGCGGTGGCGACCGCGGCCGTCACCGCCTCGTGTCCCTTGTCCTCGTTGGAGCCCTCGATGCCGGCCCGGTCCAGCGCCTGCTCCTCGGTGTCGCAGGTCAGCACGCCGAAGCCGACGGGGACGCCGGTCTCGACGGAGACCTGGGTGAGGCCCTGGGTCACGCCCTGGCACACGTACTCGAAGTGCGGGGTGCCGCCGCGGATGACGACACCGAGGGCGACGATCGCGTCGTAGCCGCGGCCCGCGAGGACCTTGGCGACGACCGGGAGTTCCCAGCTGCCGGGGACCCGCAGGAGGGTCGGCTCGTCGATGCCGAGGTCGTGCAGGGCGCGCAGGGCGCCGTCCACCAGGCCGTCCATCACCTTTTCGTGCCACTGCGCCGCGATGACGGCGACCCGCAGGTCGCCCACGTTGCGTACGGACAGTTCGGGTGCGCCCTTGCCGCTCACGTTCTCTTGTCTCCTAGAAGTACGGATCTACTGGTTGTTGCAGGTGGACAGGGGGGCCGCCGGGGCGGTGTCCAGCCAGGGCAGGTCGTGGCCCATCCGGTCCCGCTTGGTGCGCAGGTAGCGGAGGTTGTGCTCGCCCGCCTGTACGGGCATCGGCTCCCGGCCGGTGACCTTGAGCCCGTGCCGCAGCAGGGCGTCGGTCTTGGCGGGGTTGTTGGTCATCAGCCGCACGCTGCGCACGCCGAGATCCTCCAGGATCTGGGCGCCCGCGCCGTAGTCCCGGGCGTCGGCGGGCAGGCCCAGTTCCAGGTTGGCGTCGAGGGTGTCGCGGCCGCGCTCCTGGAGCTCGTACGCGCGCAGCTTGGACAGCAGGCCGATACCGCGCCCTTCGTGGCCGCGCAGGTAGACGACGACGCCCCGGCCCTCGGCCTGGATGCGCTCCAGGGAGGCCTCCAGCTGGGGGCCGCAGTCGCAGCGCAGGGAGGCGAAGATGTCGCCGGTGAGGCACTCGGAGTGGACGCGGACCAGGACGTTCTCGCCGTCGCCGATCTCGCCGTGGACGAGGGCGACGTGCTCGACGCCGTCGACGGTGGAGCGGTAGCCGTAGGCCTTGAACTCGCCGTGGGCGGTGGGCAGTCGGGTCTCGGCCTCGCGGCGGACGGTGGGCTCGGCGGTCTGCCGGTAGGCGATCAGGTCCTCGATGGAGATGATCGTCAGGCCGTGCTTGCGGGCGAACGGGATCAGCTCGGGCAGGCGCAGCATGCGGCCGTCCTCGCCGGCGATCTCGACGATGGCGCCGGCCGGGCGCAGGCCCGCGAGGCGGGCGAGGTCGACGGCGGCCTCGGTGTGGCCGTTGCGGGTCAGGACGCCGCCGGGCCGGGCGCGCAGCGGGAAGATGTGGCCGGGGCGGACGAGGTCGCCCGGCTCGGCGTCGCCGCTCGCCAGCAGCCGGAGCGTGGTGGCGCGGTCGGAGGCCGAGATGCCGGTGGTGACGCCGTGGGCGCCGGAGGCGTCGACGGAGACGGTGAAGGCGGTCTTCATCGACTCGGTGTTGTCGTCGACCATCTGCGGCAGCTTGAGCCGGTCCAGTTCCTCGCCCTCCATGGGGGCGCAGATCAGGCCGCGGCACTCGCTCATCATGAAGGCGACGATCTCGGGGGTGATCTTCTCGGCGGCCACGACGAGGTCGCCCTCGTTCTCGCGGTCCTCGTCGTCGACGACCACGATCGGGCGGCCGGCCGCGATGTCGGCGATGGCCTGCTCGATCGGGTCG
This sequence comes from Streptomyces sp. NPDC047081, assembly GCF_040643775.1. Taxonomy (NCBI): domain Bacteria; kingdom Bacillati; phylum Actinomycetota; class Actinomycetes; order Kitasatosporales; family Streptomycetaceae; genus Streptomyces; species Streptomyces sp. NPDC047081. The sequence goes on along the minus strand of NZ_JBEYUY010000030.1, from coordinate 52,266 downwards.
AGGGACCAGTCCTCGATGCCGTCCGTGCTGTACAGGATCGGTGCCGTGCTCATGCCGGCGCTCCTTCCAGGACGGGCTGCGGCGTCCTGCGGGAGCGCAGCCACCAGTCGCGCATGCCCCACAGGACGAGTGCGCCGTAGATGACGTAGACGAAGCCGGAGAAGGCGTAGCCGTTGGCGAAGTTGAGGGGGACGCCGACCAGGTCGACCAGGAGCCAGGCGATCCAGAACTCGGTCATGCCGCGGGCCTGGGCGTACATGGCGACGATGGTGCCGACGAAGATGTAGGCGTCCGGCCAGGGGTCCCAGGACAGGGACGGGTAGGCCTTGAAGAGCAGGGCGACGGCGACCGTGCCGACCGCCGCGGCGGCGACCATGGCGCCGCGCTCGCGCCAGGTGGCGAACCGCGGGGTGATGTGGCCGTCGGTGCCCCGGCCCTTGTCGCGGTTCCACTGCCACCAGCCGTACAGCGCCACGACCATCACGACGACCTGCTTGCCGGCGCTGCCCGCGAGATGCCCGTAGAAGGCGATGAACAGGACCAGGCCGGAGAGGAACTGGACGGGCCAGGTCAGCAGGGAGCGGCGCCAGCCGAGGGCCAGGGTGATCAGGCCGAGGATGTTGCCGATCATGTCGGACCAGATGATGTGCTGGTCGAACATGACGAACGCCTCGGAGTTCAGCCAGTTCACCTGCCCGCCCCCTGACCGGCCGCGAGCAGCCGCTCGACGTATTTGGCGACGACGTCGACCTCCAGGTTGACCGGGTCGCCGGGCTGCTTGATGCCCAGGGTGGTGAGGGCGAGCGTGGTGGGGATCAGGCTGATCGTGAAGTAGTCCGGGCCGGCGTCCACGACCGTGAGGCTGATGCCGTCGACGGTGATGGAGCCCTTCTCGACCACGTAGCGCGCGAGGTCGGCGGGCAGCGAGATCTTGATGATCTCCCAGTTCTCGGAGGGCTTGCGCTCCAGGACCTGCCCGGTGCCGTCGACGTGGCCCTGCACGATGTGGCCGCCCAGGCGGGCACCGACCGCGGTGGGGCGCTCCAGGTTGACGCGGGAGCCGACGGCGATGGCGCCGAGGCTGGAGCGGTCGAGGGTCTCGGCCATGACGTCGGCGGTGAACTCGTCGCCCTCGTGCTCGACGACGGTCAGGCAGACGCCGTTGACCGCGATGGAGTCCCCGTGCTTCGCGCCGTCGGTGACGACGGGGCCGCGCACTCGGAAGCGACAGGAGTCACCGAGGTTCTCGACGTCGGTGATCTCGCCCAGCTCTTCGACGATTCCGGTGAACACTTCCCGGGTCCTCCTGCCTCATTCGGGCACGGACTCCGGGGCTGTCGATGACGACAGAATGTACGGGCAGGGACACCGGGGGCGGCGCCGGACACATTCGTCCCGTAGGACGAAGCGGATACGGCGACGCGCACGAATGCCCGCCCGCCGCGCACTGCCTCCCATCCGGACTTTAACCGTCGGTCCAGGAATTTCGCCTGGTCAACCGGCCGCTGGAAGCGACCGGGTCGCGGACTGTAACCGCCGGTTCGGACTTTCACCGACCCCGGAGTGCGCTGCTTCTGGTACATAGCCAGTGTGCCACGCCTGATCGGAGTCCATACGGGTGAACGTTGTGGGGTGGCTCACAGCCACCGTCTCTGTACTTCTCAACTCGCCCGACCTGATGGAGGCTTTGGTCTAGTCCTTTCGTCTCCCCGAGACCGGCCCGGCGGCGGTGACGACGGCCCTTGCCCGCCGCCGGGCCCCCAACTCCGCGACAGCCCCGCCCTGGTGGCAGGGTGGAACCATGAGCAGCGCGACCGCCGACGACTTCGAGCCGCACCGGCCCCGGCTGTTCGGGCTCGCCTACCGACTGCTGGGCTCGGCGGACGAGGCCGAGGACGCGGTGCAGGACGCGTATCTCCGCTTCAGCTCGGCCGACCGCGGCCACATCGAGCATCCGGCGGCCTGGCTCGCCAAGGTCGTCACCAACCTCTGCCTCTCCCGGCTCACCTCGGCGCGGGCCCGGCGCGAGCGGTACGTCGGCGAGTGGCTGCCGGAACCCGTCGTCACCTCGGACGGCGCCCTGGGCCCGATGGAGTCGGCCGAGCAGCGCGAGGCGGTGTCGATGGCGATGCTGGTCCTGCTGGAGCGGCTCACCCCGACCGAGCGCGCGGTGTACGTGCTGCGGGAGGCCTTCGGGTACGGGCACCGGGAGATCGCCGGTGTGCTGGACCTCGCCGAGGCCAACTGCCGTCAGCTGTACCGGCGGGCGGTGCAGCGCGTGGGCGAGGGACGGCCGCGGTTCGAGCCGGCGCCCGAGCGGCAGCGGGAGCTCGTCACGTCGTTCCTAACGGCGGCCCGGGACGGTGATCTGGCCGCCCTGGAGAAGGTGCTGGCGGCGGACGTGACCTGGACCAGCGACGGCGGCGGCAAGGTCAGCGCGGCCCGGCGGGCGGTCCACGGCCGCGACAAGGTCGGACGCCTCACGCTGGGCGGCGCCGAGCGCTTCGCGGCCGGCCTGACCTTCACTCCTGCCGAGATCAACGGCGAGCCGGGCCTCGCCGCGTGGGCGGGCGACAAGCTCTTCGGCACGGTCGCCTTCGAGGTGCGCGACGGGCTGATCTCCCATGTGCGGGCCGTGGTCAACCCGGACAAGCTGGATTTCGTACGACGTCAGCTCGCACGTCCGTAGCGGCCTGTCACGTTCCGCCGGGCTGCTCGGTCTCAGCTGGGCAGGGTGATCCGACCCGGACCGCCCGCCATCGGAAGGGACTGAACGGCATGACCACGATCCTGGTGACCGGCGGAACCGGAACCCTCGGCCGGCTCGTCGCCGAACGGCTGCGGGCGAACGGGCACGAGGTGCGGGTACTCAGCCGCCATGCCCAGCCGTACGCCGTCGACCTGCGGGAAGGCGGTGCCGGGCTGGACGCGGCGGTCGAGGGTGTGGAGACGGTCGTGCACTGCGCGACCACGCAGACCGGCGGGGACCGGAAGGCGGCGGCGAACCTGGTCGCGGCGGCGCGGCGGGCGGGCGTGGGGCACCTGGTCTACATCTCGATCGTCGGCGTGGACCGGGTGCCGTTCCCGTACTACCGGGCCAAGCTCGACGTCGAGAAGCTGATCGAGGAGTCGGGGCTGGGCTGGACGGTGCTGCGGGCGACGCAGTTCCACGACCTGCTGGCGAGGATGTTCCGAGCGCTGGCGAAGCTGCCGGTCGTGCTCCTCCCGGCCGGGGTCCGCGACCAGCCGGTCGAGGTCGCGGAGGTCGCGGACCGGCTGGCGGAACTGGCCGGCGCGGGTCCCGCGGGGCGGGTCGAGGACATGGGCGGGCCCGAGACCCGGACCTTCGAGTCCTTCGCCCGCGCCTGGCTGAAGTCGACGGGCCGGCGCCGGGCGGTGCTGAGCGTGCCGCTGTGGGGCAAGGCGTACCGGGCCTTCCGCGAGGGCGGGCACCTCGCGCCGGAACGGGCGGTCGGGAAGGGCACGTTCGAGGAGTACCTCGCGGGGCGGAAGGGGTGAGCGGAAGCCGGCGTCCCGCTCACGGGATTCAGCGCTCGGGCGACCCGAACAGCTCGTCCTGAGCACGGTCCCGCGCCGTGAGCAGCGCCCCGCGCAGTACGGCACCGCCGCCGAGCAGACTCGGCCGCACCTCGGTGACCAGCGGCGACATCCGCCGGACCCGCGCCTCGACGCGCGCGGCGAGCTCCTCGCCACCGGCCTGTCCGACCTCGCCGCCGAGGACGACACACCCGGGATCGAGGATCGCCACGACGGAGGCGACGCCGACGGCGAGCCGGTCGGCGAGGGCGTCGAGGAAGCGGCCGGAAGCCGGGTCCGCGGGGACCGCCGCCACGGCTCCCCGCACCACCCCCGCGGCCACCGGCTCGACCCCCACTCCCTCCGCCATCACCCCGTGCTCCCCCGCCAGCCCCACGATCGCCGCCGCCCCGGCCAGCGAATGGAAACCCCCCTCGCAGTCCGTCGCCGACGGCAGGCCCGCGGTCCCCGGCACCGGCAGGAAACCGATCTCCCCCATGCCACCTGACACGCCGCGGCGCAGCGCGCCGTCGAGGACCACCGCCGCGCCCGTGCCATGGCTCAGCCACAGCAGGACGAAGGTGTCACGGTCCCGGGCCGCGCCCTCGCGCTGTTCGGCCAGTGCCGCGAGGTTGGTCTCGTTCTCGACGCTCACCCGGGCCTCGGGCAGCCGCTCCTGCAGCGCGGCGACCAGGCGGCGATGCCATTCGGGCAGGCCGGAGCTGTCGCGGAGGTCACCCGTGGCGGGGTCGATCAGGCCGGGCGCGCCGATGCCGACGGTGTGCAGCCGGTCCGCGCCCGCCTCCTTCACCACCCGCTCCACCAGCATGACCGCCTGCTCCACGGCGGGCCCCGTCCCCGTGTCGCCCCCGATCGGCACGGAGGCCTCGGCGAGATCCCGCCCCACGAGGTCGGTGACCACCACGGACACGCCCTCGGTACGGACGTCGAGGGCGGCGAGATGCGCCCGGTCGGCCAGGATCCCGTACAGCTTGGCGTTGGGCCCGCGCCGCTGCTCCCCCGCTTCTCCGACCACGGTGACCAGTCCGGACGCGGTGAGCCGCTCGACCAGGTCGGCGACGGTCGGCCGGGACAGTCCGGTCAGCTGCTTGAGCTGACCCGCCGTCAACGGGCCCTCGTCCTGGAGCAGTTGCAGGGCGAGCCGGTCGTTGATGGCCCGTGCGGTGCTGGGGGATGCGGGCATGCCGGGATCCTTCCAGATCTGCGTCGCGGCCAGTATTGCACTATCTATCAGGCAGGGTTCCTGATAGTTTTCGGGACGCCAATGAGGGCCTGAGGAACCGGGAGGGGCCGGAGAATGAGCGACATGCTCTGTGACTTGCGCGAGATACGGCGGGCCCGGTACGCCGTGGCCGCCGTGTTCGCCGTGCACGGCGCCGTGACCGGTTCCTTCGCGACCCGCGTGCCGTGGATCCAGGAGCACGCGGGGCTCAGCGCGGGCCAGCTGGGCTTCGCGCTCGCCTTCACGGCCTTCGGCGCCTCCTGCTCGATGCCGCTCGCGGGCCGTATCAGCCACCGCTTCGGCAGCCGCACCGCCCTGCGCGGCCTGATCGCGATGTGGACGCTGGCCCTGGTCCTGCCGTCCCTCGCGCCGAACATGCTCACCCTGTGCCTGTCGATGTTCGTGTACGGCGCGAGCGCGGGCATGGCCGACGTCGCGATGAACGCGCTGGGCGTGGAAGTGGAGCGGCTTCTCGACAAGTCGATCATGTCCGGGCTGCACGGCATGTGGAGCGCGGGCGCCCTGATCGGCTCGGCGGGCGGCACGCTCGCCGCGCACCTCGGCGCGGACGCGCGGGTGCACTTCGCGCTGGCGGCGGCGACCCTCACCATGCTCGGCCTCGTGGCCTGCACCTGGGTCCTCGACCTGCAGCCGGCCGAGGACGAGGAGCCGCCCCCGAGGTTCGCGCTGCCGCCGAAGTCGGCGCTGCTGATCGGCGCGGTCGGCTTCTGCGCGGTGTTCGCGGAGGGCGCGAGCCTCGACTGGTCGGCGGTCTATCTGCGCGACCAGCTGGAGACGTCGGCGGGTCTGGCCGCCGCGTGCACGACAGGCTTCATGCTCACCATGGCGGTGGCCCGGCTGGTCGGCGACACGGTCGTCAACCGCTTCGGCGCGGTCCGCACGGTCCGTATCGGCGGCGGCTTCGCCGTCCTCGGCGGAGTGCTGATCGTCCTCGCGGGCCATCCGGCCGTCGCGATGGCGGGCTTCGCGTTGCTGGGCCTGGGCATCGCCGTCGTCGTACCGCTGTGCTTCGCGGCGGCCGGGCACGCGGGCCCCAACCCCAGTCAGGCCATCGCGGGCGTCGCGACCATCACGTACACCTCGGGTCTGATCGCGCCCGGCCTGATCGGCGGGGTGGCGCAGGCGACGAGCCTGGTGGTGTCGTTCGTGCTGGTGACCGTGCTGGCCTGCGGGCTCGCCGCCTTCGCCGGGGTGCTGCGCAGTGGCGAGCGCGGGCGGAAGACGGTCAGCCCGCCGACCGCGGTGGTTCCCGACCCGCGCCCCTGAGGTCCGGAGGGACTCCCGGGCGTCCTCGCGACGAAGCGGTGGGGGCGCTCCGTCCTGGACGGACGCCCGGGAGTCCCGGTCGGGAGGGCCGGTCTCAGCCCGCGATCGAGTCCAGCTGCTCGGCCGCCGGGCGCAGCGCCCACAGGTCACCGCCGGGCGGCGCCTCCAGCTTCCGTACGGCCTGCTGTGCGGCCTTGTCCCCCGCGTCCGCCGCCGCGTGCACGACGTCGCTCGCCGCGAACCGGTGGAACTCCAGCTCCGGATACGACCACGCGGCGGCCCCGGTCGCGGCGGGCAGCAGGAAATCCACGGCCTTGAACAGCCCCTGCCCGTCGGGGCCTTGGTAGGCCCAGAGGTTCACGCCGACGTGCCGGCCGATCGCCGCGAGCCGGGTGTAGGCGACCAGGTCGAAGGTCGAGTAGTGCCAGCTGCGGGTGCGCGCCAGCTCCTGCGGCTGGCTGCCGTCGGCCGCGATCTGCGGATCGACGCGTCTGGTACGGGCGTCCAGGACCGTCCGCCGGGCCAGCGCCCGGTCGCCGGTCGCGTAGGCGAGGGCGGCGAGCTGCATGTCGTAGAAGGTGCCGTGGTTGTTGGCCGCCGCGCCCTCCTCCTTGCCGAAGTCGCTGTTCTTCAGCCAGCCGAGGAAGTCCGAGTTCCACTTGCCCATCGCGGCGCGGTCCTCGGCGCTCCAGCCGGGCGCCCCGGCGGCGAGGATCGCCTGGGCGTCGAGGACGCTGGTGTACGACTGCGAGAAGTCGATGATGCCGATCGAGCGGCCGTCGTACTTGCACGGGATGAACTGGGCGTGGTTCAGGTTCGGGTTCATGCGGGTGGCCGGGTCGAGGAACCAGGTGCGCAGGACCTGGGCGGCCTTCTCCGCGTACACCTTCTTGCCCGTGTAGTACCAGGCCAGGGAGAGGTCGTACGTCGAGTCGAAGACGTGCTCGACGTCCTGGCGGTCGGTGCCGGAGTCGACCTCGGGGTTGCGCTGTCCGTCGCGCTGGACGTACGGGCAGCCCCAGGGGTTGTCGGCGGTCGGGGTCGTGGTGGGCCACCAGTAGGGGGCCTGGCTGAGGTAGTCGTGGACGTCGCCGCCGGGTGCCGGCTTGGGCTTGTCGACGACCGTCCAGGGGCCCTGGGACAGCCAGTTGTCGGCGCGGGCCGTCAAGTCCTTGACCTCCCGGCGCAGTTGGGGATCACCGCGGTCCAGCCGCGCCTTGGTCTGCTGCAGCCGGGCGCCGTCGAGGACCGCGGTGTCGGGGGCCTTCGGGCCCGCCTGTGCCGACGGGACGAGCACGGCTGCGAGACTCACCACCGCCGCCAGCAGGACGGCCGCACGGGATCTTCCTCTCATCGAGCACTCCGATCCATCGAACGAATGGTCAGAAATGTGAACGTGGTTCATGAGTAGGACCGTGCGAGCGTAGAGGTGCGAGGTAGCCGTGACAATGGTCCGGACAGGACTTCACGTACAGAACTTCACGCACAGAGAAAGCGCCCCCCGGCCTCTCCTGGCCCCGCCTCGGCGCCCAGCACGTGGTGGCCATGTTCGGCGCGTCCTTCGTGGCCCCGGTACTGATCGGTCTCGACCCCAACCTCGCGATCATGATGTCGGGCATCGCGACCGTGATCTTCCTGCTGGCGACGCGCGGCCGGGTGCCCAGCTACCTGGGCTGCTCACTGTCGCGTCGCGATCTTCCTGGGCCTGGTCTTCGGGTACGGCATCTCCTGGGCCTTCGACCGGACTTCGGCCGTATCCACTCGGTCAACGGCAGCGGCAAGGTCACCGACCACTGGCGGCTCGACCTCTCCGGTGTCGGCAAGGCCGACCGGATCGGCCTGCCCTCCTTCCACGGCCCGAGCTTCCAGTGGTCGGCGTGATGGCCGCGACCCGCGTCTACTCCACCTCCGCCTACTGGGCCGCCGCCGGCTTCGCCCTCCTCTTCGGCCTCTGCCCGAAGTTCGGCGCGATCGTGGCCGCGGTCCCCGGCGGTGTCCTCGGCGGCATCACCCATCCTGTACGGCATGATCGGCCTGCTCGGTGCGCAGATCTGGACCAACGCCCGGGTGGACCTGCGCAATCCGCTGAACCTGGTCCCGGCCGCCGCGGGCATCATCACCGGCTACCACGCCCTGCGCGCCTTCGCCCCAGCCCACCTGAAGACCCAGGAGCCGCTGCTGGACGAGGGGACATCTTCCTACGACGACGCCAAGGCGTAGGCGTACGACGGACTGAACGTCCCCGGCGATCCCTTGCACCCGTCCGACTCCCCCGGCAGCTTCACCCACAGGTAGGCGTCGATGCGTGCCTCACCCGTGCTCAGCGTCGGTGCCCGGCCGATCTTCCGGCCCGCGGGATCGCACCACTGGCCGTCCGCCGGGGCGCCGTTGCCGTTGCGGCTGGTGTCGATGACGGCGCCCAGGCTCGCGGGCCCGCCGAGAGCGGCGAGGACGTCACGGTCGTACGCGATCTCGTCGGACGTCGTGTGGAAGTTGGAGACGTTGGAGAAGATCCCGTCGGAGGAGGCGGCCGAGGCGGCGCCCGCCTGTTTCAGCAGGGACGCCTGCTTGGCGGGCTCGTTCCAGCTGGAGTGGCCCGCGTCGTAGTAGATCCGCGCCTTGGGGTCGGCGGCCTTGAGGACGCGGCCCGCGCGGGCCAACGAGGCGAAGCGGTCGGCACGTTGGCCGTCGGAGAGGCAGTCGGACTGGGCGATGGAGTCGGGCTCCAGGACGACCACGACCTCGCCGGAGCCCAGCCCGGCCGCGAAGTCGTCGATCCAGCCGTCGTACGCGTCGAGGTCGGGCGCCCCGCCCTGGGACGCGCCGCCGCAGTCGCGGTCGGGTATCGCGTACGCCACCACCACCGGCACCCGGCCCTGTGCCGCCGCGCCCGAGGTGACGGCACGGACGCGGGAGGCGATGGTCGACGGCGTGAAGTCGGCGAACCACACCGCGGCCGGCTGGTCGGCGATCCGGGACTCGATGACCGGCGTGCGCGGGTCGTCCGGGTGGGCGCGGACCCAGTCGAGGACCTGGGAGTCGGGGTGGCGGTAGAGGCGGGCGGACGCGGGCGTGGGCTGCGGCTTCCGCTCCGTCCGCGTGGGCGAGGGACTCGGCTTCCTCGACGAACTCGGCTTCGGGGACGCCGACTTGGTGACCGTGGCCGACGGCGACGGCACCACCGGCAGCTGCTCAAGCCGCGGCGAGCCGGTCACCTTCGGCCGCGCCTCGTCGGCGCCGTGGCCGTCGGCGAGGGCGGACATCATGCCGGTCGCCGTGCCCACGGCGACCACGACGGAGGCGGCGGCCACCATCGCGCCGCGCCGTGCGGCCCGCCTGCGCTCGGCCCTGCGGGCGGCCAGACGCCGCGCACGTAAGCCCGACACCGTCCCGTTCCCCTCCCCCACAGCGGGCGCGTTCCCCCGTTCTGGGGAAGCCTCGGGCTCGCCGCCACTCCCGTCAGCCTAGGACTGGGACCCTTCCCCCATGCCGCAATTGGAACAGTTCACCACATCCGTAGACGCGGTCGTCTCCCGTATGCGCGCCCTGGACTCGGCTCTGCCCGAGCGGGACGGGATCGCGGTCTTCAACCGCGTCTACCTCGCCGTCACCGAGGCGGTCGACCGGCGCATCGACACCGGTGGGTTCCCGGACCCGCGGGCCGCGATCACCCTGGACGTGCGGTTCGCGGAGCGCTATCTCGCGGCCGTCGAGGCGGCGGGCGACGAGCGCCGCCCGCCGGCCTGCTGGCGCCCCCTGTTCCAGTTCCGCCGCCATCCCGGCGTACGTCCGCTGCAGTTCGCGCTTGCGGGCATCAACGCGCACATCGGGCACGACCTGGCGCTCGCCGTCGTGGACGCCTGTCGTAGCTTGGACTGCGAACCGGCCGAGCTGGAGGACGAGTTCGACCGCGTGGGCGAGCTCCTCGTCTCGCTGGAGGAGCGCATCCGCGAGGATCTGATGCCGGGCCCCGACCTTTTGCAGATCGCCGACCCGCTCACCCATCTGCTCGGCTCGTGGAGCCTGGAGCGCGCGCGGGACGCCACCTGGACCGCGGCCCGGGCCCTGTGGGCGCTGCGCGGACTGCCGGACGTGGCCGCCGAGTTCACCCAGCGGCTGGACACGGCGGTGGGGTTCGCGGGCCGCATGCTGCTCACCCCACTGCCGGACTGACCCGGGCTAGTCCTCCGGGAGCTCCACCGGCGCGATCTCGTCGTACAGGTCGCCCGGGCCCGGGTTGCTCGCGTCCGTCGTGCCGCCGAAGTGGTGCATGACGCCCCACACGGCGTTCAGCGCGGTCTGGATCGCGCCCTCGGCCCAGCCGGCCGTCCAGGAGATGTCGTCGCCGGCGAGGAAGATGCCCCGCTTGTCCTCGGGCAGCCGGTCCTGCATGAAGTGCGTGAACAGGCGCCGCTGGTAGCGGTAGTGGCCGGGCAGGTTGGCCTTGAACGCGCCCATGAAGTAGGGCTCGTTCTCCCAGGACACGGTCACCGGGTTGCCGATGATGTGCTTCCGGATGTCGACCTTGGGATAGATCTCGCCGAGCGACTTCAGCATGACCTCCATCCGCTCGCCCGCCGACAGCGGCAGCCACTTCAGGCTGTCGTCGCACCAGGTGTACGACAGGCAGATCACGGCAGGCTTGTCGGGGCCGTCGTCCAGGAGGTAGGTCCCGCGCGTCATACGGTCGGTGAGGGTCATCGACATGACGTCCCGGCCGGTCTCCTCGTCCTTGTCCAGCCAGAAGGGCCGGTCGACGGGCACGAAGAGCTTGCTGGACTCCATGTAGTGGGTCCGCTCGATCGCCGTCCAGTGGTCGATCGGGAAGAGCGAGTCGTCGCAGGCGATCTTCGACAGCAGCATCCAGGACTGGGCGGTGAAGATCGCCGCCTGGTAGGTGCGGATGTCGCCGTTCGCGTCGGTCACCGTGATCCGGTTGCCGGCGGTGCGGTGCAGACGGGTGACGGCCGGGCGGGGCGCGCGGTTCTCGTGCAGCTCCGCCAGCGAGGTGCCGTACGGCCAGTGCACGATCTTCTCCGGCTCGCGCTCCCAGAGGCGCAGCGGCAGCTGCTGCGAGCCGCCGACGATGCCGCGGTGGTGGTCGTCGGCCTCGGTGTAGACGACCCGCAGGATCTCCAGGATGGAGTTGGGGAAGTCGGTGTCCCAGCCGCCGGTGCCGAAGCCGACCTGGCCGAAGATCTCGCGGTGGCGGAAGGACCTGAAGGCCTCGGAGTCGCAGAGGAAGCCGTAGAAGGTCTGGTTGTCGAGCTTCTCGACGAGCCGGGCCCAGATCTCGCGGATGCGCGGGACGTCGCGCTCGCGCAGGGCGCGGTTCATGTCGGAGAAGTCGGCGCCCTCTTCGAGGCACTTGTTCCAGGCCTCGGCGACATCGCGGTAGACCTGCGGCAGGTCGTCGACCGTCTCGGCGTAGTGCGACTCGCCCTTGAGGTCGACGACGGTCGAAGGGGTCGCCTCGGCAAGGGGGTTGGGGAACGGGCGGGTCTCCAGCCCGACCAGGTCGATGTAGTACTGGAGGGCGGTGGAGGACGGCGGGAAGCGCATCGCGCCCATCTCGGCGGTAAGGCCCTCGGTCCCCTGGCCCTCGAAGCCGACGGTCCGCAGCCGCCCGCCGATCCGGTCGGCCTCGTACACGACCGGCTTGAGGCCCATCTTCATCAGCTCGTACGCGGCCACGATGCCGGACAGACCGCCGCCGATGACCGCGACCTCGGTGCCGTGCTCGGTGGCCGGTATCTGGCCCAGGCCCGCCGGGTGGGCGAGGAAGTCGTCGTAGGCGTACGGGAAGTCCGGGCCGAACATGGTGATCGGCGGCAGCTGCTGCTCGTCGGTGTGCTCGACGGCGTTGGGCACCGTGGACGTCATGGGGTACGGACTCCTTGCGAGAACTCGTGAAAGCCGGGGGAATTCAGATGAGGGACCCGTACAGACCGGGGCGGCGGTCCTTCAGGTACGGGTTGGCCTTGCGGGAGGCGGCGAGGAAGGCCGGGTCCACGTCGGCGAGGAGCAGTTCCTCGCCGCGGCCGGCCCGGGTGCGGGCGACCCCGTCGGGCCCGGCCAGCGTGGAGAGGCCGACGAAGTCGAACTCCCCTTCCTGGCCGACCCGGTTGACGTACGCCACGTACAACTGGTTCTCCCAGGCCCGCACCGGGACCAGTGCCTCGGCGACGAACTGGAACGGGTGCATCTGCGCCGTCGGGACCACGAGGAGGTCGGTGCCGGCCAGGGCGTGGGCGCGTACGTTCTCCGGGAACTCGACGTCGTAGCAGATCATCAGCCCGACGGTGATCCCGTCCAGCTCGGCCTGCACGACCGGCTGCTCGCCCGGCGTGAAGTGGTCGTGCTCGAAGCAGCCGAAGAGGTGGGTCTTGCGGTAGTTGGCGAGGCGGTCGCCCCCGGCGGAGATCAGCTGGGCGGAGTTGAAGACGGTCTCGCCCTCGCGCTCCGGGTAGCCGTAGGCGATCGCGAGCCCGTGCCGGGAGGCGATGTCCGCGATCGCGTCCGCGGAGTCGCCGTCGGCGGGCTCGGCGAGGCGCGCGATGTCGTCGCCGATCGCGTACCCGGTCAGGAACATCTCGGGCGCGGCCAGCAGCGCGGCCCCCGCGGCGGCGGCACGGCCCGCGGCCGCGTCGAGGACCTTGAGGTTCTCGACGACGGAGCCGGGTCGGCCGGAGCTCTGGAGCAGGGCGGTGCGCATGCGTGTTCCTCACCGGGGCGAAGGGGGGTTCGGGGGCCTTTTAGACGGTACGGCCGCCACCCTCCGACCAGCAAGAAGGACCCGTTGCGCGCTGCCGGACGGTTCGTTGCGTACGGCACCGGTCCGACGGCGATTCGTTGCGCGCCGCGCGGGACGGCCCAGTGCGTCAGCCCGACGGTCTTCGAGCGGCGAGCAGCAGTGCCGTCACCAGATACGGCACCGCGAACAGCGCGAAGGCGATGCCGTGCCCGGTCCTCGCCTCGATCGCCGCGTATCCGGCGTACACCGCGACCGTGGCGAGTTCCGTGCCGAGGCCCGCGACCGAGGTGAGTGTCGCCCGGCCGGTGTCCTCGATGCGCTGCTGCAGTCGTACGTCGGCCAGGACCGTCGCCAGCTGGAAGCCGCCGAAGGCCAGGCCGACGAGACCGAGGGCGAGGGGCGTTCCGGCCAGGGCTCCCGCCGCCAGCGCCGCGGCCGCTCCGGCGAGCAGCCATGCGAGTCCCTTCCTCGCGAGGCGTTCGCAGCGGCCGGCGAGCAGGCTGCCGGCCGTGGCGCCGGCCCAGATCAGCAGGAGCAGGTAGGGGACCCGGGCCTCCGACACTCCCGTGTCGTGCACCAGCAGCGGTGTGTACTCGTCCAGCGCTCCCCACACCGCGCTCACGGCCGGGACCAGCAGAATCGCCCCGCGCAGCGACCGCTCGCGCCGGACCTCCGCGAGCCCGGCCTTCAGGGTCGCGGCCCAGCCCTCACCCCCGCCCTCGGCAGCAGCCCGGTGCTCGGGAAAGCGGGTCGCCACCGCGGCGCTCGCGAGGCACGCCAGCACGCTCGCCGCGCCCACGGCCAGGAAGCCGCCCCGCGCGAACACGGGCCCGGCGAGCCCCATCGCCGCCATCACCGCGACCAGCCCCGCCGCATGGGCCCGGCCCATGACATGGGCGTACCGGTCGGCGGCGCCGAGCCGCTCCAGCTCCTCGTAGACGAGCGCCTCCAGCGCCCCGGAGCCCAGCGCTCCGCGGGTGCCCCACAGCACGAAGCCGAGGGCGAAGGCCCAGTACGACGGGACGAGCACCCACAGCGCGAAGCCGACCGCGGTCAGCAGCGGGCCGAGCCACAGCAGCAGCCGTCGGGAGACGGCGTCGGCCCAGGCGCCCGAGGGCACCTCCAGCACGACACCGGTGAGCGACCAGAGGGCGAAGAGGGAGGAGATCTGCCAGACGGACAGGCCGGTGTCGCTGAAGAGCAGCGCGTACACCGGGTAGAGCAGGACGAAGTCGTCGAGGAACGCGTACGCGTACAGCGTGGCGCTCAGCCGACGGGTCCCGGAGCCGGTCGTGGATCAATGTCGCCAGGTCATGCAGTCGATGCTAGACCGCGAACGCCCGGCCGCCCACCGGGATTTCCTGGCCCCGGTGCGACCGCGTCAGGTCGGCGACCCCGACGAGAACCGCCTCAGCAGCGGTGACAGCACCAGCACCGACTTGGTGCGCTCCACGAACGGCTCCCCGGCGATCCGCTCCAGGACCCGCTCGAAGTGCCGCATGTCGGAGGCGAAGACCTGCACGATCGCGTCCGCGTCGCCGGTGACGGTCGACGCGGCGACGACCTCCTGGTACCGCTCCAGGCCCCGCCGGATGGTCTCCGGCGAGGTGTTGTGCCGGCAGTAGATCTCGACGAACCCCTCGGTCTCCCAGCCGAGGGCCGACGGGTCCACCCGTACGGTGAACCCGGTGATCGCGCCGGTGGCGCGCAGCCGGTCCACCCGTCGCTTCACGGCGGGGGCGGAGAGGCCCACGATCTGCCCGATGTCCGCGTAGGAGCGGCGGGCGTCCTCGGCGAGGGCGTGCACGATGCGTTCGTCGAGATCGTTCAGCACGGTCGTTCGATCAGCTTTCAGGTGTTGCCAGTCGGGAGCGGCGATGGCCGTACCCGAAGTAGAACACGAGCCCGGCGGCCATCCAGACACCGAAGACGATCCAGGTGACGGCGGACAGGCTGCCCATCATCCAGACGCAGAAGCCGAGGCCCAGCGCGGGCAGCACCGGCGAGAGCGGGACGCGGAAGGTGCGGGGCATCTCGGGGCGGGTCCGGCGCAGCACGACCACGGCGATGTTGACCAGCCCGAAGGCGAAGAGGGTGCCGATGCTGGTGGCGTCGGCGAGCTGGCCGAGCGGGATCGCGGCGGCGAGGACACCGCAGAACAGGGACACGATCACGGTGTTGGCGCGGGGCGTGCCGGTCTTCGGGTGGACCTTGGCGAACACCTTGGGCACCAGTCCGTCCCGGGACATGGCGAAGAGGATGCGGGTCTGCCCGTAGAGCACGGTCAGCACGACGCTCGCGATGGCGATGACGGCGCAGGCGGCGAGCAGCGTGCCCCAGAAGCTCTGCCCGGTGACGTCCCGCATGATCTGGGCGAGCGCGGCCTCGGAGTCGTTGAACCGCTGCCAGGGCTTGGCACCGACGGCGACGGCGGCGACCAGCACGTACAGCGCGGTGACGATGACGAGCGACAGCATGATGGCGCGGGGCAGGTCGCGCTGGGCGTTCCTGGCCTCCTCGCCGGCGGTGGAGGCGGCGTCGAAGCCGATGTACGAGAAGAACAGCGTGGCACCCGCGGCGCTCACGCCCGCCATCCCGAGCGGCATGAAGTGCTCGTAGTTCCCGGACCGGAAGCCCTGGATGCCGATGGCGCAGAACAGCACCAGCGCGGCGATCTTCACGCACACCATGACGGTGTTGGCGCGCGCCGACTCGCGGGCGCCACCCAGCAGGAAGGCCATGGCGAGGAGTACGACGATGAGCGCGGGCAGGTTGAAGAGGCCGCCGTCGCCGGGCGGGGCGGAGAGCGCGTCGGGGATGGTGACGCCGATGGTCCCGTCGAGCAGTTCGTTGAGGTACTCGCCCCAGCCGACGGCGACGGCGGCGACCGAGACGCCGTACTCCAGAACCAGACACCAGCCGCAGATCCAGGCGACCAGC
This sequence comes from Streptomyces sp. NPDC047081, assembly GCF_040643775.1. Classification (NCBI taxonomy): domain Bacteria; kingdom Bacillati; phylum Actinomycetota; class Actinomycetes; order Kitasatosporales; family Streptomycetaceae; genus Streptomyces; species Streptomyces sp. NPDC047081. The sequence continues at coordinate 36,505 of NZ_JBEYUY010000030.1, read as the reverse complement.
TCGCCCATGGTTGCGTATGCGTACGAGTACGAGGAGCCGGAGACCGGGATGGTGCCGGCCAGCTCGGCGTAGGAGAGGGCCGAGAACAGGGCGGTCAGACCGGCGATCACGAAGGAGAGGGTGACGGCCGGGCCGGCCTTCGGGACGGCCTCGCCGAGGACCACGAAGATGCCGGTGCCGAGGGTGGCACCGATGCTGATCATGGTGAGCTGCCACAGCCCGAGCGAGCGGCGGAGACTGCCTCCCTCACCCCGACCACCCTCCGCGACCAGGCGTTCCACGGGCTTGCGCCGCATGAGGCCCGCTATCGGCCCCGGGGACGGTGGGGCCGGTGAGGTGCGGCTCTGCGGGGGTGCGCCTTGGTCCAGCACGCGCTGACTCCTTCGTCATGACGGTCAGGCGGGCGGGGACCGGCGGCGCCCTGCGCGAACAGGAACCCACCGAGCGGGGTCCCTGCCACGCCACGTACAGCGCATGACCCTACGGGCGGATGCTTCGCAGACGAAATGCAGCAACCTTGCGTACACCCGCAAGATCGTTGCGTTCATGCGAGAGGGGCGGACGTTCGTTGCGCGCAGGCCATGGCCGACCCCGGCTCAGCGCGGCGGCGGGAGTTCCTTGGTCAGGAAGGTGCAGGGATCCGCGTACTCGTGGGTCACGCCATCGGTGTCCTCGTACGACCAGCGGCCGATGTAGCCGAGCAGAGGGCGGTACCCGAGGCGCGCGTAGAGGGCGGCAGCGCGCGGGTTGTCCTCGCCGACGCCGACCCCGACGACCGACAGGCCCCGCTCCCGGGCCAGTTCCTCGGCGGCGTGCACCAGAGCGGTGCCGATCCCCCGGGAACGGAGTTCGTCGGGCCACACACCCAGGGCGCCGATCTCGGGACAGCCGGGGCACGCCGCCCGCACCCCGGGGTCCGCGCATCCGCCCCAGCGCATCTCCAGATGTCCGACCGGCCGCCCGTCCAGCCACGCGACGAGGTACGTGCTTCGCCCGGCCTCCTGCTCCGCGAAGCGCCGGGCGTGGAACGAGACGGCCCCGGCCGTGCCGATGTACCGGTCCAGCAGCGCCACATCGGCGGCCCGGCAGACGGTGATCTCCATGCACCCGACGGTAGAGGCCGGGGCGGCCGGACGGCTCCCGAATTTCAACGGGAGCCGTCCGTGCGGGACTTGGGTCAGCTCCAGCTGGCGTGCAGGGGCTTGCCCTCGGCGTAGCCCGCCGCGCTCTGGATGCCGACGACCGCCTTCTCGGCGAACTCCTCCAGGGAGCCCGCGCCGGCGTAGGTGCAGGAGGAGCGGACGCCCGCGATGATCGAGTCGATCAGGTCCTCGACGCCCGGACGGGCCGGGTCGAGGAACATGCGGGAGGTGGAGATGCCCTCCTCGAACAGCGCCTTGCGGGCACGGTCGTACGCCGACTCGTCCGAGGTGCGGTTGCGCACGGCCCGCGCGGACGCCATACCGAACGACTCCTTGTAGAGGCGGCCGTTCGCGTCCTGCTGCAGATCGCCCGGCGACTCGTACGTCCCCGCGAACCACGACCCGATCATCACGTTCGACGCCCCGGCGGCCAGCGCCATCGCGACGTCACGGGGGTGCCGTACGCCACCGTCGGCCCACACGTGCTTGCCGTACTTCTTCGCCTCGGCCGCGCACTCCAGCACGGCGGAGAACTGCGGCCGCCCGACACCGGTCATCATCCGGGTCGTGCACATGGCGCCCGGCCCGACACCGACCTTGATGATGTCCGCGCCCGCCTCGATCAGATCCCGGACGCCCTCGGCGGCGACGATGTTGCCGGCGACGATCGGCACCTGCGGGTCGAGGGCCCGCACGACCTTGATCGCGGCGATCATCGACTCCTGGTGTCCGTGCGCCGTGTCGATGACGAGCGTGTCCACGCCCGCGTCGAGCAGCTGCTTGGCCTTGCCCGCGACATCGCCGTTGATCCCGACGGCCGCGGCGATGCGCAGCCTGCCGTTCGCGTCGACGGCCGGCGTGTACAGCGTGGCGCGCAGCGCACCCTTGCGGGTGAGGATGCCGGCGAGGCGGCCCTCGGCGTCGACCGCGGGGGCGTAACGCCGGTTGGCCGCGTCGAGCCGGTTGAAGGCCTCGCGCGGATCGATGTCCGCGTCGAGCAGCAACAGGTCGCGGGACATGACGAGTTCGAGCTGCGTGAAGCGGTCCACGCCGGTCAGGTCCTGGTCGGTGACGACACCCAGCGGCCGCCCGTCCTCGTCGACGACCACACCGGCGTTGTGCGCGCGCTTGGGCAGCAGGGCCAGCGCGTCGGCGACGGTCTGGTGGGGGGCCAGGCGGATCGGGGTGTCCAGCACGAGGTGGCGGCTCTTCACCCAGGAGACGACCTCGGTGACGACCTCGATCGGGATGTCCTGCGGGATGACGACGAGGCCACCGCGCCGGGCCATCGTCTCGGCCATCCGGCGCCCGGCGATGGCGGTCATGTTGGCGACGACCAGCGGGATCGTGGTACCCGTGCCGTCCGGGGAGCTGAGGTCCACACCCTGCCGCGAGCCGACCGCGCTGCGGCTCGGCACCATGAAGACGTCGTCGTACGTCAGGTCGTACGGGGGCTGGATGTCGTTGAGGAAACGCACGTGCTGCACATCCCAGTCGATCAGAGGTGGCCCCCGGACAGGTCAGCCAGGGGGAAAGAGCACGTACTTCATTGTCCCATGAGCACCGGAATGCCATGCCCGGGCGATTCGTCCAGAGGCCGGGACCCCTGCCTTGGAGGATCCGCCGAAAGCGGCCCCGCGCCCATGGATATCGATCGCATGTGTGGAAATGATCCGTGTAAGGAGCAACCGGCGAAAGACCTCGGGGGCACGCGTGCGGAGTCACGAGTTCGGGTCGAACAACGAGCTCAGCGGCACGGTGCACGGCGCGAGCATCCAGGCGGGCGTGGTCCACGGCGGTATCCGCATCGTCTCCGAGACGCCGGCGGCCCCGGCCGCCGGGCGGACTCCGTGGCAGTTTCCGCCCTCCGTGCGCATGGTCGACCGCTCCGAGGAGCTGGCCGTGCTGGAGCGGCACCGGGCCCGCGCCGGGCGCGAGGAGCGGCCGGCGCTGGCCGTGGTGAGCGGGCTGGGCGGGGTCGGGAAGACCGCCCTCGCGCTGCGCTGGCTGCGCACCCTGCGCCCGCACTTCCCGGACGGGCAGCTCTACGCCGATCTGGGCGCCCAGTCCGCCGACGGCCCGGCGTCCCCGGCCGAGGTGCTCGGCCGCTTCCTGCGGGCCCTGGGCGTCCCCGCGCCGGAGATTCCCGCGACGCTCGCGGAGCGGACCGCGCTGTACCGGTCGTCGACCGAGGGCCGGCGCCTGGTGGTACTGCTCGACGACGCCGCGACCGCGGCCCAGGTACGGCCGCTGCTGCCCGCGGGCGGAAACGTCACTGCGGTCACCAGTCGCAGGCGATTACCGGGGCTGGCCGTCGACGGCTGTGTCTCCGTACAGGTGCAGCCGCTCGGTGTCGAGGCGGCGGTGGAACTGCTCGCGGACACCCTGTCCGACGACCGGGTGTCCGCGCAGCCCGACGCCGCCCGCACCCTGGTCGAGCTGTGCGCCGGACTGCCGCTGGCCGTGCGGGTCGCCGGCGCCCGGCTGGCGGCGCGGCCGGAGCGCCGGATCACCACGATGGTGCGCGCCCTCGCCGAGGAACGCGACCGGCTGGAGGCATTGGCGATCGACGGCGACCACGATGTACGGGCGGCACTGGACCTGTCGTACCGGGCGCTGCCGCCCGAGGCCGCCCGGCTGTACCGGCTGCTGGGGCTGCACCCCGGCCCGGAGTTCGGGAGCGCGCTGGCGGACGCCCTGTGCGGCGACGGGGAGCCGCTCCTGGAGGCGCTGCACGACGCGAGTCTGCTCCTGGACGCCGGGGACGGGCGCCACCGCTTCCACGATCTGGTGCGGCTGCACGCCGCCGCGCGGGCCGAGGAGGACGAGCCACCGCCGGAACGCGCCCGGGCGCTGCGCCGTATCGCCGACCACTACCTGGCGAGCGCCACCCGAGCCGAGGAGCTGATCGACCCTCAGCACCGCACCCTGGCACGGGACTTCGGCGCCGGGCCGGTCGTCGTCGCGGAGGTCGGCGAGGACGCCGAGACCGCCCTGGACTGGCTGGAGCGGGAGTTGCCGACCCTGATGGCGGTGCTCCACCGGGCCCGGCCGGCGGGCTTCCCGTCCATCGCCTGGCAACTCGCCGACGCCCTGTGGCCGTTGTTCCTGCGGCGGAAGTTCTACGACGACTGGCGGGCCGCGCACGACGAAGGGCTGCTGGCCGCGCGGGAGTCGGGCGACACGGTGGCCGAGTGCCGGATGCTCACCTCCGGCGGAGTGGGGCGGCTCGGCGCCGGGGACCACGAGCGCGCGCTGGAGATGTTCGAGCGCGCGGCACGGCTCTTCGCCGATTCCGACGACCGGCTCGGGCAGGCCCGCACCCTCAACTACCGCGGGCTCGCCCTGCAGCGGCTCGGGCAACTCGACGCAGCCGCGGACCTGTTCCGGCGTGCCGCCGCGGAACTGCCGGAGCAGGGCGACCGACGGGCCGGTGCGCTGGCCCGGCTGAACCTGGCGGACGTGGCTCTCGCCACCGGGGACGCCGGGGCGGCGTTCCGACACGCCGGTGCCGCTCGCACCGTGCTCGACGGGGAGGGCGATCCGTACAACGCGGCCCGCGCGGCCACACTGCTGGGCCGTGCCTCCCTCACCGTGGGCGAACTCGACGAGGCGGCACGGCAGTTGTCGTACGCCCTGAGGATCCTGCGCCGCATGGCGGCCGGTTACGAGGTGGCCCGCGCCCTCGGTGTGCTGGCGGAGGTCGCCGAGCGGCGCGGGGACCGCCGTGCCGCTCGGGACCACTGCCGGGAGGCGCTGGAGCACTACACGACCGCGGGCCGTTCCGGGTCCGAGGAGGCGGAGTCGGCGCGCCGTCGGCTCCGGGAGCTGGAGGGGTGAGCGAACTCCTCCGCCGGCAGCCCCGCCACCAGCCAGGCATGGGCCAGCGAGGCGAGGGCGGCCCAGGTGCCGTCGCAGGCGGGTCCGCGCAGTTCGATCACGGTCCCGCCGGCGCCGCAGCGCAGCCAGCACCGGTCCCGGTGGTGGACCGCCACGACCAGGGCGCCCGGGTGGGCCGCCGCCGTTTCCCGGGCCCGGTCCGCTCCCGTGCCGTGCTCGATCAGCACGTCGGCGAGTTGGGCCAGCCACCCGGGCGCCGGAAGCCTGACCCTGACGTGCTCGTCCACGGTCACGTGCGTCGCCATGGCACCCCCACGCCGCCGGGCTCGTCGTAGGGCACGGTGGCCGGGAGAGGCGCCGGTTCCGTCGTCGTACGGGAGACGGGGGCCCGCAGGCGCAGCTTCCGGTAGAGCAGGGCGCGCATCTTGCGGGAGAACCTGCCGGGTTCCGAGGAGATGCGGGAGGCCACCCTCTCGTACCGCTGCGGGCGGCAGGTCGCGGAGCTCCGCTTGAGCTGCGCGCGCAGCGGACGGTCCGGGCGCAGGCGCGGCGCGAAGGACATCAGCTCGGCGAGCGGCGATCCCGGGTCGACATCGGCGTCGGACCGGCCTGCCATGAGGACGGGCGCTCCGGTCATCGCCCCGTAGAGGGTGACCGAGCCGTGGTCGCCCACGATGTAGTCGGCGGCGACGAGAGCCCCGGTCCAGTCGCCGTACGGGCTCACCAGGGTCAGCCCGGAGCGGCCCAGTCCGGCGAGCCAGGCCCGTACCTGCCAGGCGCCGTGTGCGTTCCACACATGGGGATGCAGGAGCGCGGCGATCCGGAACTCGTCCCGGGGCAGCTCGTCGACCAGCCGTTCCAGGATCTCCCAGCCCTGTCCGAGCAGGGAGTCGGGCCCCCAGGTGGAGCAGACCAGGACCAGCCGCTGTCCGGCCCGCGCGCCCAGCGCGTCCCGGTACAGCGCCCGGGAGGGCAGGCTCGTGACGATCCGGTCGAAACACGGGTCGCCCACCACCTCGGCCACCGGCAGCGCCTCGGGGCATTCGCGGCCCAGCCTGGTCAGCTCCTCGTGATGGGCCAGCACGATCACCTCGGGCACCAACGCCCCGTCCCGCACCAGCCGCTGCCGGCTCAGTCCGTACACCCCGCGCTGCGCCACGGTCCGGCCCGGCCGCCCGGCCGGGGCGAGCTTGTTGTGCCCGGCCCCGTGCGGGAGCACGATCACCGGGGTGGGCAGTTCGTGCAGGCCGCCGTGGCCGGCGGCCAGGGCGAGGTCGAAGACCGTCTGGACGGCCTGGCTCCACGGCAGGACCAGGCCGCCCAGCCCGTCCAGGAACTCGGCCACGCCGTTTCCGAACACGTCGGGTGCCTGGGTGAAGAAGACCTGCACCCTGACGTCGCCCTCCAGCAGGCGGATCGTGTCGAGCAGTCGCTGTCCCGCGATCATGGTGTGCACCACGACCAGCACCCGCCTGCGGGTCCTGCGAGTGGCCCAGCGCTCGACGTCCGGCCGTACCGGCACATGACGCCACTGCGACTCGGGCACTGTCACACTCATCGTTGTCGTCCCCCGGTTCTCGTTCGATGCCTTCTCGGCCGCGGTTGCGAGCGGCCGGTCATCGGTGCCGTGCCCCGGGAACTGGATGGCGGGCTTGCAGGAACCCTGTACTCTCCCGCCGTGCGCCCCTCGCGCTCCCGTGCGCCCCTGCCCTCTCCCCGGAATCCCGCAGAACAGTGGACTGAGTTCCGCACATACGTACGGCAATGCCGAGGTGGCAGGAACCGCAGACACCCACGGGGGTAGGGGTGGAACTTCTCGCGCTGGGACCGCTGGAGCTGTGGCACGACGGGCGGCAGTACGGACTCGGGTCCCTGCAGGAGCGCCGGGTGCTCCTGATCCTGATCCACGCCCGCTGCGAACCGGTCTCCGTGGACACGCTGACGGACCGCGTCTGGAACGGCGAGCCGCCGCCGACCGCCGTGGAGACGCTGCAGAGCTACCTCTCCCGGCTGCGGGGCCGATTACGCGGGGCCGTGGGCGACGAGCAGGCCTGGGTGGGCCGGGTCTCGCCACGGCTGTACCAACTGCGGGCCGCCGACGCGGAGGACATCGACCTGCTGCGCTTCCAGAGGCTGCGCACGGACGCGGCAGCCGCCGCCGGACGGGGTGAACACGAGCTCGCCATCGGCCTGTTGCGGACCGCCGAGAGCATGTGGCGAGGCGAACCGCTGCGCGAGTTCGGCGACAACGACTGGGCGGCGTCGGCGCGTTCGCGGCTGGTCGAGGACCATCGCCGGGTGCGCGAGGAACGCATCGGTCTGGAGATGGAGCTGGGCCGCCACGACGACCTCGTCGGCGAACTCCGGGAACTGGCCTCGCAGAACCCCTTCGCGCAGAAGGTGCTCGGTTCGCTGATGCTGGCGCTGTACCGCTGCGGCCGGCACGACGAGGCGCTCGCCGTGTACCGGGACCTGCGGGGCCGGCTGCACGAGACCCAGGGCATCGAACCGGGGGCGGAACTGCAGGAGCTGCATCTGCGGATGCTGGAGCAGGACCGGACGCTGATGCGGACGCACGGCGCGGCCGAGGCGGCGATGCCGCCCGCGGCCGAACCCCGCAACTGCCTGCCCCGGGACACCCGGGACTTCACCGGGCGCGTCGGCGAGTTGCGGATCCTGCTCGCGCGGCACACCGACCCCGTGGACCAGGACGACGGACCCGACGCCCTTCCCGACGCCCTTCCCGTCACCGTCCTGTACGGCATGCCCGGCATCGGCAAGACCGCGTTGGCCGTCCATGCCTCCCACCGGCTCTCCGCCGCCTACCCGGACGGCCAGTTCTACGTCGACCTGCGCGGCTACAGCAGTGAGCAGCCGCTGGATCCGGCCGAGGCGCTGGCGATCCTGCTGCACTCGGCGGGGTGGTCGGGTGAGCTGCCGGCCATGCCGGACGAGCGGGCGGCGAGGTGGCGCGAGTGGACCGCGCGGCACCGCGCGATCGTGCTGCTGGACAACGCCAGGGACGCGGCCCAGGTCGCCCCGCTGCTGCCGGGGACGTCCAGCTGCCGGACGATCGTGACCACCCGGAACCGGCTCGCCGGGCTCGCCGGCGCGGCGTTCCTGCGTGTGGACGCCCTGTCGAGGGCGGAGGCGAAGGCCTTGTTCACCCGGATCGTCGGGTCGTCGCGCACCTCCGCCGAACCCGAGGCCCTGGAGCGCGTGGTGGACGCGGCCGATTGCCACCCTCTTGCCCTGCAACTGCTGGCGAGCCGCTTCCGCCACCGGGAGTCATGGGTGCTCCAGGACCTCCTCAACCGACTGGCCCACGCGACCGATCCGCTCGCGGAGTTCGACGACCAGGTCTTCGCGGCCTTCAATGTCTCGTACGCCGGTCTCGGCACCGCGGCGGGCACGTTGCTGCGCCGGCTCGCCCTGCACCCCGGCCCCGACATCACCCTCGCGGCGGCGGCAGCCCTCGCGGGCCCCGAGTTCGAGGAGACACCGGGGGTTCTGGAACGCTGCGTGGAGGAACTGCTGGACGCCAGCCTCCTCGAAGACCCGGTCCGCGGCCGTTACCGCCTGCACGACCTGACCCGCGCCTTCGGCCTGAGGGCCGCCACCCCCACCGACCAAGAGGCGCTCACCCGCCTCCTCGCGCACCACCTCGCCGCGGCCCACCAGGCCGACTGCACCGTCCATCCGCACCGCAGGACGATCGGGCTGCCCCCGGACCAGAGCCGTCACGTCCCGCACTTCGCCGACGCGGACGAGGCGTCGGTGTGGCTCACCGTGGAACGCGCCAATCTCCTCGCGGTCGCCCGGACGGCCGCCGCACGGCACCCCGAGTACGCCGCGTTCTTCCCGGCCGTCCTGGCCAGATCCCTCAAGCTCTGGGGCATCTGGGACATCACCACGGACCTCTTCGACGCCGCTCTCCCGGCCCTGCGCACCTCAGGCGACCGCGCCACGCTCGCCCACACCCTGACAGCCCACGCGGACCTGCTCGCCCAGCGCGACCACGCCGAGGCCCTGCGCCGCGCCACCGAGGCCCTCTCCCTCTACGAGGACCTGCACGACACCCACGGCTGCGCGGACGCCCTCCTCCAGTCGGGCCGCGCCCATCTCGCCGCCGGCCAGGGAGGCCGGGCGATGCACGACCTGGACCGGTCCCTGACGCTGTACCGCGAGGCCCGGGACCGCGCCGGAGAGGCCGAATGCCTGAACGTGCAAGGTGCGGTGATGTATTACGCGGGCCAGTACGACGAGGCCCTGGACCGGGTCCAGCGCATGCAGACCATCTACGAGGAGCTTCCCGACCCCTACGGGCTGGCCCAAGCCCTCAACAACCGCGGCGAGTTGGCGAGCCTCCAGGGGCGTCACGCGGACGCCCGCCTCTGTTACGAACGCTCACTGACCCTGATGCGGGAGCACGGCGGCCCCCAGGACCTGGCGATCCTGGCGACCAACCTGGGCGCCGTCCACCAGGCGACGGGCCGCACCGACCTCGCCCTCAGCTACTACCGCCGCGCCCTCGACGCCCACCGCAGCAGCGGCGACATCCTCGGCGAGGCCGACGCACTCATCAGACTCGGCCTGGCCCACTCGCAGTCCGGACGCCGAGGCGAGGCCTTACTGCACCTCACTATGGCCGAACAGGTGGCCACGAGCATCGACAACCCGTTCGAGCGGCTCCGCGCCCTGCTGGGAAGGGCGGACGTTCAACGGGAGTCGGGGCGGATGGACATCGCCTTCAGGGGCTACAAGGAGGCACTTGCCGTGGCTCGGGGTATCGACGTCCCCCTGGGCACCGCCCAAGCTCTCGACGGCCTCGCCCGCACGACCCGCAGCACTCAGGAGGCCCATACGTACGGCGAGCAGGCGATCGCCCTGTACCGCGGCCTGGGCGCCGACACGGAAGCAGACCAGTTGCTAAAGCTACTGACCGGTCACAAGTCGACCGGCTCCTGAGCACCTCCAGGAGCCGGCCACCAACTACCCCCGGCTCACCACATCCAGCGGAACACCACCACAGTCACATAGGTGGCACCCATGACATGGAATGAGGCAAGGAGGAGTCTCGCGGGGTTCTTCAACGCGCACCTTCTCAGTCTCGGAGCCTGTCCGGCGCACATGATCGCACCGGCCAGGCAGACCGTACACACGCCCGAGAATTCACGCGAATGCACTCTCCAGAAGGGAACTGGTGTGGCAAGATCGGGGCCGGGTGCGCCGCTCCACATTCCCATTCGCAAACAAACCGAGGAGCCCCATGGACCCGGAGTTAGGAATGCTCGTGGGCACCGGAGCCACGACCATGGTCGGGCTGATGGTCACCGAGAGTTGGGAGCAGGCGAAACAGCGTCTGGCGCGCCTCTTCGCCCGCTCCGGCGACGACGCGACCGCCATCGACGGCGAGCTGGACGCGTCCCGCGCAACCCTGACCGCGGCGGCCGGCACCCCGGACGAGGGGGACCTCACCTCCGACGTCACGGCGACGCTACGGCTCCGGCTGCGCCGGCTGCTGGAGCAGCACCCCGAAGCGGCCGAAGAACTCCGGCTCCTCGTGGAGGAGTTCGCGCCCAAGTTGCCAAGCGGTGAGACCGGCGGGGTGATCAACAGCATTACGGGCGGCCGCCAGTACGGTCCCGTGTTCCAGGGCCGGTCCTTCTCGAACCTCACCATCCACGGCTCCGGGACCCCGGCCCCCGACCAGTGAGCTAGCGGCCACCGCCAAGAGCCAGCACCACGGACAGCCCCACCGCTCGGTCCACCGCCTCGCCGAAGACGTCCACCGCGACCTCCCACTCGTCCGGCCGCGCCTTCGCGTACGGCTGCCAGTTCCGGACGACGACGAAGAGGCCCTTCTCCACGGCGCCCTCGGGCCAGACGGTGTGGTCGGAGAGGCTGTCGGTGAGGGCGTCCCAGTTACGCCCGAACCAGTCGGGCAGCTGGAGGGCACGCGCGCACCTCTCCATGAGGCCCGCCTTGTCCGTGACCCCGGCGAGGTCCAGCGTGACCACGAGCTCCGTCATCTCCGTACCGCCCTGAACGAGTCGTAGTGATCGTCCGTGTAGTAGATCTCCCCGCCCTGCCCGGTGACAATGCGCCGGGCCCCGCGATCGCGCGAGCCCGGCGTCCTGACCGTGTATTCGTGGTAGTAGCCCCGCCGGTGCTCGGGCAGCAGTCCCTCGAAGTTCCCGAAGACGACACCGTCCTTGGCGTACGGGTAGGGGCCGCCCTTGTCGATGAGGGCGAGCGTCTGCCGTGCCTCGGAAGGGAGTTGGGAGACCCGGACGGTCGCCATGCCGTCGGTCCGCGCGGGTGCCGAGCCGGTGGAGGAGGAGCAACCCAGCACCACCAGGGCCAGCACGCACAGCAGCACCCGGGGGACGAACCGCAGCAGCACCATGCCGCCGATGCTGCCACGGCCGCCCGCGCCCGACCTGCTGTCAGGGCCCGTCCGGGTCGTTCCTGTTGAGGGCCGGCTTCGGCGTCGGACCCGACGTCATCAGCACGTCCGCGGCCGAGGTGTCGGTCACCAGGCTGGTGACCAGACCGGAGCGCAGCACGGCGTCGATCGCGGCAGCCTTGCGCGCCCCGCCCGCGATCGCGACGACTTCGGGGATACGGCGCAGCTGGTCGGCCTTGACGGTGATGCACCGCTCGCCGAGGTCCCGCCCGACCCGGCGGCCCTCGCTGTTGAAGAGGTGCGCGGACATCTCCGCGGCGACCCCGAGGGACGCGTAGTGGGCGCGCTCCTCGTCGCTGAGCATGTCGTGCACCGTCGAGATGCCCGCCTCCCAGGAGCCGATGGAGACACAGGCGACGGTGACCTTGTCGAAGTACTCGAAGGCCCGCGCGATCCCGGTCTGGTTGCGCAGCGCGGCGGCGGTGGCCGCGTCCGGCAGCAGCATCGGCGCGTAGATGGGGTGGGCGTCGCCGCCGGACACCTGGGCGGCGCGGCGGACGGCCTCGACGGAGCCGCGCTCGGCGGTCCCGGCGTCGTAGACGCCCGTCAGCTGCACCACCGTGCACGGCGGCAGCTTGTCCAGGGCCGCGGCCATGTGGATGGTGGAGCGGCCCCAGGCAAGGCCGAGCACATCACCCTCGTTCACGAGCTCGCCGAGCAGGTCGGCGGCCACCTCTCCGAGGTTCTCGGGGTCGGGCGAGTCCTCGGCCTCCGCCGGGGACTCGACGACGACGGCGTGCCTGAGGCCGTACCGGGCGCGCAGCGCGTCCGAGCGCTCGGCGTCCAGCTCGGCCGGGACGCGGATCTCGATACGTACGAGATCCCGTTCGAGAGCGGTTTCCAGCACCCGGGCCACCTTGAAGCGGCTGACGCCGAACTCCTCCGCGATCTGGATCTTGGACTTGCCCTCGAGGTAGAAGCGGCGGGCCATGGCCGCCGCCTGCACCAGCTCAGCGGGTCCCATCCGCACTGCTGACCGGCCCGCCGACATACCCGACACGGCGATCTCCTCACTGCTGTTCACACTCTGGATTCGCCGTTCATCCTTGCAGATCCGGCGTACTTGATCCGCCCTGATGGGCGGCGTTCAGAAAGCTGTTCACCGACCTGTGGCTCAGTGGTCGCATGCCCACGACGCCTTGGCGGTCGTCGATTCAGCCCGGGTGCGTAGTGCACGTACCGCTTCGGCCGGGTCGGAGGCTCCGTAGACCGCCGAACCGGCCACGAAGACGTCCGCGCCGGCGTCCGCGCAGCGCTCGATCGTCTCGGCCGAGACCCCGCCGTCCACCTGGAGCCAGAGTTCGAGTCCGTGCTTGCTGATCAACTCGCGGGTGCGGCGAATCTTCGGGAGCATGATGTCGAGGAACGCCTGCCCACCGAAGCCCGGCTCCACCGTCATGATCAGGAGCATGTCGAGCTCGGGGAGCAGGTCCTCGTACGGCTCGATGGGCGTCGCGGGCCGCAGGCCCATGGAGGCGCGGGCACCCTTGGCCCGGATCTCCCGGGCGAGCCGCACCGGGGCGGTGGCCGCCTCGACATGGAAGGTGACGGATCCGGCCCCCGCCTCGACGTACTGGGGCGCCCACCGATCGGGGGCCTCGATCATCAGATGGCAGTCCAGCGGGGTGTCCGTCGCACGGGCCAGGGACTCTACGACCGGCACTCCGAGCGTGAGGTTCGGGACGAAATGGTTGTCCATGACGTCGACGTGGAGCCAGTCGGCTCCTTCGACCGCCTTCGCCTCGTCCGCGAGGCGGGCGAAGTCGGCGGACAGGATGCTGGGGTTGATCTGCACGGCCATGACCCAAGCCTGCCATGTCCGGGCACGTTTGTTCGCGCCGGTCCAGACCTAAGCCGTTCATCGGATGTTGCTCCGGAACCCTCCGTGCCATGCTGGGCCGCCGATCGGCACCACGTACGCCCACGGGGGTCGCCATGAGGCAGCTGGACGTCTGGAAGCGGAGCGCCGTCAGGTTCGTGTGCGGACGACGCTCGAAGTGGCTGATCGTACTCCTGTGGGTGGTGATCCTGGGGATCTCGCTTCCCTTCGGGTCGAAGCTCAACTCCGCCCAGGACAACGACGCCCAGTCCTGGCTGCCCGGTTCCGCCGAGTCCACCCAGGTGCTGAACGCCTCGGAGGGCTTCAGGCCCGAGCAGATCCCCGCGGTCGTCGTCTACGCGCGCGAGGGCGGACTGACCGTCCAGGACCGGCGGCAGATCGCCGAGGACGCCCGGCAGCTCAAGGCCCTGGACGACCACGGCATCCGCGGCGCGGAGACCCGGGGCCCGGTCTTCGACCGGCAGCCTGCGCCGCGCGCCGCGCAGATCTACGTGCCGATCACCATGGACGCCCAGGGCTGGCAGCGCATCGCACCCGCGGTCGACTCCATTCGCGACCAGGTCGGCAAGGGCGGTGACGGGCTCGCCGTGCACATCACCGGGCCGGGAGGCACTTCCGCGGACTTCTCCAAGGCCTTCGAGGGGATCGACTCGACGCTGCTGTTCTCCGCGATGGCCGTCGTGATCGTGATGCTGCTGCTCACGTTCCGCAGTCCGACCCTGCTGTTCGTGCCGCTGATCGGGGTGGTGGCGGCCCTGTTCACGGCGCAGGCGCTGATCTATCTGCTCGCGAAACACGCCGGTCTGACCGTCAACGGCCAGAGCGCGGGCATCCTGACGGTGCTCGTCTTCGGCGCGGGCACCGACTACGCGCTGCTGCTGGTGGCCCGCTACCGGGAAGAGCTGCGCCGCCACACCGACCGGCACGAGGCGATGGAGCTCGCCATGAACCGCGCGGGCCCCGCCGTCCTCGCCTCCGGCGCGACCGTCGTACTGAGCATGCTGGTCCTGCTGGTGGCCGAGATGAACTCGACGCGGGGCCTGGGCCCGGTCGCGGCCATCGGCGTCACGATCGCGCTGCTGGCCATGCTCACCCTCTTCCCTGCCCTGCTGCTGATCTTCGGCCGCTGGATCTTCTGGCCGGCGATCCCGCATTTCGGCTCGGCCGATCCCACCGAGCGCGGCGTCTGGGCCCGCATGGGCCGCGCCATCGCCCACCGTCCACGCATGGTCTGGAGCATTACGGCGGCGGTCCTCATCGCACTGTCTCTCGGCCTGTTCCAGCTGCGCGCCGCGGGAATCGCCAACGCGGACGCCTTCACCAACACCCCGGACTCGATCACCGGCCAGAAGGTCTCCGCACGCTACTTCCCGGCGGGCACCGGCGATCCGCTCGTCATCGTCTCCAACAAGGCGCAGGCCGAGCAGGTGGGCCGGGCCGTCGCCGCGGACCGCGGGGTCGTCCCGCGGAGCATCGGCGTACCGCCCGGCACCGCGCCCGAGCACGACGGGCAGGTGCTGTTCGAGGCGACCATGCGCGCCCCGGCCGACAGCGACGCGGCCAAGACGACCGTGGAGCGGGTCCGCGACGCGGTGCACGCCGTGCCCGGCGCCGACGCCCGGGTGGGCGGCGGCACGGCCGCCCTGCTGGACATGGAGAACGCCCAGACCCACGACAACTACCTGGTCATCCCCCTGGTGCTGGCCGTCGTCCTGCTGGTGCTCGGCATACTGCTGCGCGCCCTGGTGGCCCCGCTGCTGCTGATCGGGACGGTCATACTGTCCCTGGCCACGGCACTGGGCCTGAGCGCCCTGGCCTTCCGGTACGTCTTCGACTACGCGGGCGAGGACGTGGCCTTCCCGCTGTTCGTCTTCGTGTTCCTGGTCGCGCTGGGCATCGACTACAACATCTTCCTGACCACCCGCATCCGCGAGGAGGCCATCCGCCAGGGCACCCGGCCCGGCGTGGTCACGGGCCTGGCCGCGACCGGCGCGGTGATCACCTCGGCCGGCCTGGTCCTCGCGGGCACGTTCGCCGCCCTGGGGACACTCCCCATGGTGGGCTTCGCGGAGATCGGCTTCGCGGTCGCCCTCGGCGTCCTGCTCGACACGTTCGTCGTACGGTCCGTGCTGGTCACCGCCCTCTTCCTCGACGTGGGGAAGAAGGTGTGGTGGCCGCACCGACTGGCGCACGAGGACGGGGCGGCCCGCCCGCCCGAGTCGGTCGGCCCGAAGGTCAGCCAGTCCTCCGAATGAGGGCCAGGTACATGGCGTCGGTCCCGTGCCTGTGCGGCCACAGCTGTACGTCGGGACCGTCGCCGAGGTCCGGCACGCCGGGCAGCAGCGGGCGGGCGTCGAGGATGTCGGCGTCGGGGCGCTGCTTGAGCACGTCCTCGACGACGGCCCTGGTCTCGGCGAGGTGGGGCGAGCAGGTGGCGTAGCCGACGACACCGCCGACCCGTACGGCGTCCAGCGCGCTCAGCAGCAGGCCGCGCTGGAGCGGAGCGAACCCTTCCAGGTCCTCGGGCCGGCGCCGCCAGCGCGCCTCGGGCCGCCGGCGCAGCGCGCCGAGTCCGGTGCACGGCACGTCCATCAGCACGCGGTCGAAGGAGCCGGGCCGCCACGGCGGCTTGGTCCCGTCGGCGGCGATGACCTGGTAGGGCCCGGGGTTCCCGGCGAGCGCCTTCGCGACGAGGCCGGCCCGGTGCGGCTGCTTCTCGGAGGCGAGCAGCACGGCCCCGCGCTCCGCGGCGAGCGCGGCCAGCAGCGCGGCCTTGCCGCCGGGCCCGGCGCACCCGTCGAGCCACTTCCCGTCCGGCCCGTCGAGCGGAGCGTTGGCCAACGCGAGCGCGACGAGCTGGCTGCCCTCGTCCTGGACGCCGGCCCGTCCGTCCCGCACGGCGTCGATGGCCCCGGGCTCCCCGCCCTCGGTCAGCCGCACGGCATACGGCGACCAGCGTCCCGGCACCGCGGCCTCGGTGGAGAGCAGTTCCTCGGTGGTGGCCCGTCCGGGACGCGCCACGAGGGTCACCTCGGGCCGTTCGTTGTCGGCGGCGAGCAGTTCCTCGATGCCGGCCCGGCCGCCGCCGAGCGAGTCCCACAGCGCGGAGACGACCCAGCGCGGATGCGAGTGCACGACGGCGAGATGGTCCTCGGGGTCGTCCTCGTAGGGCGGTGCGACCTTGGCGATCCAGCCGTCGAGATCGTCCTGCGCGACCTTGCGCAGCACGGCGTTGACGAACTTGGCCCGCCCGTCCCCCAGCACGACCCGCGCCAGCTCGACGGAGGCCGACACGGCGGCGTGCGTCGGGATCCGGGTCCCGAGCAGCTGATGCACCCCGAGGCTGAGCACGTCCAGCACCGGCGGATCGACTTCCCTCAACGGCCGGTCCACACAAGCGGCGATGACGGCGTCGTACGTCCCCTGCCGCCGCAGCGTCCCGTACACCAGCTCGGTCGCGAGCGCCGCGTCCCGCGCGTCGAAGTCGCCCTTCTCACGCGCCTTCCGCAGCAGCGGCGGCAGCACGAGGTTGGCGTACGCGTCCCGCTCGTCCACGGCCCGCAACGCCTCGAAGGCGAGGATGCGGACGGGGTCCTTCTTGGGCCGCCGGTAGGGCTTGCCGGGCTTGCTTGGCCGACGGGAGGTGTCGCTCACGAAAAAGGTGCTCCGGTACATCGGTGAGTCACGCGCGGCACACACGTGCGTCACGCGGGGGATACGCGACCAAGCCTACGTCCGACCGGCCCGCCTGCCCCCTCCCCCGCTACCCGCCGAGGGTCTCCGCGTCGCCGATCCGCACCCCGCGCGCCCAGTCCGCGGCCTTCATCGGCTTCTTGCCCTGGGCCTGTACCCAGAGCAGCTCGACGGCGTACGAGCCGGTGCCGACATGGACGCTGTTCTTCCCGACGGCGATCCGGCCGGGCTCGAGATCGGTCCGCTCCGGCACCGGGGTGACCTGGATGAGCTTGAGCCGCTCCCCGCGGAACGTGGTCCAGGCACCGGGCGCCGGGGTACAGCCGCGCACCACCCGGTCGACCCGCAGCGCCGGGGCGCCCCAGTCGACCCGGGCGTCCTCGACGGTGATCTTCGGGGCGAGCGTGATGCCGTCACTTGGCTGCGGTACGGCCTTCAGCGAGCCGTCGGCGATCCCGTCCATGGTCGCGGCGAGCAGCCCGGCGCCGGCGAAGGCGAGCCGGGTGAGCAGATCGCCGCTGGTGTCGGTGGGCCGGATCTCCTCGGTGACCGTCCCGTAGACGGGACCGGAGTCGAGCCCCTCCTCGATGAGGAAGGTCGACGCGCCCGTGATCTGGTCCCCCGCCATGATGGAGTGCTGCACGGGCGCGGCCCCGCGCCAGGCGGGCAGCAGCGAGAAGTGCAGGTTGACCCACCCATGCGCGGGGACGTCGAGAGCGACCCGGGGCAGCAGCGCCCCGTACGCGACCACGGGACAGCAGTCCGGCGCGATCTCCCGCAGCCGCTCCAGGAACTCCGGATCCCGCGGCTTGACCGGCTTCAGCACCTCGATCCCGGCCTCCTCCGCCCGCTGCGCCACGGGCGACGCGACCAGCCTGCGTCCGCGCCCCGCCGGCGCGTCGGGCCGCGTGACGACGGCGGCCACCTCGTGCCGCCCCGAGGCGATGAGAGCGTCCAGAGCGGGAACGGCGACCTCGGGGGTCCCGGCGAAGACAAGCTTCATGGGTGCGTACGGGCCTCTCGGGGAGGTTGATGACGGGCAGCGCCCCAGTCTATGACGACGGCTGCGACGTGCCCCGCCGCCCGCGAGCGGAAAGCCGCCGATGGCGAGGCACCCCCACGGCAGACCCTGACTTCTCGGCCAACTGGAAACGGGTGGTGCGTGGGTGGGAGACATAGCCCGATGGCCGAAGGCCGAGGCGTACACCCCCACCCCCCCGGGGCGCACGCATATGCCGACACGCCCCCACTGCGTGACCCGCGGAGCGCTCCCGCGTTGGTCAAGAAAGAGTTGACCACAACGGGCCGCATCACCGCGGCCCGATCCTTTTCTTCATACGCCGGTTCGAGAGGCTTGTTCATGGCCGACCACGCAACCCACGACGCCCAGGCTCGGGCCAGCCTGCACTTGCTGGTGCGCGACATCGAGCGGGTCCGCCGGCAGGTGGACGCACTGCGCACGCTCACCGCCCAGTTGGGCAACGTCTACCGCCCGCGCCGCTCCGGCCCGTCCACAGGCTTCGTCGTCTACGGACGCGCCCCCGCCCCGACGGTCCGTCTCGCCCAAGAGCTGCGGGACAGTGTCGAGACCCTGGTGACGGCGGCGGTCGACTTCGACCGTTCCCTCGGCTTCTCGTGGGACGCGGTGGGTTCCGCGCTCGGGGTCACCAAGCAGGCGGTGCACCGCCGTTACGGCGCCCGTCGCGCGGCCGCGCAGGCGGCAGCGGAGGCCGAGCGGACCACCGAGCCGTCGGGCAGCCGGACGGTCAGCGTGAACACGGGCCTCCCCGCGGTGCCGACGGTCCCCGCGGCCCGCTCGATGCCGACCCAGCCGACGGCGGGCAGCCCCGTCCTCCGCGACGAGGCCAGACCAACGGCTTTCCCCGGCCCCCGCAACGGCTGACCCACCTCCACCTCCTGCCCTCCCGGCACGTCTCCGGGAGGGCAGATCCGTATCCGCCCGAAGGCGCCCCGACTCACCCGATGCCCGGAGGCGTCTCTCCCCCTCCCGGGGCTCACCCGATGTCCGGCGGATCGATCCGCACCCGAACCCCCGCCTCCGCAGTCCCACGCGCCATCCGCGCCGCCTGCGCCGCCTTCAACGCGGCGGCGAGCGCGGCCCCGCTCCCCGGTGGCACCCGTACCAGCGCCCGCTCCCAGTGCTCCCCGGGTGGCGGTGCCCCCACGCGCCGGGGCCGCCCCGCGCCGGTGACCGGCAGCGGCACGGGCCCCAACACCTCGGCCTCCCGCGGCAGTTCGGCCGTACGCAGGAACTCGGTCACCGCCTCCGCCGTCCCCGACACGGCCGCCATCCGCGACACCGGCGGAAATCCCAGCCCGGCGCGCTCGCCCAGCTCCCGCACCGCATGGCCGACGGGATCCCACCGCACCAGCGCCTGCACGGGCCGCAGCGTCGGTTCGGCGAGGGCGACGACCGTGCCGCCGGCACTCTGCGGCCGTACCAGCGCGGCGGCCGCCATCCACCGCCGCAGCGCGTCCTCGCCGGCGCGGAGATCCGGCCGGCCGAGCATCGCCCAGCCGTCGAGCAGCAGCGCGGCCGCGTACCCGCCCTCGGCGACCGGCTCGGCCCCCGGCGTGCTCACGACCAGCGCGGGCGCGCCCGGCACGGTGTCCAGCACATGCTCACGCCCCGAGGTCCGCACCGGCACGGCGGGGAACGCCCGCCCGAGTTCCTCGGCGGTCCGCCGCGCCCCCACGACCTGGGCCCGCAGCCGGAAGCCGCCGCACTCCGGGCAGTGCCAGCCCGTCTCCTCCCGCGCACACCACCCGCACCGCAGCCCCGCGGCCCCCGACTCCTGCGCCTCCAGCGGCCCCGCGCAGTGCCGACAGCGCGCGGGCGCACGGCAGTTGGCGCAGGCCATCCGGGGTACGTACCCCCGGCGCGGCACCTGGACGAGCACGGGCCCGTGCCTGAGCCCCTCCCGCACCACCTGCCAGGCCAGCGTCGGCAGCCGCGCGGCCCGGGCGGCCTCGTCCCGGGCGAGGTCCGTGTCCCCCACGGTCCGCACCAGCGGCGCCGCGGCCCGCACCTGCTCCCGCCCGGCGACGAGCGGCCGCGCCCACCCGCTCTCGACGAGCTGGGCCGCCTCCACGGTGCAGCTCCAACTCCCCAGCAGAAAGGCGCACTTGTCCTGCGCGGCCCGCAACAACAACACCTCACGCGCATGCGGCTGCGGCGCGTGCTGCTCGCTGTGACTGTCGTCCCCGTCGTCCCAGATGGCGACGAGCCCGAGATCCTGGACGGGCGCGAACATGGCGGCCCGGGTCCCGACAACGGCCCGCACGGCTCCCCGCCGCACGGCCAGCCACTCCCGGTACCGCTTCTCGGGCCCGGCATCGGCGGTGAGCACGGCATGCCGCCCTTCCCCCAGCAAGGAGGTCAGCGCGGCATCGACCCGGGCAACGGCCCGCCCGTCGGGTACGACGACAAGAGCGCCCCGCCCGAAAGCCAGCGTGGCCACCACGGCCCGCGCGAGCTCGTCACTCCACTCGGGCCCGGGCAGCGCGTTCCACACGGCACGGGGCGCCGCTCCCGCTGCCAGCGCCTCCAGAAACGCACCGCCCCGCTCATACCGCCCCCACGAACCCGCCTCCGGCGCCCCGGGCGGCGGCAAGGGCTCGCCCGAAGCCCGCCGCTCGGCCCGCGCACTGCGCGGCGGCACGGCGAGCTGCAGCACATCGGCGAGGCTCCCCGCATACCGATCGGCGACGGCCCGCGCGAGCCCGAGCAACTCCTCGCTCAACACCCGCTCGGGCGAGACGACCTGGGCGAGCGCGGCCAACGGCCCGGAGTAGTCGGACTCGGCGAGCCGCTCGACGAGAAACCCGTCGATCAGCCCCCCGCCCTCACGCCGCCCGTCCCGCACCCGATGCCGCCCGGCCCCGAACCGCACCCGAACCCGCACCCCGGGCTGCGCATCGGCATCAAGCTCTTCGGGCACGGCGTAATCGAAGTACCGATCAAGATGCAGCACCCCCTTGTCCACCAGCACCCGCGCGACCGGCAACTCCTTGGCAAGCGCGGCCCCCCGCCAGGTCCGCGGCTTGGCCCGCGGCACCTCGGCCTTGCGCACGGTCTCCCGAATGAGCGCAAGCTGCTCGACCGACGCGCCTTCCGCCCCGCCACCGGCCTGTCCGTCCTCGCTGCTCACCCTTGCATTCTTACCAAACGGCACTGACACCGGGACACGCCGAGGCCCGGCCCCCCGAAGGGAACCGGGCCTCGCTTCAATCCTCAGGCCTTACAGACCCACAGCCTTCCGCAGCGCCTCCACGCGGTCCGTCTTCTCCCAGGTGAACTCGGGGAGCTCGCGGCCGAAGTGGCCGTACGCCGCCGTCTGGGCGTAGATCGGGCGGAGCAGGTCGAGGTCGCGGATGATCGCGGCCGGGCGGAGGTCGAAGACCTCGTCGATGGCCTTCTCGATCTTCTCGGCGTCGACCTTGGCCGTGCCGAAGGTCTCGACGAAGAGACCGACGGGCTCGGCCTTGCCGATGGCGTACGCGACCTGGACCTCGCAGCGGGAGGCGAGGCCCGCGGCGACGACGTTCTTCGCGACCCAGCGCATCGCGTACGCGGCGGAGCGGTCGACCTTGGACGGGTCCTTGCCGGAGAAGGCGCCGCCGCCGTGACGGGCCATGCCGCCGTACGTGTCGATGATGATCTTGCGGCCGGTGAGGCCGGCGTCGCCCATCGGGCCGCCGATCTCGAAGCGGCCGGTCGGGTTGACCAGGAGGCGGTAGTTCTCCGTGTCGAGCTTGATGCCCTCGTCCAGGAGCGCCTTCAGCTCCGGCTCCACGACGAACTCGCGGATGTCGGGGGCGAGCAGCGACTCCAGGTCGATGTCCGAGGCGTGCTGCGAGGAGACGACCACGGTGTCCAGGCGTACGGCCTTGTCGCCGTCGTACTCGATGGTGACCTGCGTCTTGCCGTCGGGGCGCAGGTAGGGGATGGTGCCGTTCTTGCGGACCTCCGAGAGGCGCTTCGACAGGCGGTGCGCCAGGAAGATCGGCAGCGGCATCAGGGTCGGCGTCTCGTCGGTCGCGTAACCGAACATCAGGCCCTGGTCTCCCGCGCCCTGCTTGTCCAGCTCGTCCTCATCGCCCTCGACCCGGGACTCGTACGCCGTGTCGACACCCTGCGCGATGTCCGGGGACTGCGCGCCGATGGACACCGAGACACCGCAGGAGGCGCCGTCGAAGCCCTTCTTCGAGGAGTCGTAGCCGATCTCGAGGATCTTGTTGCGGACGAGGGTCGCGATGTCCGCGTAGGTCTTGGTGGTGACCTCACCGGCGACGTGCACCAGACCGGTGGTGATGAGCGTCTCGACGGCGACCCGGGAGGTCGGGTCCTCGCGCAGAAGCGCGTCGAGAATGGTGTCGCTGATCTGGTCAGCGATCTTGTCGGGGTGACCCTCGGTCACGGACTCCGAGGTGAACAGGCGACGGGACACAACGCTCCCTGGGGTTGCAGCGGCTGCTGGCTGATCATTGGCGGACGGGCTCGGGGGCTGCGCCCGGCATCGTCCGAGAACAGTTTATCGGTCGCACTCGGCCAACCGCCCCCCTGTCTCGCCTCTCGGGAGGGCCGTGACCTGCGGCACGGGCATTCTGCCCAATCCCGGGCGGGCTTGACCAGGGTCGCCACACCTCTGTCGCAGAGGTTTGAGAGGACCGAGAAGCGAATGAAACATTCAGCCGAGGCGCCGCGCCACCAGGTCCCAGACGGTTTCGGCCAGATGTTCCTTGGGTCCGTGCGACACCGGGGTCTCGCTGCCGTCGGCGCCGAGCACCACCGCCTCGTTCTCCTCGGAGCCGAAGGTCTTGCGCTCCCCCACCTCGTTCACCACCAGCAGATCGCACCCCTTGCGTGTCAGCTTGGCGCGCCCGTTGGCGAGCACGTCGTCGGTCTCCGCGGCGAAGCCGACGATCACCTGTCCGGGGCGGGCGCGGTCCGCGGAGATCTCCGCGAGGATGTCCGGATTCCGCACGAGGACGATGGGGTCGGGGTCCTTGTCGTCCTTCTTCTTGATCTTCCCGACCGCGTACTGCGCGGGCCGGAAGTCGGCTACCGCGGCCGCCATGACGATCGCGTCCGCCTCGGGCGCCGCCTTCAGCACCGCCTCACGCAGTTGTACGGCCGTGCCGACCTGGACGACGTCCACGCCCGCCGGGTCAGGCAGCCCGGTGTTGGCGGCGATCAGCGTGACCCGGGCGCCGCGCGCGGCGGCGGTGCGGGCGAGGGCGTAACCCTGCTTGCCGGAGGAGCGGTTGCCGAGGAAGCGCACGGGGTCGAGGGGCTCGCGGGTACCGCCGGCACTGACGACGACGTGCCGGCCCTCGAGGTCGGGCTCGGTGACACCCCGGTCCAGCACGCGCCGGCAGACGGCGTAGATCTCCGCCGGGTCCGGCAGCCGGCCCTTGCCGGTGTCGACGCCGGTGAGGCGGCCGACGGCGGGCTCGATGACGAGGGCACCGCGTCGCCGTAGCGTCGCCACGTTCTCCTGCGTCGCCGGGTGTTCCCACATCTCCGTGTGCATCGCGGGCGCGAAGACGACCGGACAGCGGGCGGTGAGGAGCGTGTTGGTGAGCAGGTCGTCGGCCAGGCCGTGGGCGGCCTTCGCGAGGACGTCGGCGGTGGCCGGGGTGACCACGACGAGGTCGGCGTGCTGCCCGATGCGGACGTGCGGGACCTCGTGGACGTCGTCCCAGACCTCCGTGGAGACCGGGTTGCCGGAGAGGGCGGACCAGGTGGCGGCGCCGACGAAGTGCAGCGCGGACGCGGTGGGGACGACGCGGACGTCATGACCCGACTCGGTGAACCTTCTGAGCAGCTCACAGGCCTTGTACGCGGCGATGCCACCGCTGACCCCCAGCACGACCTTGGGCTTGTCCACCGTCTCTCCCCGGCTCGGCAACGTACAGGTCCCATCACACACCACAGGCCCGACAGTCGCGCTGTCGGGCCTGTGGAAAAGCCAACTGCAATACGAAAGTACTACTGCGCCGGAGAGTTACTGCGCCGGGCCCTCGACGGCCTCGGACGTCAGCAGACCCGCGTTGATCTCGCGCAGGGCGATCGAGAGCGGCTTCTCGTGCACGTGGGTGTCGACGAGCGGACCGACGTACTCGAGGAGGCCCTCGCCGAGCTGCGAGTAGTACGCGTTGATCTGCCGGGCACGCTTCGCCGCGTAGATCACGAGGCTGTACTTCGAGTCGGTGGCCTCGAGGAGCTCGTCGATCGGCGGGTTGATGATGCCCTCGGGCGCGGAGATGGAAGAGGACACGCTCTACCTTCCGATGGATGGGAAAAGATCGTCATGATCACAGATCGTGATCACACTACGTCCATCAAGGCTAGCAGCTCGCGCGCCACGTCCTCGACGGAGGTGTTGACCAAGGTCACGTCGAACTCCGGCTCCGCCGCCAGCTCGATCCGCGCCGCGTCCAGGCGGCGCTCGATCACCTCGGGCGGCTCGGTCCCCCGCCCGGTGAGCCTGCGCACCAGCTCCTCCCAGGAGGGTGGAGCCAGGAACACCAGCTGGGCGTCCGCCATGGACTCGCGGACCTGCCGGGCGCCCTGGAGGTCGATCTCCAGGAGCACCGGCTCACCCGCCTCCAGGCGGTCCAGCACGGCCGCGCGCGGCGTGCCGTAACGGTTGCCGGCGAACTCGGCCCACTCCAGCAGTTCGCCGTTGGCGATCAGCTTGTCCATCTCCTCGTCGCTGACGAAGAAGTAGTGGACTCCATGCTTCTCGCCGGGGCGGGGCTTGCGGGTCGTCGCCGACACCGAGAGCCAGACCTCGGGGTGTTCCTTGCGCATATGGGCGACGACCGTGCTCTTGCCGACCCCGGAGGGGCCGGAGAGCACGGTCAGCCGCGGACGTTCACTCATGCAGCGATTATTCCAGCAATCCCGGGGTGCCCGGGACTCCCGGTCCGGTGGATCCGGACTCAGGAACCGGTGCTGCCGAACTCACGCTCCAGGGAAGCGATCTGGTTGGAGCCGAGACCGCGAACACGGCGGCTCTCGGAGATGCCGAGTCGCTCCATGATCTGCTTGGCGCGGACCTTGCCCACGCCCGGCAGGGACTCGAGCAGCGCGGAGACCTTCATCTTGCCGATGACGTCGTTCTCCTGGCCCTGCTTGATGACCTCGTGCAGGGAGGCGCCGGAGTGCTTGAGTCGATTCTTGACCTCGGCCCGCTCCCGGCGAGCCGCGGCGGCCTTTTCGAGCGCGGCTGCGCGCTGTTCAGGGGTAAGGGGCGGAAGAGCCACGCCTACGTCACCTCGGATGTCGAACTGTCGGATACGGACCGGTGAGGAACCTAGTCGCCCCACACCTGGGGAGCCACGAGCAACACGCTTGCCCGTTCACTCTGCTCGGAGACTAGCGGCCAACTCCGCCAGAGTCAGCGAGAACAGCGGAAAAGTCCTGGTCAGCCTCCGCCAGGACGGACATTTAGGACATAATGCCCCGGATTTGAGGATGTATTCAGACTCAAGTGGGCCCCGAAGCACTCATCGGAGGACTCCGTCGACCAGCTCGAACGCCCGCGACGACCGTCGGGAAAGCCTCATACGGTCGCCGCGCAAAACTTCCACCAACATTCTTCGATCGTCGCGCCTCATCTACGACCGTCACGGCGGCGCCACAACGCAGAAGGGGTCATACGGCCGCGAGCGCGTCCCGGATCTCCTCCGCGAACCGGTCCGCCGCGGCCCGCAGCGCGCCGACGTCCGGCCCGTGCCGCAGTACTCCGCGGCTGACGTTCGGGACGACATTGCGCGCGGCGGCTCCGAAGACCCGGGGAAGGTCGGCCGGCGTAGCACCCTGGGCGCCCACACCGGGGGCCAGGAGCGGACCGTTGATGTCCAGCTCGTAGGAGGACAGGTCGCCCAGTGTGGCGCCGACGACGGCCCCGAAGGAGCCCAGGGGCGCCTCGCCCTCGTTCTCGGCGGCCAGGTGGCCCAGGATCGTCGCCCCGACGTTCCGGCCGTCCGCCCGCACCGCGTGCTGCACCTCGCCGCCCTCCGGGTTGGAGGTCAGCGCGAGCACGAACAGGCCCGTGCCGCTCTCCCGGGCCAGCGCGACCGCCGGCGAGAGCGACCCGTACCCGAGATACGGCGAGACGGTCAGCGCGTCCGAGAACAGCGGCGCGTCCTTGTGCAGGAAGGCCTCGGCGTACCCGGCCATGGTGGAGCCGATGTCGCCGCGCTTGGCGTCCATGACGACCAGCGCACCGGCCGCCCGCGCCTCGGCGACCGACCTCTCCAGGACGGCGATGCCACGCGAGCCGAAGCGCTCGAAGAAGGCGCTCTGCGGCTTGAGGACGGCGACCCGGTCGGCCATCGCCTCGACGACGGTACGGCTGAACCGCTCCAGACCGGCCACGTCGTCGTTCAGGCCCCACTCGGTGAGCAGAGAGGCGTGCGGGTCGATGCCGACGCACAGCGGGCCACGCTCGTCCATGGAGCGGCGCAGCCGGGCGCCGAAGGACTCGGTCATACGGTCGTCTTCCTCACGTCGGCGCCGACCGCGTCGGCGAGGGTGGCGTACGGGCTGGTGCGCAGGCGCGCGGCGAGCCCCTTGTGGATGGCACGGCCCCAGAAGGGCCCCTCGTAGACGAACGCGCTGTAGCCCTGTACGAGGGTGGCACCGGCGAGGATGCGCTGCCAGGCGTCCTCGGCGTCCTGGATGCCGCCGACGCCCACCAGGGTGATGCGGTCGCCCACGCGCGCGTAGAGGCGGCGCAGCACCTCCAGGGAGCGCGCCTTCAGCGGGACGCCGGACAGGCCGCCCGTCTCCTTCACCAGCGAGGGTTCGGATTTCAAACCGAGCCCGTCGCGCGCGATGGTGGTGTTCGTGGCGATGATCCCGTCCAGGCCGAGCTCGACGGCCAGGTCGGCGACGGCGTCGACGTCCTCGTCGGCGAGGTCCGGCGCGATCTTCACCAGGAGCGGGACGTGCCGGTTCGCGACGATCCGGTCGGCGGCCTCGCGCACGGCGGTCAGCAGCGGCCGCAGCGCCTCGGTGGCCTGCAGATTGCGCAGCCCGGGCGTGTTCGGCGACGACACGTTCACGACCAGGTAGTCGGCGTACGGGGCGAGTCGCTCGGTCGACTTCACGTAGTCGCCGACGGCCTCGGCCTCCGGTACGACCTTGGTCTTCCCGATGTTGACGCCCACGACCGTCCTGAAGACGGGCGTACGAGACGCCAGGCGGGCCGCGACGGCCAGCGAGCCCTCGTTGTTGAAACCCATGCGGTTGATGAGCGCGCGGTCCTTCACGAGCCGGAACAGCCGCTTCTTGGGGTTGCCGGGCTGCGCCTCCCCCGTCACCGTGCCGATCTCGACGTGGTCGAAGCCGAGCATCGACATGCCGTCGATGGCGACCGCGTTCTTGTCGAAGCCCGCGGCGAGCCCGAAGGGGCCGTGCATGCGCAGCCCGAAGGCCTCGGTGCGCAGCTCCTTGTAGCGGGGCGCGAGCGCGGCGGCGACGAAGGTGCGCAGCCCGGGGACGCGGACGGCGAGGCGGATCCAGCGGAAGGCCAGATGGTGGGCCTGCTCCGGGTCCATGCGCTTGAAGACGAGGTTGAAGAAGATCTTGTACATGCTGTCCTCATGAAGCCTCATGAAGAGGGGGACACCGTTTCCGGTGTCCCCCTCGTCGGCTGCTAGTCGCGGGCCGCGGTCAGGTGTTCCGCGTGTTCCTGGAGCGAACGGACGCCCACGTCACCGTGGTTGAGGGCGTCGATGCCCTGGACGGCCGCGGCGAGCGCCTGGACCGTCGTCAGGCACGGGACCGACCGGGCCACGGCCGCCGTACGGATCTCGTAGCCGTCGAGGCGGCCGCCCGTGCCGTACGGGGTGTTGACGATCAGGTCTACGTCGCCGTCGTGGATCAGCTGGACGATCGTCTTCTCGCCGTTCGGGCCGGTGCCCTCGGACTGCTTGCGCACGATGGTGGCGTTCATGCCGTTGCGCTTGAGGACCTCGGCGGTGCCGGAGGTGGCGAGCAGCTCGAAGCCGTGGGCGACCAGCTCGCGCGCCGGGAAGATCATCGAGCGCTTGTCCCGGTTGGCGACCGAGATGAACGCCCGTCCCTTGGTGGGCAGCGGCCCGTACGCGCCCGCCTGCGACTTGGCGTACGCCGTGCCGAAGACGGAGTCGATGCCCATGACCTCGCCGGTGGAGCGCATCTCCGGGCCGAGGACCGTGTCGACACCGCGGCCGTGGATGTCGCGGAAGCGCGACCACGGCATGACCGCCTCCTTGACGGAGATCGGCGCGTCGAACGGCAGCTCGCCGCCGTCACCGTTGGCCGGAAGCAGCCCCTCCGCCCGCAGTTCGGCGATGGTCGCGCCCAGCGAGATCCGGGCGGCGGCCTTCGCGAGCGGCACCGCGGTCGCCTTCGAGGTGAAGGGGACGGTGCGGGACGCGCGCGGGTTGGCTTCGAGGACGTAGAGGATGTCGCCGGCCATCGCGAACTGGATGTTGATCAGTCCGCGGACGCCGACACCCTTGGCGATGGCCTCCGTCGACGCCCGCAGCCGCTTGATGTCGAAGCCGCCCAGCGTGATCGGCGGCAGCGCGCACGCCGAGTCGCCGGAGTGGATGCCGGCCTCCTCGATGTGCTCCATGACGCCGCCGAGGTAGAGCTCCTGGCCGTCGTAGAGGGCGTCGACGTCGATCTCGATGGCGTCGTCCAGGAACCGGTCGACGAGGACCGGCCGGGAGGGGCTGATCTCGGTCGACTCGGCGATGTAGGACGCGAGGCGCGTCTCGTCGTACACGATCTCCATGCCACGTCCGCCGAGGACGTACGACGGCCTCACGAGGACCGGGTAGCCGATCTCGTCGGCGATGGCCTTGGCCTCGGCGAAGGTGGTGGCGGTGCCGTGCTTGGGGGCCGGCAGGCCCGCCTCCGCGAGCACGCGCCCGAAGGCGCCGCGGTCCTCGGCGGCGTGGATGGCCTCCGGGGAAGTGCCCACGATCGGCACGCCGTTGTCCTTGAGTGCCTGGGACAGACCTAGCGGGGTCTGGCCGCCCAGCTGGACGACGACGCCTGCCACGGGGCCTGCCTGCTGCTCGGCGTGGACGATCTCCAGCACGTCTTCCAGCGTCAGCGGCTCGAAGTACAGGCGGTCGGAGGTGTCGTAGTCCGTGGAGACGGTCTCCGGGTTGCAGTTGACCATCACCGTCTCGTACCCGGCGTCGCTGAGCGCGAAGGAGGCGTGGACGCAGGAGTAGTCGAACTCGATGCCCTGGCCGATGCGGTTGGGGCCGGAGCCCAGGATGATGACGGCCGGCTTCTCGCGGGGCGCGACCTCGGTCTCCTCGTCGTACGAGGAGTAGAAGTACGGCGTCCTGGCCGCGAACTCGGCGGCGCAGGTGTCGACCGTCTTGTAGACCGGGCGCACGCCCAGCGCGTGCCGGACCTCGCGGACGACGTCCTCGCGCAGGCCGCGGATCTCGCCGATCTGCTGGTCGGAGAAGCCGTGCCGCTTGGCCTCGGCGAGCAGTTCGGGCGTCAGCTCGGCGGCCTCGGCGAGCTCGTCGGCGATCTCCTTGATGAGGAAGAGCTGGTCGACGAACCAGGGGTCGATCTTCGTGTACTCGAAGACCTCCTCGGGTGTGGCGCCCGCGCGGATGGCCTGCATGACGGTGTTGATGCGGCCGTCGGTCGGCCGGACCGACTCTTCGAGGAGCCGCGCCTTGTCGCCGGGGTCGCCCACGAAGGTGAACTGGCTGCCCTTCTTCTCCAGCGAACGCAGCGCCTTCTGGAAGGCCTCGGTGAAGTTGCGGCCGATGGCCATGGCCTCGCCGACCGACTTCATCGTGGTGGTCAGCGTGGAGTCGGCCTGCGGGAACTTCTCGAACGCGAAGCGCGGGGCCTTGACCACCACGTAGTCGAGCGTCGGCTCGAAGGAGGCCGGGGTCTCCTGCGTGATGTCGTTCGGGATCTCGTCGAGCGTGTAGCCGACGGCGAGCTTGGCGGCGATCTTGGCGATCGGGAAGCCGGTCGCCTTGGAGGCGAGGGCCGAGGAGCGCGACACGCGCGGGTTCATCTCGATGACGATCACGCGACCGTCCTCGGGGTTCACCGCGAACTGGATGTTGCAGCCGCCGGTGTCGACGCCGACCTCGCGGATCACGGCGATGCCGATGTCGCGCAGGATCTGGTACTCGCGGTCGGTCAGCGTCATCGCCGGGGCGACGGTGATCGAGTCGCCGGTGTGCACGCCCATGGGGTCGAAGTTCTCGATGGAGCAGACGACCACGACGTTGTCGTGCTTGTCGCGCATCAGCTCCAGCTCGTACTCCTTCCAGCCGAGGATGGACTCCTCCAGGAGCACCTCGGTGGTCGGCGAGAGCGTGAGGCCCTGGCCGGCGATGCGGCGCAGCTCCTCCTCGTCGTGCGCGAAGCCGGAGCCGGCGCCGCCCATGGTGAAGGACGGGCGGACGACGACCGGGTAGCCGCCGAGCGTCTCGACGCCCGCGATGACGTCGTCCATGGAGTGGCAGATGACCGAGCGGGCGGACTCGCCGTGCCCGATCTTCTTGCGGACCTCCTCGACGACCTCCTTGAAGAGGTCGCGGTCCTCGCCCTTGTTGATGGCCTCGACGTTGGCGCCGATCAGCTCGACGCCGTACTTCTCCAGCGTCCCCGCCTCGTGCAGCGAGATGGCGGTGTTGAGGGCCGTCTGGCCGCCCAGGGTGGGCAGGAGGGCGTCCGGGCGCTCCTTGGCGATGATCTTCTCGACGAACTCCGGGGTGATCGGCTCGACATAGGTGGCGTCGGCGATCTCCGGGTCGGTCATGATCGTCGCCGGGTTGGAGTTGACCAGGATGACCCGCAGGCCTTCGGCGCGCAGGATCCGGCACGCCTGGGTGCCGGAGTAGTCGAACTCGGCGGCCTGGCCGATGACGATCGGACCGGAGCCGATGACCAGGACGGACTGGATATCGGTGCGCTTAGGCACGCTGGCCCTCCATCAGGGATACGAAGCGGTCGAACAGGTAGGCGGCGTCGTGCGGGCCGGCTGCCGCTTCGGGGTGGTACTGGACGCTGAAGGCGGGGCGCTCGAGGAGCTGGAGTCCCTCGACCACGTTGTCGTTCAGGCAGACGTGGGAGACCTCGGCGGGGCCGTAGGGGGTCTCGGAGACCTTGTCGGTCGGCGCGTCGACGGCGAAGCCGTGGTTGTGCGCGGTGACCTCGACCTTGCCGGTCGTACGGTCCTGCACGGGCTGGTTGATGCCCCGGTGGCCGTACTTGAGCTTGTAGGTGCCGAAGCCCAGCGCACGGCCCAGGATCTGGTTGCCGAAGCAGATGCCGAAGAGCGGGGTGCCGCGCTCCAGGACCGCCTGCATCACGGAGACCGGGTGGTCGGCGGTGGCGGGGTCGCCGGGGCCGTTGGAGAAGAACACGCCGTCGGGGTCGACGGCGTACACGTCCTCGACGCTCGCGGTGGCGGGCAGCACGTGCACCTCGATGCCGCGCTCGGCCATCCGGTGCGGGGTCATGCCCTTGATGCCGAGGTCGACGGCGGCGACCGTGAACTTCTTCTCGCCGATCGCCGGGACGACGTAGGCCTCCTTGGTGGCGACCTCCGCGGAGAGGTCGGCGCCCTTCATCTCGGGGGCCTGGCGCACCTCGGCGAGCATGGTGCCCTCGTCGGGCAGCGCGTTGCCGGAGAAGATGCCGACGCGCATGGCGCCGCGCTCGCGCAGATGGCGTGTCAACGCGCGCGTGTCGATGCCCGAGATCCCGACGACGCCCTGATGGCGCAGCTCCTCGTCGAGGGAGCGCCGGGAGCGCCAGTTGGACGGCACGCGCGCGGGGTCGCGGACGACGTATCCGGCGACCCAGATCCGCTTGCTCTCCGGGTCCTCGTCGTTCACGCCGGTGTTGCCGACGTGCGGGGCGGTCATCACGACGACCTGGCGGTGGTACGAGGGGTCGGTCAGGGTCTCCTGGTAGCCAGTCATGCCGGTCGAGAAGACCGCCTCGCCGAAGGTCACCCCCACGGCCCCGTAGGCACGGCCGCGGAAGATCCGGCCGTCCTCCAGGACGAGCACCGCGGGAGTCCTTGAGGCTCCCCTTGTGGAGGTAGTCATCGTGCGCCTTCCGTTTCCGTCTTGTTGATCATGGAGTTGATCGCGTCGACCCACTCCTGGTGCTCGGCCGCGTGGTCCGAGCGGAAGCCCGAGTCGATCAGCCTGTCGCCGTGCGCCCAGGTCACCACCAGCAGCCCGCCCTCGGTGAGGACCTTGCCGGCGATGCCCTTGCCCAGCAGGGCCTCGCGCAGCGCCTCGCGCGGGACGAAGAAGTCCGTCGCTCCGGGCCGTACGACGTCCAGTCCCGCGTCCGTCAGCGTGAGCTCGACCCGGCTTCTGGTGCCGAGGCCGCGCGCCACGATGCGGTCGAGCCACTGACCGGCGGTGGTGGAGCCGTGGTAGCGGCCGGTCATGGTCAGTTTCGCCGGGCCGGGGTCTTCCGGCGCGGTGGGCAGCTCCGGAAGGTCGCCCTGGAGCGTGCCGCGCCACTTCCAGCCCTCGCGCATCAGCCAGTAGACGAGCGCGACGAAGAGGGCGAGGCCGACCAGCCAGCCGACGCGGGCGGCCCAGTCGGTGACCTCGGCCGACTTCTTCTCGGCCGCGAGCAGGATTACAGGTGTCACGTGAGCTTCCCGTCGACGAGCGTGGCCTTGCCCCGGAGCCAGGTGTGCGTCACACGGCCCGGCAGCTCACGCCCCTCGTACGGGGTGTTCCGGCTGCGCGAGGCGAAGCCCGCGGGGTCCACGGACCCACGGTATGCCGTGTCGACGAGCGTGAGGTTGGCGGGCTCACCAGCCGAGACGGGACGCCCGTGGCCCTTCGCCCGCCCGATCTCGGCGGGCTTGGAGGACATGCGCTCGGCGACCCCGGCCCAGGTGAGGAGCCCGGTGTCCACCATGGTCTCCTGCACCACTGACAACGCGGTCTCCAGGCCCACCATCCCCATGGCGGCCGCGGCCCACTCGCAGTCCTTGTCCTCGTGCGGGTGCGGGGCGTGGTCGGTGGCGACGATGTCGATCGTGCCGTCGGCGAGCGCCTCGCGCAGGGCGAAGACATCGCGCTCGGTGCGCAGCGGCGGGTTGACCTTGTAGACGGGGTTGTACGTCCGGACCAGCTCGTCGGTGAGGAGCAGGTGGTGCGGGGTGACCTCGGCGGTGACGTCGATGCCGCGGGACTTGGCCCAGCGCACGATCTCGACGGAGCCGGCCGTCGACAGGTGGCAGATGTGCACCCTGGAACCCACGTGCTCGGCGAGCAGGACATCCCGGGCGATGATCGATTCTTCGGCCACCGCGGGCCAGCCCCCGAGCCCCAGCTCGGCCGAGACGATCCCCTCGTTCATCTGGGCGCCCTCGGTCAGCCGCGGCTCCTGCGCGTGCTGGGCGACGACCCCGCCGAAGGCCTTCACGTACTCCAGCGCCCGGCGCATGATCACGGCGTCGTCGACGCACTTGCCGTCGTCGGAGAAGACGGTGACACCGGCGGCCGACTCGTGCATGGCGCCCAGCTCGGCGAGCTTCTTGCCCTCCAAGCCGACGGTGACGGCGCCGATGGGCTGCACGTCGCAGTAGCCGTGCTCCTGCCCGAGCCGGTAGACCTGCTCGACGACACCGGCGGTGTCGGCGACCGGGAAAGTATTGGCCATGGCGAAGACAGCCGTGTAGCCACCACTCGCCGCCGCGCGCGTGCCGGTCAGGACGGTCTCGGAGTCCTCACGGCCGGGCTCGCGCAGGTGGGTGTGCAGGTCGACGAGCCCCGGCAGCAGCACCTTCCCTGCGGCCTCGACGACCTCGGCGCCTTCGGCGGACAGCCCCGTACCGACGGCCTCGACGGTCTCGCCGTCGATCAGCACGTCCTGCGGCTCGCCGCCGAGCACCTTCGCACCACGGATAAGGATCTTGCTCATGGTTCTTACTTCTCCTCGATGGTGCGGGCGTGGCTGACGGCGGGTTCGTTGCCGCCGAGCAGCAGGTACAGGACGGCCATCCGGATGGAGACTCCGTTTGCGACCTGCTCGACGACGGTGCAGCGGTCGGAGTCGGCGACCTCGGCGGTGATCTCCATGCCGCGGACCATCGGCCCGGGGTGCATCACGATGGCGTGCTCCGGCATCCGCGCCATGCGGTCGCCGTCGAGGCCGTAGCGCCGCGAGTACTCGCGCTCGGTCGGGAAGAACGCCGCGTTCATGCGCTCGCGCTGGACGCGCAGCATCATCACGGCATCGGACTTGGGCAGTACGGAATCAAGGTCGTACGACACCTCGCACGGCCAGGTCTCGACGCCGACGGGCACCAGGGTGGGCGGCGCGACCAGGGTGACCTCGGCGCCCAGGGTGTGCAGCAGGTCGACGTTGGAGCGGGCGACCCGGCTGTGCAGGACGTCGCCGACGATCGTGATGCGCCTGCCGGCAAGGTCCTGCCCTATCCCGGCGTCCCGGCCGACCAGGCGGCGGCGCATGGTGAAGGCGTCCAGCAGGGCCTGAGTGGGGTGCTGGTGGGTGCCGTCACCGGCGTTGATGACGGCGGCGTCGATCCAGCCGGAGTTCGCGAGCCGGTACGGCGCACCGGAGGCGCCGTGCCGGATGACCACGGCGTCGACGCCCATGGCCTCCAGGGTCTGCGCGGTGTCCTTCAGGGACTCGCCCTTGGAGACGCTCGACCCCTTGGCGGTGAAGTTGATGACGTCCGCGGAGAGGCGCTTCTCGGCGGCCTCGAAGGAGATACGCGTGCGCGTGGAGTCCTCGAAGAAGAGGTTGACGATCGTACGTCCGCGCAGGGTCGGCAGTTTCTTGATCGGCCGGTCGGCGACCCGGGCCATCTCCTCGGCGGTGTCGAGGATCAGGACGGCGTCGTCGCGGGTGAGGTCGGCGGCCGAGATGAGATGACGCTGCATCTGTCAGGCTCCGTAAGGCAGTTCACGTATGGGAGATTCGGGACAGGCCGGGGCACGCCGAAGCGGCGCGAGCCCCTCGGCCTGCTACTGGGTCGGCTTCGCGCCGAGCAGGACGGTGTCGCGACCGTCCTCCTCGGCGAGCAGGACCTTGACCGTCTCCCGCAGCGACGTGGGGAGGTTCTTGCCGACGTAGTCGGCGCGGATGGGCAGTTCGCGGTGGCCTCTGTCGACGAGGACCGCGAGCTGGACCGCGCGCGGGCGTCCGATGTCGTTCAGGGCGTCCAGGGCGGCGCGGATGGTGCGGCCGGAGAAGAGCACGTCGTCGACGAGGACGACGAGGCGGCCGTCGATGCCGTCACCGGGGATCTCGGTGCGGGCCAGCGCACGCGGCGGGTGCATGCGCAGGTCGTCGCGGTACATGGTGATGTCGAGGGAGCCGCAGGGAATCTTGCGGCCGGTGATCTCCTCCAGCTTCGCGGCGAGCCGCTGGGCGAGGAAGACGCCTCGGGTCGGAATGCCGAGGAGCACCACGTCGTCGGCGCCCTTGGCGCGCTCGACGATCTCGTGGGCGATGCGGGTCAACACCCGCGCGATGTCCGGGCCTTCGAGCACGGGCCGGGCATCGGACGCCGGAATCCCGGACGTGTCCTGCTTGTCCATACGAAACGGACCCCCTTCTCCGCCTCACGGGACGGACCTTAAAGGACGTCGGATTTGCGCCATCAACGTTAGCAGGCCGGGGCGACACCCCTGATCACCCCCCTGGCGTAATCGGCCACCGCTGCCACGGAAGAGTCGGTGTGGACCATTCGGCTTGACGCACGAGAGTCACGCTGCGTAACCTCACAGTGAGTTACCAGACGCGCGGCTCGGATCCTCTGCAGCCGCGTCGACACAGTGTCCGGGGAGCTATATGTCCAGCGAATACGCCAAACAGCTCGGGGCCAAGCTCCGGGCCATCCGCACCCAGCAGGGCCTTTCCCTCCACGGTGTCGAGGAGAAGAGCCAGGGACGCTGGAAGGCGGTCGTGGTCGGTTCGTACGAGCGCGGCGACCGTGCCGTGACCGTACAGCGCCTCGCCGAGCTGGCGGATTTCTATGGGGTCCCGGTGCAGGAGCTCCTCCCGGGCACCACCCCGGGCGGCGCGGCCGAGCCGCCGCCGAAGCTGGTCCTGGACCTGGAGCGGCTGGCGACCGTGCCGGCCGAGAAGGCGGGCCCCCTGCAGCGCTATGCGGCGACGATCCAGTCGCAGCGCGGTGACTACAACGGCAAGGTGCTGTCGATCCGCCAGGACGACCTGCGCACACTCGCCGTCATCTACGACCAGTCCCCCTCGGTCCTCACCGAGCAGCTGATCAGCTGGGGCGTGCTGGACGCCGACGCGCGCCGCGCGGTCGCCTCCCACGAGGACAGCTGAGCCGTACAGCACTTCAGCAGAAACGTGCCGCCGGGGTGGCCCCGAGCGTGCTCGTGCCCGGGGCCGCCTTGCAGGCGGCGGGTCCTGAGCCGTCGACGGGCGCGGTGGAGCCGACCGTTCCGGAACCGGCCGCG